>WQWL01000029.1 GCA_009785345.1 Oscillospiraceae bacterium
GAAATCAAAATCGCTCACATTTCCAACTCGTCGTGGATTACCTAAGAACCGAGAATCATAATGGAAGCCGAACACTGCCGCACTTATTCCATCTCCATATAAACCACCTGTTGGGATTTGATCCAAGCGTACACGCACATCTACATATTCAGCATTTGCTGGTATTTCTTCGTAAGATATACTCCATACTGCCGGGATGTCAACTCTAGTTTCAGAAATAAGTTCTTCTACAAATGCTGTTGTTGCAAGCACTGCTGTTACCGGGGTTGCTCTGGTTCCAGGTCGTTGACCCATTACTGGACGTGGGATAAGACCTATTACATTTCGTCTCAATGTATCTATATCGTCAATGTCTAACACTTCATCACGGTAAACATCACCAGGTGCTGCGTTCATTGGAAGACGTGGTACTAAACCTATTATGTTTCTTCTCATTGAGTCAATATCGTCGATATCTACTCGGTCATTATCATCAACATCGCCCCATAATGACCAAATGGCATATAGGTCGAAGTTGTAAGCGTCTGCTCCTCCGGCAAAATCTGCAAACTGTGTACGGCTGAATGGTCCAGCTGATACTTGTGCACCTGTTGCCGGAATAGTTACTCTAATTTGATCCCAGCCTGATTCACCCACTATAGGTCTACGATAGTTTCCTCTTGTGCGGTTTGAATAATCCAGTCGTGCATCTGTAAACCAGCCCCAAAAGGCAAATGCTCCTACATCATCTATTCCATCTATGTAAGTTACTACTCTTCTTAAATCAATTGGTCTATCAAAGGCTATAGGTATTACTATGTATGTACCATCTTCGCATGACCAGAGATCATCTTCAACTGTTGCAAATCTACCCTCACCATAGGCATGGAAGGTTATTTGTGCTTCATAGGCACCCACTATGTTACGCGCACCCCACAGCGCAAAATATTGAAGACCTTCGTAAGGCATAATAAAAGTATGAAAGCTCAAAGCTGTAAAGTTATTTTGATCCAATGTCTGTACATAAGTTCCAATCGGTGGAGCTTCTGTACCCCGATACCATCCCAAGAAATAATGACTCTCAGGTACAGTACCCGCAGATAAGACTACAAATGTACCGGCTGTTACAGGATTTACGTCGCCATCAAACATTAGTGATCCGTCAGTTGTTGCACCGGTTTGATTGGTGTGAGTTAGCCCTGAAGGCACATTTTCAAGTGTAAGACCTGGCACAAAGTTAGCTGTAAATGTCATCGGTCCAGTAACAGGCATATTCGCTATTTCAGGAGCATACCTATCTGTAGACACTATAGCACCATTATGGGTCCAGTTTAAAAATATCCAGCCTGCTGTTTTTTCAATTATTGGTGGAGTTCCTATAGGGGCACCATCTTCAAAGGTACCTCCGGATCTGCTTTCACGCAAAGTTCTCGTAATTGATGTTCCCCTCTGCTCACCCTCAATCAGAGTTGCACCTATGGTCGGGCTAACATTAAATGTTATATCGTGATATATATAGTATATTTCTACGGTTGTTTGATATGCAATTAAATTATTAGCTATCAATGGAATATTCCGTGTTGGCAACACTGAACTTGGGTTGGATATAATTGTACCCGCAGCATCTGCTTCACCCGTCCGCCAGTTTCTGTCCGGCGTACCGGCTGGTCCTGCATGCCATGGATTTGTAGTGTTCCATGGATAGTATGCTACCTCATGCCGTACTTGAGATGTTTGGGCAGCTTCAGTGCGAACAGGAACCGGTGTACCACTATATATTTCTATGTCAGCATCAACAAAATTTCCGACACCTGTACCTGCACGAGCTACTCTCGTGACAAATGCGGTTAACTCACTGTCATCTCTTGCAGTTCCAAGCACTTCAAATTTTACAGGACGAATAGCTATCCCATTTCTAATATTCAAATCATTATTATTAAACAAATGCGCGCGTCTCTCACCCACACCTGTAGCCGGATTTACACCAATCCAATAATCATGATCCACACTTACAGTGTCTCTTACTGGTAATCCTGGAATAACGCTATCGTTACTTTGTGCTAATAACTCGTCTATAAGAATGCCGTTTCGCGCAACATTACCTTCAAATCTTACTTCTTCAGAAATGCTTATTCTTGCTGATGGATTTGGAAGAACTGCCGGTGTTGTTGGGAAATTTGCCGCCGCCATGTTGACCCAGATAGCACCACCATTATTCGCCGTATTATTTACTATGCTACCACCGTTAATTGTAAGTCTACCTTGTTGACCACTTCCGACAAGAGCTTGACTTATAAAGATTGCACCACCATTACCCCCTGCTGTATTGCCGGAGATTAGCGCATTTTCACTTATTGTAATTGAATGGTTTTGGGGCCCACTTCCAGCTACGCTAATAGCACCACCTGTGACATTAGTGCTGTTTCCGATAATTCTAGCATTGCCACTTATCGTAACTTCGCTAAATGCGCCAGCACTGCCGGCATTGACTCTATAAATCCTAATGGCACCACCGCCACCACCACCGGCAGAATTATTATATATCAATGAGTAGCCGCTCATGTGAAATTCACCATTGGTATTCAAATGAACACCTCCACCAGAACTTGTTGACCTGTTGTCGCGTATTACTCCACCTGACATATAAAACCTAGCTCTGGTCGCTCCTCCTCCGTGTTGAGCAACTTGAACACCTCCACCGGTATTGGCCGCAGTGTTGTATTTTATTTCACCACCTAGCATGGTAAATACAGCAGAACTTGAAACAAGCACACCTCCACCACCACCTCCACCGACACCTGCGGTTGAATGGTTATTCCTAATTACAGAACCGTCATGCATCGTCAGCCTTGAGACGCCTCCGGCAGATGATAGATAAACGGCTGGACCGAGGTTTGCGCGATTATTACTTATAGTGCTTCCCGCATGTAAATGAAGATGTCCATTATCTCCTACAAACACACCACCGCTTGAGGTTGTAAGATTTGGTCCCGGTCTTGTCAATGTTACGTTATATAAATGTAATTGCCGACTTCCGGTAACATTAAAATGTCGTCCTGCTCCACCTGTTCTTGTAATTGAAAAAGCATCATATGTATCACTATATAGGTGCACTTCTCTAGTGGCAGGACCAGTTGTAACAGGGAAAAATGCTCCGGTAAAATTAAAACCGTTTTCTAATCGAACAACTAGTGGGTTTGCAGTACTAGCTAATGCATCTCTTAATCCGGCTTCCGTAGAAACTATATGCGTAGTTGTCAATCCATATGGAGTATGTAACGAAAATTCGTCCGCATATAAAATATTGGCTATTCCATACTCTTCATCGCCTTCTTCATCATACTCGCTATAATCAATATGATTATACACATCATTAGATGAGGATCCTTGTGTTCCGTCACAATTCGATGCTTCTTCAGCTGTATGTCCATTTTCACTATAGCTACTTTCATCCAAACTTTCGCCTGTATTTGACTGTTCTGTTTCGGATTCCGGCTCAAGTATTATTTCTACCTCAGGCTCAGACACCGGTTCTGAGATTGATGTGCGTTCTGCCAATGCTTCAGCTTGACTGTAGTCCAATTCTTCAGCCACTACAAAGATTGTTAGCGACATCATCGAAATCAACAACATAATCGCAGTTATCAATGTTATTATCCGATTTTTTATTTTGGTCTTTGTTTTGCTTGCAATAAACATATCATTTCCTCCAAAAGTTTGCATTTATTTACACATTTTCATACATTATAAATATGGACTAATTTTATCATATATCATTCAGCGTTAGGGTTGAATTTCTCCAATCTTTTCTACATTTATTGTGAACAATATGTTAACTTTTCCACTTTCTGCGTTGGCATAAGTCAATAGCAATAAAATATTAGCGTTATAAATCACCATAATAAAAGAATTTGTCATACCCCATTGCAGCCTGATGCAGCAATGGGGTATGAGTATGACTAATTATGAATTTTACTAAACTCTGTCCATTCTCGCATATGTGTGCTATACTAATATCCAATTAAATTATGAATAAAAGGGGTGTTTCTTTTTCCATGCTGGAATTTAATAGATTGACGCTTGATAATGCATCAAATGTAAAGTCGTTGTTTACACATACTTACTCCAGGCTCTGCGACTATGTATTTGGTACAGTTTTGTTGTGGCGTGATATGTGGCCTACGGAATTTGCTGTCAGTGATAATAGCCTGTTTCTCCGAGTAGAAGTTGAAGAAGGCAAGACTGAGTATATGTTACCAATTACTGATAATTTAGAGCATGCACTAGGTACTTTGGATTCATATCAACCGGGTCCGAAGACATATTGCTACGTTCCTGAAACCGAAATTGACACATTGAAGCGCCATTATAGCAACATAGATATTGAGATTGGCAATCTCAATGGTGATTATTTGTATTGCGCAGATGCTATGGCTACTCTTTCAGGGCGTAAACTCCATGGTAAACGCAATCATTCAAATTATTTTGACCGCACATGGTCACATCATTTTGAGGAAATCACAAGCTCAAATGCACAAGATATTAAAGATTTTATTGCATTGAAAACTGTAATTGCTTCTTCAGATATTTTTATTGAAGGTAATAAAAAGATACTCGAAGCACTCGATAATTTAGAATCATATGACTTTTCGACATTGGCTCTATATGTGGATAATCACGTCGTTGGCTTTACACTTGGCACTCTTTTGGGTGACACGCTTTATGTTAACGTTGAGCAGGCTGACAGAGATTATCGCGGTGCTTATCCGAAGCTTGCAAGTGAGTTTATTGCCAGGCATTTAGATGACGGTGTCGCATATGTAAATCGCGAAGATGACCTCGACGACGAAGGGCTCCGCAAAGCAAAGCTTGCATGGAACCCTTGTGATGTTATTCAGCGTTTTTCAGTTGAAGTACGATAGAGAATTATTAATGTTACAAGTCCCATGTTAGCCGTAATCAAGCGGTATGTCGTGGATTTTTCGCGTATGTAGGGCGATGAGACCCGTTCTAGCGAAAAATTCGGGACATATTGCTTGATGGAGGCGGATGATATGCATTTAGTCTGACTCGTAACTTAAATTTGTCACACATATATGCCACCTGCAGTTAAAGTGCCTCCGGATTTAAAATTCTCATTGATCCTTTGAATATTGGCCAAAGCTGTCGTACCATCTGAGTGCTCTCTTAGCTTAATTGCTTCTTGATGACCGTTAGAAAATGTAATGTACAACTTGTATGTAAAACTAACATACCAGCTTCTTCCTCTTGAACGGGCAATCTCTTCAACGTAACCACGTCTTGCTTCCATTATCGGAGCTATGAAAATATGTGCCCTGTGGAATACAATAATGAACTCTCGACTCGTCTCTATCCTTTCATGATATCTTATTCCATTAGAACCAAAAGATTTTTCGCATTCAATAAGTAAATCACGCGCATCACCGAACATTGCAAGATTACGACAAATTTCAGATTTCATTGGTGCAATGAAGAAAATCCATGTCCTTCCTGCCGGCAGGAGAAGTAAAACACTCAGTAATGCAAATCCAATACCCGCCATAACGGGAAAAACCATTCGGCTGTCAGTACTGATAACTGTAAGTCTAACCGCCCCTAAATTGTTTGATATACGTCGTAATGATTCTATCTCTTCATTAATGCTTTCAGCTGATCTAAGTGGTGAAGCACTTGCATTTTGGAGTGCTTCTATACGTCTGTTAATTTGCATTATGGTATGCTCGGTATCTAGTGATGACACAGATAGGGTTACTGGTCCTCCTCTGCTAAAAATCGGACGATTTGCTACCAGCAAATAAACTCCGGATACTTCTATAAAATGCCTTTCATTCGGATCAGATGTTGTGCTCCATGTATTACCCATTGTAATATGAGTTGACAAACTGAATCTCTGTATACCACTTAACTCTGATGTCACATATGAAAACGCTCGATTATTTATTCGTTGCAAGTCTTGATATGTATTGAAATAATAGGGATTCCCCACGCTACTTGCGTACGTAATGCACAGAATCAAAAATGTTACGCTTACTACAAATGCTGCAGTGTATTGTATAAGTCGCGTTTTATAATATTGCATTACAAATCCAGGAAATATTGAAAATCGCGTGTTCATTCGAATTCTCTCGTCAATCCCGTTTTCAAACTCAAGCTGTTCGGCTTCTCTTCGACTTTGTATTTCTTTTGCTCTCTCCGATCTTGCATTAATCGGGGTGGGCTGATTTTCCTTACACTCGTCGCTTTTTTCCCTTTGATCCTCTCCTTCACTTTGAGTGCTTGATTCTGTCGCAGTCATATCCTGCCGCGTGTACAGCTGTAGTTCCTCCACCGGAATATTATTTGTACTGTTCGGCATCTCTTCTGAAAAACCATCAACAATATCCGGCTTGCTCACTTGTGGCTCTTCCGTCGGACTTTTCTTTGCTTCCACTATATTTTGCTGTGGCTCTTCTTTTTCAATTACAGGTTCTTCAATTACAACTTCAGGAGTTTCTATTTTGATGTCTAAAAATGATGTATCAACTGTGATAACATCATCCACTGGAGTGTTCTGCATAACAGAAGACGAAAATGTGTCTTCTGCCATAGTTCCACATTGAGGGCAAAATCTATACCCTTCTTCTACAACAATTCCGCAATTTTTACATTTCAAAGCGTTTTCCTCATTACTATAATTTTGGATGATGTACAATTTGTACATCATCCAAAGTATACGATATTGACCGGTGGTCTGTAAAGTCAAAACTTGTACAACAAAACCCAAAATTTAACCAACAATATATAATATCAGATGATATATGGGTGGGATGAATATTGCCGGCAGTAGGTTCGCTGTTTTAATTTTTCCAATTTTCAGCATATTTAATCCGATACTCATTATGAGAATCGAGCCTACAACTGACATTTGTTGTATAACAATATCACTCAAAAATGGCGCAAGAAAAACTGAAAGCAATGTGATTGCCCCTTGATATATGCCAACTGTGAATGCAGAGAATAGGACACCCACTCCCATTGCCGATGCAAATATCATTGCTGCTATTCCGTCAATTACGGATTTTGCGATTAATATATCCGGATTTCTATTAATGCCATCTTCCAGTGAGCCGACAATTGCCATTGAACCTATGCAAAACACCAATGTTGCAGTAACAAACCCTTGTGCAAATGTTGATTCGTCATCCGGTTTTGTAAGTTTCTTTTCGCAAAACATACCAAATGATTTTAATCTTTCTTCAATTTTTAACAGTTCCCCAATTAACCCACCAATTGCGAGAGATACTATCATAATCAAAACATGCCCACTTACGATATCATTATCGACAATTGTAAAAGCCGCAGCCAAAGTGCCGCTTATGCCGATAATTATAACTGCAAGTGAAATACCTTGCATGACAGTATCCATAATGCGTTTAGCTAGGACTCGTTTTAACACAAGTCCTAGCGCTCCGCCAACTAATATTGTTGCAATATTTACTATTGTTCCTAAACCAATCAATATAAATTCCTATCCGGAGTTAGGGGTTAGGGGTTAGTTAACCGACTAGATCGTCAACCACCAAGCCCTACTTATCCCCGAACCTCATTACCTCTATATCCTAAACATAACCTTTTATTCTGCTTACTTCTACATTTCCTAACGATACTGAACCGGTGATTTTTAGCGTTGGGGCATCTGCATCATTGTTTTGCAATTTACGACTTATCTCAGCGTTTGCTAGTGATGAGTTTACGTCATCTATTACACGCCAATGTGGAGGCACAAATATTTCTATTGAACCAAAGCTACAACTTACATCAACCTCAGCGCCATTTGGACTTAGTGTAACATTATCGAAATACACCTCTAGGCTTCCAAAACTACAAACGAACTCTGCTGTCTCAAGACTCTCCGCGTGTAGATACCTGCTTGCAGCACCAAATGAAACACTTATGTACGGATTATTTGGATCGTCACCTTCGTTAATTTTCGTTTTCCCATTTACACCGTAGTCGTTCGCATTATTATCATTTCCATCAATTACAACATCAGCATAATCGTCACGGTCAATACGATTTCCATATTTATCATATTTCGTTTTATTACCTCTCCTTGTTCTAGTGCCTACTCCCGTATTTATGTGGATATATTTTCTAAAATTGAACTGCTTCGGCAGCAGAATATGTAAGCCTATTGTCAGTAGCACTGTGACTAATGCCAACGGCCAAAATGCTATAAATGGTAATCCTAGTGGGTCTTGGAAAATATAATATAGTGCTGCTAACGGTACCGGTAATGAACCAAATGATAATGTCGCAAAACAATGAAATAGTATTACCAACGCTATTGCACCAATAATAATGCTCCATGCGGTTAAATCCACAAATCCACCAAAAGTATTTGCCACAATTAGTCCGGCTAATAGCAGCCAAAATAGCCCCCACGCAACTTTTGATATTGCTTTTCTCGTATTTTTATCCATAGTTATAATCCCTTTCTTCATTCATAACTAATTTTTATTTCTTTACTATCTATTCCCTACTGTCGCTCATTTTTTCTCTGAGCGGTCTATAGTAATGTCGTGATACATAAATGTGCTTGTGTGTATTACTAAAGCTTACTTTGCTCGCTGATGTCAAATTTCTGTCTATAGCATAAATCTGTTTCGTATTAACAATCGTACCTTTTGAAATACGGATGAAAAATCGTGGAAGCATTTCTTCTAACTCATAGAGTCTGTGCTTTACTTTGAATGCATCACTTGAAGTATGTGCAAATACTTGCTCTCCTTCTGTTGCAAAAAACAGTATCTCTTCAAGTGGCAAATAATACTCTTCGCTGCCTTTGTAAAACACAAGCTTAGGTGCAGACAGATTAATAAGGAATTCTTGAAGCTTTTGCACATTGGCATCAACACGGCTACAACGAACTATAACCTCGTCTTCAGTTGATCCATCCGTCAGCTCAATACGCATTTTCAAGTAATCTCACATCCTTTTCTGTCCGGTGCTTCAAACATGATGCACTTGCTTAGTATATCAGTTGTGCGTCGATTATTACAACTATTTTTCACAATTTCGCACTTAGGAGCTGTCAAACTAATTAGTTGGACAGTTCCTTACCCTTACATAATCTGCATGTGCGTAATTCTACCGCTGTATCTTTCTCTTTCTACAACTGCTTGTATATCTGTTTTTCTCTGATATTTTCTAGTTCCCATTTCGAGCAGAAGACCTGTAGCCAATCCTAAATTTTTAAAATAATTTTTCAACATTTTTTCACCCATTCCTCTCAAAATCATTGTTGTTGTTTTAATCTGTATGCATGGTAACAGAATAAGTTTTGGCTTACAATAGCAAAACGACGACTGGTAAACAGCCGTCGCTAAGTGGTATTTTTTATGGGTGTAAGTGGTTGAATAAAAAAATGATACCGTAATTATTACAGTATCATTCTTTTGTTCAGTTTTCGTTTAAACTGCTGCCATGCTTGCTGTAGGCTCTTCGACCATTGAGTTTGAGATAGCATCGATTAAACGTCTTGTGTAATCAAAGTCGTGTGACATATATTTTACTCGTGTTGCGAGAATGTCGCTGACGTGACCGATACGAAGTGCGCCGTGCACTACTGTCAAATCACAAACATGTCTGCCTCTGAATCTTACTGTCCATACGTTTACTGAAGACCATTTGATTTTCATTTTGTTCTCACGAATATTGTCAACGATGAACAATGCGTCTTTTAGTGCGCTGCCTTCGAGGTTTTGACAAATTATTTCGTCAATTTGTGGACGGAATTTCACTTGATCATGAGCTGATAACGCTGTGTTATCCCCTGCTGAACGTCCAGACTTAGTGAACAATCCTACTGTAATGTTTGTATTCATTTTATTTCTCCTTTTCTCCTACCTGATGTATCCATATTATTCTTCCTGATACATCTTCTGTTTCCTTGTACCTACATCTAAATATTTATGTATGATACTCTACTTATTGAAAACGGTCGAAAGCTTGTCTTCAAAGCTTTCGACCGTTATTCGCAAAATTTATCCATTATTTTTTAATGGGTGGACAGCAAAAGCCTAATTCCAGGCAGCATGAGATGAACGTTTGCGAAATTCATGCTTTTTCCTGATTCGATATGCACGCGTCTCTTTGTATTAGCCGTCATAGCTCATGCCTCCTTTTCTTTTTTTACAATACTTATGATAAAGCAATTTGTATACAAAGTCAATCTGTAGAATCGCCAAACTTGAGTTTCAACGCCAGCAGCTTTTGGTTAATGTGCACATTATTCGCATTCTTTTTCTGTGCAACATCACCATATGCATGGTTTGGTTGCCAAACATGTGTTTATAGAGTACAATAATTCCATCGCACTCGAAAGGACAACATTTTTTATGAAATACAAACTGATTGCATCTGACATGGATGGTACACTTCTCAACGATGATTCTGTGATAACAGAGCGTAACAAACAGGCCATTATTAAGGCTGAAAATGCAGGTGTGATGTTTGTAACCGCCACCGGAAGACCATTTACTAATACAGTAGTTATCAACGAAATACTAACTAAAGATGTGCCTTTTATCGTTCTAAATGGAGCTGAAGTGCACATGGCAAAGTCAAATGAATTACTGTTGGAGAGATTTTTAGATTATGACCTTGCAATAGAAGCATTTGCTCTTGGACAAGAGCTCGGGATTGCACAAATCGTCTGGACAGGTCCATACCTTTGGGCAAACCGCATATGTGACAAAACTACAGGTTACGAGAGTCGCTCAAGTGAGCGCATTAGGTCCGCAATAACAGATCTCGCCACAATTAAAGATAAGGTCAAGGGTGTTTCTAAAGTTCTCTGGATTGATGACCCTGAAAGGATAGAAATGTTATCTGTCGAGATGAGTGCTCATTTTGGCGAGAGATTAACATGCGCCTCTTCAATGTCACATTTTCTAGAGTTCATTGGCAGTAATGCCGGTAAGGGTTCTGCACTCAAAGAAGTTGGCAAACTATTTGGTATAGACAGAAGCGAAATAATTGCAATTGGTGACAACTACAATGATGTCTGCATGCTCGAGTACGCCGGATTCAGCGTAGCTGTAGACAACGCGGTGGACGGTGTAAAAGCTGTTGCCGATTATGTTACTGTTTCAAACAATAATGACGCTGTGGCTGAGGTGATTGAGCGGTTTGTGCTATAGTCATTTTAATTCTTCAAAGCCACACTTATTCAATGATTGACATGAGTGTGGCTTTATAGAAATATTATGTTTTTCATCATCTCAGTGTACTACAATATCTACACCATTGCCGCAAAGATGTCCTTAATTGCATTATAATCTAGTACTTTGAACGCTCCAATGGTGCGAATTTGATGATATGTACAGAAGTCCGCAAGCTCTTCAACATCATTTTTGCAGCTCTCCCCTATTGCTTCAGTTAACGAAACCGGCATCTTTATTGTACGGAAAAAGTTTTCTGTTGCTACAATACCCTCAATTGCTGCAGCTTCATCGTCAGCATTTAGGATACCCCAAACATTACGCGCATATCTGGCAAATCGTGGAACATCGGAGCGATAAACATATCTTGCCCATGACGCCCATGCAATTGTAAGGCTCTCGCCGTGCGGGATGTCATATTTCCCCGAAAGGGCATGACCAAGCTGATGAACTGCAAAATCCATTGTTTGACCGAGTCCAGTCAAACCGTTATGAGATAAACTGCCAGCCCACATCAACTCCGCTCTTGCCTTATAATCATCAGGTTTTTCCATTGCAATCTTTCCATACTTAATGACAACACGCATTAACGCTTCAGCCAACTCATCTGTCAATGCATTTTCTGCATCAGGCGCAAAATATCTGTCCAATGTGTGCATTAGTATATCTGCAATACCACATGCCGTATGACGAGGTGGTAGTGTATATGTTAGTTCAGGATCCATAATTGCAAACTGCGGTCTGTTAAAATGTGTTCCGAGTCCACGCTTAATTCCCAATTCTTGATTTGTAAGAACCGCAGAATTACTTGTTTCACTGCCCGCTGCTGCTATTGTAAGAACGCTACCGATAGGTAGTGATTTTTTTAATTCTACTTTTTGTGAAAAGAAATCCCAGATTGGAATTTCCGGCGAAGCGAGACCATGTGCAACTGCTTTGGCTGTGTCAATAACACTTCCTCCTCCAACACCAAGCACAAAATCAATACCTTTATCTTTGAAATCATCAACTGCTTTTTGAGCAAAGCCTAAAAGCGGATTGATTTGCACACCACCAACACATGAATACTTGATGCCCTCTACTTCTAATGATTTGATTACAGTCTCGAGTACACCGCTCTTGACCGCACTTCCTGAACCGTAGAACACAAGACAATTCGTTCCACCAAATTCTTTAACTTCTTTGCCTGTAAGCTTTGCTATGCCTGCTCCAAAGACGACCTTTGTCGGACTCCAAAATGTAAAACCGTTCAAAATTCATTCCTCCAATTTATATTATTGTTAATCACTAAAGTTCCTTTCAAAATGTTACGAAAATTATACTAATGAGTATATCATATTTCTTTTGGCGTTTCACTAAATAGAGATAAAATAATGCTACAAAAGTATAGAGCTGATCGAAAACGAAAGGATGGTTGTCATGAACATTTGGGGAATTATTCTCATAGTTGTACTGGTTATGTCTGGCATAATGATTGCATTCGGATTATACTTTTCCGTTGCCGGACCAAAGAAAATCAATTTCGTAATGGGCTATAGAACACCTATGTCAATGAAAAATCTCGATACATGGAAATTTGGTAATATCTATGCAGGCAAGATGATGTGGCACACAGGAGTCGCGCTACTTATTGGTTCACTAATTGCACTTTTTGTTGTAATAGGTAGCAACGCTGCAATTGTTCGTAATGTTGGTATCATTATTATTATCATTCATGCTATAATGATTATTGGAACTGTCATATTAACTGAGATAGCACTGAGGAAAAACTTTGACCATCAGGGTAATTATAGGTAATAATCCCAGTTTAAATGTGTATTATCCAGAAATAACACAAGAAAGAGGCACATATCTATGACTAACAATTCTTCTATTGACACAACTGCAATGAATAAACTGTCTTACGGACTGTTTGTGTTGACAACGAGAAATGACAAAAATGATAATGGCTGTATCATAAATACAGCCATGCAGCTTACATCAACGCCGCTCAGAGTGTCTATTGCGGTTAATAAAGCTAATTTTACACACGATATAATTGTGAAAACCGGTGTTTTCAATGTATCTATATTGGCAACCGATGCACCTTTTGATGTTTTCAAACAGTTTGGCTTTGCAAGCGGAAAAGACACAGATAAATTCGCAAATGTTGATTATACTAATCGTTCATCAAATGGTATTCGATATATACCCGAACACACGAATAGCGTAATTTCTGCAAAAGTGTGCGAGTCCTACGATTGTGGTACTCACACATTATTCATTGCCGATGTTATGGAATCTTTTGTCTTGTCTCGTGAGCCAAGTGTGACATATCAATATTATTTTGACCACATTAAACCGAAGCCACAAAAGCCCGCTGAGAAAAAGAAAGGGTTCGTTTGCAAAATTTGCGGATATGTATATGAGGGTGACACTCTACCTGATGATTTCATTTGCCCAATATGCAAGCACAGTGCAGTAGATTTTGAAGCTTTGGTGTAGGATTACAGAATGTGTATCAAAAATTGAATTTGACATGAATGCACATTACGATTATAATATAAACAAAGGTGCTACCGGTAAACGGTTAGCCAAAGTTTATGGAAAGAAAATAACCACACCAGGCTAGGGGGCGGTTATTTTCTTTTGTCCATATACGACTTCCATGTAATATAAGCTGCCCAAATCATGCATGATGCTGATATGAACGAGAAAACTAATGAAAGTATTTCAAACAAAGTGATGGCCTCACCCCCTTTACAATTTCGCTCCAGGGATTCAGCTAACCGCCTACCGTTTGGTAGCACCAGACGCACATTATATAGTGACTACACCTGCCCGTCAAGAATAATTGCACTATATGTAGTTATTCTGCTGTAGTTTCACCAATAAGACCTTCATACAACTTTATATACTCATCAGCTGGACCCGAATCCCAGCTGAAATCACGCTCCATTGCTCTTTGTGTCAAAAGGTTCCAGCCTTTACGATCCTGATACCCTTGCAATGCACGTTCAATTGCATTGTGAAAATCATCTGCATTATATCCTCTAAATGTAAAACCATTGCCTAATCCATCTAAACTGTCAGTAATTGTATCCGCAAGTCCACCGGTTTCACGCACCACAGGAATCGCACCATATTTCAATGCAATAATCTGCGAAAGTCCACATGGCTCGTATTTTGAAGGCATAAGGTATATATCAGACGCTGCATATATTTTTTGAGCAAGTTCAGGAACAAAACCAATATACGCAACTACTCGCCCCTTATATCGAGATTCCAGCTGCCTAAAAGCTTCTTCCATATATTTGCCTTCTCCATCTCCATCGGCAGCACTTCCGAGTAGCACAAATTGAAAATCATGGCTGTCTAGTAGTCCGCTATTCATTACATCAAGGACAAGTTGGCAGCCTTTTTGCATTGCGTCGATTCTTGTCACCATGCTTATCATTGGAACATCTGCACTTACATTTAATCCAAGACGTTCTTGCAACTTGAGTTTGTTAATTTTTTTACCCCTTTGAAATGTAGTGGCTCTGTACTTTGCATAAAGGTGCTTGTCTTTTGACGGATTAATCGCATCCATATCTACACCATTTATAATTCCGCTCAATTTCCACATTTCTTGATTTAGAAACGGCGTTAGACCCTGTCCAAAGTCATATCCGGTATTATCCACATGCTGACCTGCAATTTCCTTTGCGTAGGTTGGGCTAACAGTTATTATCGTATCAGCCGCCTGCATCGAACCTTTTAAGAAGTTGATATTATTATTAAACTCGATTAAATCTACAGCCCAATCCGGCAAGCCCAAAATATCACTAAATATATCAAACCCATATATCCCTTGAAACGCAATATTATGAATGGTAATTATCGTCTTAATATGTGAATACCATTCATTTTTAGAATAATATATATTTTGATATACTGGAATCAATGCAGCTTGCCAATCATTTGCATTGATGACATCCGGTTTAAAATCAATTCGTGGCAGCATTTCCAACACAGCACGGCAAAAGAACGCAAATCGCTCTGCATTGTCAAACTCTTCATACAGTGTGTCTCTTGCAAAATAATAATCATTCTCTATGAAATAATATGTCACGCCATTGTATACGGATTCATATACCACACATGACCTGCTTCGCCATGCTACATATATTTCAAATTCCATAACGAATTTAATATTAGCACGCAACTCATCTGAAATAATTGAATATAGTGGTATTACGACACGGCAATCAACGCCTTTTCGTACAAGACTTTGTGGAAGGCTTCCGGCAACATCTGCCAATCCACCCGATGCGACAAATGGTCGCGCCTCACTGGCTGCATATAAAACTTTCATTGAGTTCCTCCAATCGTTCGTCATTTTGCGACGACCCGCAAAATGACGTTAGTTTTTCTTACACACTTTGACATTATCTATTAATTATTCCCAATCCTCACCACTGAGACGGTGTTGCAGCTGTTTTAATCGTTTCTGCCGCTCCCTATAGTCTGGTAACACAGCTTCCACAACTGCCCAGAAACGTTTAGAGTGATTCATCTCAATTATATGTGCAAGCTCATGTACTACTACATAATCAATAACATCATCATCTGCCATTATCAAACGCCATGAAAAGTTAAGACTCTTCTTTGTTGAACAACTTCCCCATCTTGTTTTCGCACTATTAATTTTCACTGCAGTTGGCATAACGGGCATTAGTTTTGTAAAATCCTGTACTTTTTCTATCAAAACATTTTTCGCAAGCATGCGATATATCTGCACACATGCGCTTTTGACTTGCTCTGTGCTCAAACTTGGTGGCATATAAAATTGTCCATCATCAAATCCGGCATATTTTCCAACTCTGGCAGAAACTGGATACTCTTTTCCACGATACAAAATACGTGCGCCATAGTCAATATTGAAACTATCACGTCGTTCAACTTGCTCAATTGACTTTGATAATTTATCTTTTATCCACTTTTCTTTGGATTTAACAAACTTATCTATCTCTCGCTTCGATGCCACATAAGGAGCACGAACCTCAACAGTACCATCTATTATATAAAGAGCAATAGTTTTCCTACGTGACTGGATTAATGTATATGCTTGCACTTATGATTATTCCTTTCGCTTTGCAAATTACAAATCAACCCCTGCCGTGACGATAATCGTCATAAATACGGCACGAAATATTTCGCGTTTTTCTCTATGTTTTATATCATCTAATGTATTAAACATATTTTTTCACCATTAGTATAACTTTACATCGCTTCTACACATCGCATTGCAGATGAAAACGCAAATTGCAGATTATAGCCACCGGTATCACCATCAACATCAAGCACCTCTCCGGCAAAATATAATCCGGGATAATGTTTTGCTTCCATTGTGCGTAAATCCACCTCATCTAAAGCAACACCACCGGCAGTTGTCATAGCAAGAGAGAAATCACCGATACCACTTACAACGTATGAGTCAGAAGTCAATCTGCTTGCTAAAGCACCCATCTGTTTTCCGCTCAAGCTTGACGCCTTTTCTGATTTATTAATATTGCTATTATAGCATATACATTCAAGAAAACTGCGTGGCAACGCTGTAATAGACTCCAAGATTGTTATAATCTGTCTTAAATCTCCGGATGCAGATTTTATTAGTTCTAAGCGAAGTTCATCAGCAACTCTGTCTTGCAGGTAATTAATGGTTAACTTATCTCCGGGCTTTACATAACGAGATAGTGTCAAGATAGGAGGACCCGAAAAACCTTTATGCGTAAATAGAAGGCTTCCATTACATTTGTATGATTCATTACTTTTCTTTGCAATACCATTGGCAGCTGTTGAGCTATTTTTGGCTTTAAAACTGTCTGTGGTTAACAAGCTGTTAATGGTTATGGAACTATTTGGAAAAGTGAGTCCTGAAAGCGCACTGTATGGATAGTTCTCAACATAAATCGGTGTCAACGCAGGTTGTCGTGGCACGAGGGTTATTCCCAAATTTTCGAGACATTTATAAATAGAGCCATCAGATCCGGTTTGTGGGTATGATTCCCCGCCTGTTGCAATGAGTATACGTTTTGAAAAATATTGTTTGCTAGAACCGCTAGAATTTGCGTGCTCTGAGATTAAATTTCTTGAATTTGAATATTTTGAGTTCGCTTGGACTATTGCACTCTCTGGATCTTCTGAGGTTAAAATGCAATATTTATAATCAACCCCCTCACATTGATACTCAATCTTTGTAACGGCAGTTCTATATTGCAGCTCTACTCCTCTATCTTCACAACCCTTGAGTAAAAAGTTTAAAACATCCCTGCTTTTCATCGAAACCGGAAATACTTTGCCATCTTCTCTGGTAACAAGAGGTAAACCATGTTGCTCAAAAAATGCCATAAGTGCCTGGTTTGAAAATGGAAACAAAACAGGACGCAGATACTTCCCATTTTCACCATAACGGTTAAGAAATGATTTGATTGGTTCATTGTTTGTCAAATTGCATTGACCGCTTCCGGTTAATAGTAATTTCTTACCAGGTGAGTCAGTTTTTTCAAGAACCAATGTTTCAAATCCGTAAGGTGCATTCGCTGCAGCAAAGAGCCCTGCTGCCCCGGCTCCGACAATTATTAAATCATATATCATAATATCTTCAGAATACAATATTTCGTTGAAATTAGCAATGGAGTTAGGATCACCACATTCTTTCAAAGTATCCTGTGTCATCATCTATATCTGTTATTGCTAATATATCACCATCGACTTCAAAGTAAAATTCGTAAGTTCTACCTTCACCAAAATCACCTGTTACCGTCAGCCTGTTGCCATCAACATTCCATATACCGATGTCAGTATCGGTGTATACGTAGCCATCTTCAGCAAACCATACGAAATCAGAAACTTCGAAGAACCATGTGAAACTGCCATCAGAAAACTCCCAGATACCTATAAGTTCATGGTCAGATAAGTCGACTGCTGTGCCGCCAGGTCGTGTGGGTGGTGTAGTATCTGGTGCTGGCACAGGTAGGTATACAGGAAGATCATCAAAATCCATATCCAACCAATCATCTAAATCCGGAGCAAATAACATACCGCCGAGACCAACGAAGTCCATAATCTGATCAATAAGTCTTTGATCCCAGGCAGCAATATTTACAAACTCCACCGGCTCTAGTCTCTCGGTGCGTCGTGCAGTCGAAATTTCCAAATTCAAATGTTGTTCAAAGAATAATGAATCCTCAATTAAATCAAGAAGTCTAAGAATAAACCCATCTTCGCTGATTGTATATTCGCCTGTCAAAAGTGTTTCTTGATTTCTACCATTATCATCCAATGATAATATGAAATCACCTCTGTCTGTCCACTCAAGAATTAACTCGCTTGTCCAGTTCCCCCAACGATCATCCTCATTTACACGTAAAATAGTTTCTCCGCCACCTGATGTTTCATTTACTTCCCATTCAACAACAAATTCCGAGCGTCCCCAATCAGCACGACTTTCTATACCGAGCGACCATACATCATTTACATGGGATCCCAAATCAAAAATCATACTAACTTCTGTGCGATTCCCGTCAAATCCCATATCAATTTTATATACCAGACGGTAGAGTCTATCTCCTCTGCCTACGTAAAATGACATACTCATTTCACCCTGCATATCATGCATTTCTCGCATTTCTCTGCGTCCTTCGCGAATTATCTCTTCAAGTGATATTTCATCTGCCCACGGATCCGTAGATATAATTAAACTATTAAATGAATCGAAAAATGCGTTTATGCTTTCATCCTCTTCGACTATATCCAGAAATCTTTCAAAAAACTCAACCATTAACTCAGCACTGATAGTGAAATCAACTCTTCTAACATTTACACTTTCGCCACCGGATATAATATCAACATTATTTGAGGTGACTTCAATACGTCTCAATAAATCACTCACCATATCTTCAAATCGCTCTGTGAAATTATCCATGTTAAATAATGCATTGGGTACTGTCTCATATGTTTCTATCATATCAACAATTTCGTCAACCTCTTGTCGACTCAGACCCAATAAATCCGCAAACGGGCGAAAATCATCTCTGAATGTATCAAACACTATGCCGTAAAAATTATTGCTAATCTGACCAATTCGTGCGGCCATAATCTCATTGTTACGATATAGCTCTAAATCAATGTCTAGCCCATAAACAGAAACCGCAGCCTCAATAAGATGCGCACCTCGATCATAGTCAGAATGAAGCGTCAGTTCACCACTCGCTTCAGCCAAAAACATTTGATAATCGAACCCTACAGTTACAGAACCATCATTTAAGCTTTCAAAAAGCATCCCGAACATTTCCAGTGGAGTATCTTCCATACGTTCACTAAACTCATCGCCCACATTGAGCATAGCATTGTTCACAGTTCTCAATGGCGAAGCCAAGAACATTGTAAGTACGATAAACGCTGCAACGACTACAACAGCCGCAGCTGCAACAGGTATAATAATCTTCAACAGCCTTTTTTTATTTGCTTTTTCAGCATCATCAGACGGTGGTTGAGGTGGTTGTGGATACGGTTGGTATTGCTGATAGGGCTGTGCCGGATCGTAAGGTTGTTGCTGATAGGGCTGTGCCGGGTCGTACGGTTGTTGCTGATAGGGCTGTGCCGGATCATATGGTTGTTGCTGATAGGGTTGTTGTGGCTGTTGGTATGGTTGCTGTTGATACGGTTGCGGCTGATTAGGCTGATACTCCATTTGTTGTACAGGCTCCGGTTGCACAGGTGCAACCACTGCATCTGTGGAATCAGAAGTACTACCCGCAGGTGAAGCCTCAGCATCAGTAGGGGCATCAATTGTCTCGGTATTTGGAGCATCCACATTTGCATCCGCAGAAACAGCATTTTCAGCAAATGGCACTGCCGCCTCATCAGGCACATCTGTAGTTACTACAAACGCACTAGCTCCTTCAACCGGTGGTGCCGATGGAATTACTGTCTCTACAGGAGCTAATGCTTCCTGTGCAGCTCCACACATGGAGCAAAATCTGTTATTCGAAGCAATCTCTGCTCCACAATTTTTACAAAACATTTTAATCCTCATTTCTTTCTTGCGTTTCATCTTACGTAATATTAATCGCCATCAAAATCATCTTCAAACGACTCTATCAAGAGAGGAACATCGACCTCGTCTAACATTTTTGGTTGTTGCCCATTTTGGGCATCAACCTCTTCAGTATCGAGTAACTCAATGTTCCGTAACCTTCTATGCATTGCTCTTGCTCTTGTTCCTGCCAGATCTTCAAGTGTTTTATCAGCAGTTTGAATTTGTTTATGCGCTCTTTCCAACACCTCTCCAAACTTTATGAACTCAGCCTTAACTGCACGTAATGTATCCCAAACTTCCAATGAACGTTTTTCCATCGAAAGCGTCTTAAATCCCATTTGTAATGAACTCAAATACGCAGAAAGTGTTGTCGCACCTACAACTACAACCTTAAACTTAACACGCAACTCTTCGAATAATGCTGCATTTTGCACCACTTCCGCATACAGTCCCTCTGTCGGCAAGAACATCAATGCAAAATCCGTAGTCTTAGGTGGCATGATGTATTTATCAGCAATGTCTTTAGCTGATACACGAATCGCTTGTGCCAATGATTTGCGGGCATCATCGATGGTCTGTTTATCTTCGGCTTCAATTATGCGATTGTAGTCCTCAATAGGGAACTTTGAGTCAATTGGCAATAATAACGGCTCATCACCTTGTCCGGGAAACTTAACAGCAAACTCAACACGTTTTCTGTCTGCAATTTCAACGTTTACTTCGTATTGACCCGGCGCGAGAATATCCGAAAGCAACTTCTCAAGTCGCACCTCGCCATATGTGCCACGCTCCTTTACATTAGTAAGCGCATTGCGCAAACTCTTAGTATCAGCAGCAAGATTCTTCATCTCACCAAGCCCCTGTTGAACACTCTCTAGTTGTTTACTTACAATCTCAAATGATTGCGACAAACGCGATTCAAGCGTCTTTTGCAGTTTTTCATCTACAACACCTTGCATTTGCTCCAAACGCTTCTCATTACTCTCTTGCAAAGCCTTCATTTTATTCTCAAGGGTCTCATTGACCTTTTCAATATTCCCGGCACTATCACGTTGAATAGAAGAAAGCCTGTTATCCAATTGCATCTGAAACTCACGCAGCTGCTTATTAGTCTCTTCACGATTACCCTGTAAAGTTGACTGAATGCTCTCCTGAATCATACCAAAGCGCTTAAACTGCTCAGTAGAATTGTCAGCCATTTGGCGAACAATACCCTCCTGTTGCCGAGCCTCCCTATCCCGCTGTTCATCCTTACTCTTGGCGAGAATGCTAGCAATTTTATCAACACCCGATTTGCCCATACCGGCAATCAACAGTACCACCAAAATAACAAGCAAAATGATAATAACAATATTTAAAATTAATTGAAAATCCATTTCTTCCATCTTTCTACTATTAACACAACTACAGTATAGAAAAAGTTGCATTTATAATAATATATTTATCAAATCACCCGCCGTCTGCGGGCGGGTAATTTGTCATACGACAATTATTCCGCCAACATCTTTCGTAACAACTCATTAACAGAACGCGGATCAGCCTTTCCTGCGGTCTTCTTCATAGCTTGACCAACCAGGAAGCCAAACACTTTCTGACTACCACCACGAAACTCCTCAACGGACTTCTCATTTTCCGCCAAAACCTCACGTATCGCAGACTCCAAAAACCCGGTATCACTCACCATTCCTAAAGAATGCTCTTCAATATAGACCTCTGGCTCGACATCATCTGAAAACACCTTCTCCAAAACCTTCTTGCCTACAGAGCGGTTTATTTTACCACCATCCACCAACATAATAATAGAAGCAAATTTCGCAGCATCGATATCAATATCATCATCAGAAATATTTAAATCCTTCGCAATCGCAAGAAGCTCTCCAATTATCCAGTTTAATACCTGCTTTGCCTTACCTGCAATTGTCAACGCCTCGTCAAAAATTCTTGATAAAGTCTGACTTCCGGAAATAACCTTACTATCGTGTACAGGCAAACCAAGCTCTGCCGTCATACGCTCATACTTTTCATGAGCAGGCTCAGGCAGACTTTCACGAACAGATTCGACCCAATTCGCACCAATATGAATCGGCATAATATCAGGATCAGGAACATAGCGATAATCCGCTTCACCCACTTTTTCTCGCATGGAGTATGACATACCAATATCATCGTCCCAACGACGGGTTTCTTGCACAAGTTCCTCGCTAGCTGTCTCCAAAGCATCAATATGCCTTTGCGACTCATATTCAATCGCACGTGCAATAGCTTTGAGCGAATTCATGTTCTTTATCTCGGTTCGAGTTCCAAGCTGTTTACTACCCTCTTCACGAACAGAAATATTTATATCACAGCGCATTGAACCTTCCTGCATTTTGCAGTCAGAAACACCTGCAAAACTAAGTAAAAGGCGCAACTTATCAAGATATTCCGTAACTTCATCAGCAGAGCTGAAGTCGGGATTAGAAACAATCTCAATAAGCGGAACAGAAGCTCGATTTAAGTCCACCAAGGAAATACGTGAACGTGGCTCGTGGACAAGCTTTCCGGCATCCTCCTCGATATGAATTTGCTTTAAAGTAATTCGCTTACCACTTTCGAGTTCAACCCACCCATCTGTACAAATCGGCGCAAAGAACTGAGTTGTCTGATATCCTGTCGGCAAATCTGGATAGAAATAGTTCTTTTTGTCAAATGAAATGATATCGGACACCGTACAGTTTGTAACGATTCCTGCTGCAATCGCAAGCTCTATCGCCCTTTTATTGATAATAGGCGGAAAACCCGGCATACCCACACATGCAGGGCAAGTGTTCTCGTTAGGGTCCGCTCCAAACTTTGCAGAGCACGAGCAAAAGAGCTTTGATTCTGTCGAAAGTTCCACATGAACTTCCAATCCCATAACTACTTCATATCTCATAAATATGACCTTTCTCTTTTCATGGACTATTTGGCGTTGCTTTCTAACATATCACAAACAGCCTCTAACGTAGATTCCCAACATTTATTTGCAACATATGTGCAGTCGCGGATTGTAATAGATGGCAACCCACAAAGTCTTGATAGCAGTATGAGCGCATTACTATCATCCCCGCGCCCGACAACCACATCATATGTATCAAATTTCATCGAATCCATAATTAGACGACGCAAGCGCATGGCTTTGTCGTAAAGTTTCGTGTAATTTTCATGTGATAATACCATCGTACCAAGAATTGCCGCAAGCTTGACATCCTCACCAAATGCCTCAGTACGAGTACTCATGTACATTTCTTGTAGTCCATTATAATCTTTAGCCCGATAACCGTATTTCACCCCATCGTAACGGCTAATATTGTTACTAAACTCTGCACAACATATTATCTGCATAATTTGCGTATAAACTTCAGCAAATTTTGGTTTCAGTTCTGTCACAGTAATATCTTTAACATCTCTTTTTACCATTTCATCATCGTTCTTCACAGCTTGAATCATATAATCAACTGGCATTGCACCATCTTTTGAGTTATATCCTGCAATCATTTTCAACCCATTGAAGCAACCCTCGGGAGATTTGCTAAGAACGCCTATTTGATCAATCGACGATACTGCCGGTATAAGACCATATCGCGAAACCGTTCCATATGTCGGATGTATATAGCATAACCCATATTGTGCGGCAGCACGGCTGATTGCTCCTGTATAATCATTGCAAAGTGCGAAATCAACATCCCTACTTGCAACAATTCCAACTACTCCATCATCCGCAAGTGCCCTAGATGGCTCACCAAATAAGCCACCCACACCAAACTCATCCATCGCGCCGACTCCAACTATTTCGACATCTATGAGAGCTTCAATATTCTCCACAACTGTCGCATCAATCGGAGAGATAAAATTCTCAAGCATCTTTGAACCCGCTGTTGCAGACTTCCCTTTTTGCATTATCGAACTGGAAATAATCGCTTTATAACTCACATTAATAACCATGCCTTTCGTTAATTTTTTGGCACAAAACGACCATGAAAAGGGATGGTCATTCCGTGCATCAATTGCGATTCCACAGATCGCAATTGGCACATTCTCTCGTTAGTTTGAATTCTTTCAAACTAATGACCATGCCTTTTATTAATCTTCATACTAAACCTGTTATTCTATGGCTGCAGGCACTTGAAAGTACCCGTCATTTTGCTCAGGTGCATTTTTGAGAACGTCCTCTCTCGTTATAGTGCTAATTGCAACATCCTTACGCATGACATTCTGCAAATCAAGCACAGTAATCGCAGGTTCTACATCATCAACATCATATGCATCAAGTGCAGAAAACCCGTCCACAATGTTATCGAAACGCTCTTTAATAACAGCACACTCCGCATCTGAAAGATTAAACATCGCCATACTCTCGTAGTCAGAAAAGTTTTTCATGGTTCACCTGCTTATATTGAAATTATTTACAACTCGAATTTAATCAAACTTAGCCTCACCGCATTGTAGCATAAATCACAGCAAAATACACCATTAAATGTGCTCAGATCACAAAATTACATAGACAACCAATCTACGTAGAGGTATAATCTTTTCGTACACTGTCTATTCATACTGAACGCTGATAATACTCCTGTGAAATTGCTTACTGCGTCTGTATATAGATTTCGTGTGTCGCGCTGGTGACACTGGTGACGTGGATGACTAATCCCCGTTTATTTTAAAGAGTACTATATTCGCTAATGAAAGGAACATCGAAAATCATGCGTAATAAAAGAGCATCTATTATAATTTTCATACTCATATCGGCGCTTTTACTCAGTGGCTGTATGTTGCCCCGTGAGGATGAATTACTACCACCCAATCTTCTACAACCGGAAGAAGTAATCTTTCAAACCATAGAAGTTGAGCGCGGAACAATACAAGACATACTTGAAGATTTTGTAACTACCGCATCATCAATACATTATGATATGACATTTCACAACCGTTCAGGCTTCTTAGTCGAACTGAATGTGCGCCCGGGACAAGATGTGCAAGAAGGTGATGTACTTGCAAGATTGGACACAGCCTCATTATATATAGATATTCAGCTACAGCAAATCGAAGTAGAAAGACAACAACTTCTACATGAAGATGTTATACGATTTGGCGGAACAAGACTGGCACGCCGCCTTTCGGAGCTTGATCTAGAGCGAGCTGAATTGCGTTTACAGCAATTAGAAGATGAAATGGAAAAATCAACAATTATTGCACCGGTTGACGGTGAAGTTGTCTTCCTCAATAATATTGGAATCGGAGAATTCGTACCTGGACGCACGGTCCTTATGACCATAGCTGACCCTGAATTTATCCAATTTGAATATACCGGCACCCAAACAGGACGTATACGACAAGGAATGGAAGCTGAAATTCAAATTGGCACACAAAGAATTCCGGCACGAGTATCTATGACTCCGACAAACGCGCCCGAAGAAGAACGTGACAGAATGCGTAACACCATCATTTTCACTGCAGATGACCCAAATGATTTGCCACACGATATAAGAATCGGAACACGCTTCAATTTCAGCATATTCATGGATGAAAGAGAAGACGTAATCGTAGTCCCCATATCTGCAGTCACCAACTTTATGGGACAAAGTTTCGTACAAATTCTCGAAAATGGAATGCGAACAGAGCGCGACTTGGAAATTGGTATCACAAGCAGGACACATGTCGAAGTTATAACGGGTCTCACTGAGGGCGAATTACTCATAATAGGTATCGAACGATAATATTTCCGAAACCCTAGTGGTCTGTCAAACAGTTAGGAGCTAGTAAATGCTGCTTTTTACACTTAAAAAAATAATACGAAACAAATGGATGGTGTCCTGTCTGCTTATAGGAGCTATCGCATTTGTTACAATCCTCTCTGTTATACCAACCTACTCAAACGGCGTATACCGTCATATGCTACTGAGAGATATGGAGTCACAACAAATACGCACAGGACAATATCCCGGCAATTGGTTCATGTCTATACTAATCAGAAGCTCTGCATTTGAGCATGCCGAAGGCTTTCAGCATGCAAGAGAGGTCGAACACTTACTACAAAATCGTTATATTCCCAATATGGATGTACCAATATTGGCATCTCGTAAGCATTATTCACTCGATAGATTTTTCTTTTATCCAAGAACAATGAACAGGCGACAGATGGTATCAATACATGGTATTGAGAATATTTGGAATCACGTAGATATTATCGAAGGCAGACAACCTAGTGCAGTCCGTGGTCATTCATCAGATGATCCAACATATGGTGTATTAGAGTTTGCTATGTCAAGAACAGATTATTTACAATCTGATATCCGTCTCGGTCAAGAATTTGACATTTTTACATATTCACTCCCTGCAGATATAGATAGGCAATTCGGACAAGCCGTGGCGGTAGGTGTTTTTGAGCCTCGATTTGAAGAACCATTCTGGTTCAGCGATCTAGGATTTGCATCAACCACATTTGTAGTTGATTACGACTATTTTGTAGAACGATTTGTCGAAACAGAGTCTAGCTTTGTATCCTCTGTATCATTTTTTTATTGTTTTGACTATTCGGAAATACGACCTGAAAATATCAGTAATATACTGGATACAACAAGAAGAGTTCGTTCTCACATCCAAGCGACAGGGACTCTTAACTTCCAAATGGAAAACACCTTGCGAGTGTACAACGAGAGGCGTGCCACTCTTGAGTTTATGCTTTGGATACTCATAATACCGATTTTAATTATACTTGTATTCTATATCTACATGGTTTCAAAGCTCATGATAAGCCACGAGAGCAATGAAATAGCTGTTCTAAAAAGTAGAGGTGCACGAAATACTCAGGTGTTTTCATCATATGCACTAATTAGTGTGTTTATTGCCGCAGTAGCATTTGCCACCGGACCGCCCCTCGGGTTACTTATAGGACGCGTACTAGGATTATCCAACGGCTTCATGGAATTTGTAGCAAGACGTGGGATACCGCTAGAGCTCTCAAAATATGCATTTTTGTATGCCGCCCTCGCTGCCGTACTATTTATAATAGTCATGCTCATACCTGCGCTTAAAGCTACACGCGACACAATTGTAAAATCAAAACAAAAAAAGAGTCGTAGAGTCTCTGCCCCACTTTGGCAAAAACTATGGGTTGACGTGGTGTTAATCGCCGTCTCCCTTTACGCGTTGTTTATGTATTACTCAAGTGCAGAAGTGCGCGCTATCGCTGATGTTGCCGGTACAGATGTACCTGTAGACCCTTTGGTATTGTTGGCAAGTTCATTGTTTGTCTTAGGTGCAGGCCTTGCATTTTTGAGAATTTTTCCGCTAATAGTTAAATTCATTTATCACATTGGAAAAAATATATGGCCACCAACACTCTATTCTACATTGCTTTCAATTTCCAGATTTAAGGGAAGCAGCCAGTTTCTCGCACTATTTTTAGTTTTTAATATTGGACTTGGGGTATTTAGCGCAACTGCAGCCCGTACCCTTAACTTATTTTTAGAAGACCGCATACGATATGACATAGGAGCTGATATCGTATTAACGCAAAACTGGTCGAGCGAAATTTTATTCTATAGAGCCGAGGTAGATACCGAGTCCGGTGAACTGTCATATCATCGCATACCTCCGCCAATGCACGAAGGTGGAAGTGCTGGCGGTACAGCCGATAACGAGATTATTGTCACGCGTACTCGCACATCTGAACCACCTTTCGATGTATTCCAAAATCTTGAAGGTGTTGAGTATGCCACAAGAGTATTCACACGTACTGAAGTTAGAATAACTGAGGGGCAAAGAAATGCAACTGCAGCACTAATGGGTATTGTTCCTCACGAGTTCGGACGTATTGCTTGGCTCAGAAGCGATCTTCTTCCGGCTCATATGAATGAGTATCTTAACCTAATGACCGCTGATCCTTCAGCGATTTTTATGTCCACAGCAATGCGTGACGAGTTTGGGTTCAGAGTTGGTGATCGAGTTCGAATAGGATGGAGAGATCAATCCGGCAACTTGGATAGTACTGTTTACGGTTTTGTCGATCATTGGCCATCAATTAATCCAATTACACAGCCGCATTTCATAGTCGCTAATCTTAATACCATTCATCGACAAATGCGAATAGAGCCGTACGCTGTATGGATTAACCTTGAAGATACAACTACTTCATATGAGTTTTATACTGCATTAAATGATGCTGAAATTAGAGTGGCAACTATAAGTGACACTAACCAAGAATTAGTTATTCTTAAGAATGATCCAATGCTACAGGGTATGAATGGAACTCTTACACTTAGTTTTCTGATAACACTTGCGATAACTTTTATCGGCTTCTTGATATATTGGATATTGTCAATCCGTTCACGACTGTTGCAGTTCGGAATCTTACGCGCAATGGGTCTTTCTCGAACCGGACTTCTAACAACTCTGGCATGGGAGCAATTGTTAGTTTCGGGCACGGCAATTGCAGCCGGATTTGGTGTAGGAGCTTTGGCAAGCTATTTATTCGTACCAACATTGCAGTTCATGTATGCGCCTTCAGAGCAAATGCCTGCATTTTTGATAACCAGTGATATTAATGATTATTTTGCACTATTTATAGCTGTCGGCGGTATGCTCATTGTCGGTTTGCTAATATTGACTATGATGCTGAGAAAGTTGAAGCCGGATCAAGTATTAAAGCTAGGCGAAGATTAATGATTACGCTGCGAGATTGGAGCGCGAGATAAGCTACAAGTCAGACCGATACATAACATCCGCCTCCATCAAGCAATATGTCGCGAATTTTTCGCTAGAACGGGTCTCATCGCCCTAATATGAGATGGTTCGCCGTAAGGCGAACGAGTGGCGTGAGCCACTGGTGCGAAGCGCCACATTGAAATATCAACGAAGTTACATACGCGAAA
>WQWL01000030.1 GCA_009785345.1 Oscillospiraceae bacterium
ACTTGGGCAAGTAACCTTTGCGGGACAAGATATTAGTCGCTACAGCAATGACAAGCTTGCCATTTTCCGCCGAGATAATTGTGGTTTCGTATTCCAACAAATGTACTTGCTTGACAACATGAGTATTTTGGACAATATAATGGCCGCCGGACTTTTGGTAAACAAAAACCGCAAACAAGTTGCCAAAAGAGCAAAAAGTCTGCTTGGAGAGTTCAATCTTGATGAAAATACTTGGCGAAAATTCCCGGCACAGGTAAGTGGCGGTGAGGCCCAACGCGCTGCAATAGCTCGCGCACTTATAAACAGCCCACCTATCGTTTTTGCAGACGAGCCCACAGGTGCATTAAACTCCACCAATGGAGATGCGGTGCTGGACGCACTGACCGATATAAACATAAACGGACAAAGCGTTGTAATGGTGACACATGAAATAAAATCCGCTCTGCGTGGTAACCGCATTATTTATTTAAGTGACGGCGGCATTCAAGGTGAGCTGAAACTTGACGCTTTCACAAAAAACAACACCGAACGTCGTGAAAGAGTCAAAACATTCCTGGCAGAGATGGGGTGGTAAGCATGAGAAACTCCATTTTACTTGCAAAGGCCAATTTAAATAGAAGTAAGGGCAATACAATAAGCCTTACCTTTGTCATGCTACTCGTGGCCATGTTTATTAATGTCGGTTTTGTTATGATGTTTGGCATCGGTGGCTTTTTTGACCAAAGGGCAGAGGAGCTTAACTCCGCACATTTTATAACTGACATTTCTGCTGATGAAGATTTTGCTGCTGCACAATTTAACTTTTTACAGCAAGATTCCAGAGTAGAAAGTATAGAGGTACACGACTTTGTGATGGGTGGCGGTACAATAGTGGATATTGCAACGGGTGGCACCGCTATGTTTTTGTTTTCGCCTATCGTTGAAAATCAACAGTTTAACCCCCTTACATTGGTTGATGATTACTTGCCACTCACAGGCAATTATGCCTACATTCCGCATTTTATGATGATAGCCGGCAACTTTGAGTTGGGTGATTCCATCGCATTCGACTTTATGGGCACAGAGCTGAACTTCATAATTGCAGGCAGTGCAGAAGATTTTATGTTCGGTGCTATGAATAATTTTCGTTGGCGCATATACGTATCAGATGAAATGTTTGCTGACTTGCAACAGCAATTCCCACATGATGCTCCTAACGGCACCACTATTTTAGCTCGTTTGTATGATGTAAGAGATGTTGGTGCATTTCAAAACGATTTTGTTGACTATTTGTTGGATTTGCCTGACACCGCTGACTCCGGCCTAGTTATAACAACCGTGAGTAACTTCAATGTTGCACATAACGCACACACAATGATGCCTGTATTGGTTGGTACGATAATGGCGGCTTTCGCTATCATAATCTTGATTGTTAGTTTGATTGTTGTGCGTTTTCGCATAAACAACAGTATAGATGAAGGCATGATAAACATCGGTGCGTTGAAGGCAATCGGCTATGGTAACTTTCAAATCGTTGGGTCCTTTCTTCTGCAATTCGGAGCGATTGCCGCTGTTGGTGGACTTGCAGGTATATTATTGGCGCAGTTGTTGTTGCCCTTTATATCCACTATATTTGGTGCGCTGTTGGCTTTTCCTTGGCAACCGGGACTCGATATTCCCGTAATGCTTGTCATGTTGGCAGTAATCGTGGCTTGTGTGCTTTTGTTTTCGCTACTTTCCACAAGGCGCATATACAAATTGTTTCCGCTGATTGCACTGCGAGGCGGTACTACAACCCACAGCTTTAAGAGAAACTTCATGCCCTTGGACAGATTCGGCGGTCCCCTCGCGTTTTTATTAGCTTTCAAAGATGTTTTGAACAATAAGAAACAAGCCATCGCCATTAGCCTTATAGTATTATGTATTTCCATGATGGCAACATCAGGTATTGCATCACATTATGCCATAAATGTAAATAACGATGCCTTTTTAACAACAATCGTCGGAGAAACATTTGACCTCTTTTTCGATATTGACAGCCCTGATGTGGACGGAGCTTTTGCAGAAAGAGTGCGTGCAATGCCAAATGTAACAGGTGTAACAGGCTTTCATATGCAGGTGCGTATTGCTCTTGAAGATACGACAATTGCAACAGATGTGGTTGAGGACAACACGGTATTGCGAGGCACAGCCCTTGTGGCAGGACGTTTTCCACTTCATTACAATGAAATTGCCATTGGTACGGCAGTGATGCGTGAAACAGGCAAGGGCATTGGCGACTGGGTGACGGTACGCAGCGGTGGTAACGAGTTTCAATTTTTAGTTACAGGCCAAACCCAAAGCGTAAATGCAGGCGGCATGGTTGGGAATATCACAGGCGAAGGCATCAATAGAATGATGGACATGCCATTTCAAGGTTTTGCAGTATTCTTAGAAGAGACGGTATGTGGCTTTGAATTTGAAGAAATGTTGCGTGCAGCCGAAGGGGATATATTTGGTCTTATGCTAGTTTATGACGAACTGGCAGATGAATTCATAGAATCTTTTGGCGGTATATTCACTGCTGTGGCCATTGCAATACTCTCTGTTGTTGCAGTTATCGTGATTGCAACCATGTATTTGGTAATCAAAACCGCAATACAACGCAAACGCCGTGAGCTTGGTGTTCAAAAGGCATTAGGCTTTACAACTTGGCAGCTAATGAATCAAGTTGCACTAAACTTAACTCCTGCAATTATAATAGGTGCTGCGGCAGGAGCGGCAATTTCGTTCAATACATTCGATGCGTTTTTTGCCCTCGTAATGGGCATGTCAGGCTCGCTAAGTGTAAACATTCCCGTACCACTTGGCTTAACTGTTCTCTCCTGTGTTGGCATTGTGGTACTGGCATATGTCGTGTCAATGGCGGTAGCATGGCGAATAAGAAAGATTTCAGCATACGCACTTGTAAGTGAGTAGAGCTATAATTATTGTAGGGGCGACCGTCTCGGTCGCCCGCTTTGCGAGAGTGATGAGTAATGACATTTGTCACTACTTCGCTTCTTATCCCTGTGTTACAATAATTTGAATGTTATAATAAGAAAAAATCCAATAAAAATTAGAGGTGTGAGAATGCAAAGAGCATATAAAAAGGAATACGTCCTAATAAATGGAATAAAACAATTTTTTCTTCATTATGAAGTGCCGGATGCAGACGTGGTTCTTTATCTACATGGTGGTCCCGGATCGGCTTCTTCTAACTTTGCATATTTTACAGACAAAGATATTTCCACCCACACAATGGTCTATTACGATCAGCGTGGAGCGGGTAAGACTTTGATTAAAAATAAAACCTTAAAGGCCGGTGCTACTTTACCCACAATGATTGAGGACTTGAGACAAACCATCGAGTATGTAAAAGACCTTTATAATAAAGACAAAGTAGCATTAATCGGACATTCATGGGGTAGTATGTTAGGTACTGAATACATTAAACAATATCCTAATGATATCCTGTGCTATATTGGTGTTGGTCAAGTTGCAGATTATATTGCAGGTGAGAAAGTTGGCTACGACAAACTTCTGGAGCGAATAGATAGAAATAACAAGAAGGATATGAAAAAAATATATGAGCTGGGTGATTATCCTTTCAATACCATAGAAAATTACTCAACGAAACCCGTAATGACTGTTCGTGCTCTTCAAGCAAAATATGGTTTGGCTGTGAACCCAAAAGAATTTGTGAAGCCTTTTATAAAGAGTCCAATTTTTAATCTTTTAGACATTTTGGCTTTGTCGTTAGGACTCCCTGTAAACAAAGAACTAGACGCTAGTGTAAACGAATACGACATAACATCATACAAGAAGTATGACGTCCCAATGTACTATATTTTAGGCAGAGATGACTGGCAAGTGCCAAGCATTGTAGCAGCAGACTATTTTGAAACAATTGAAGCGCCTGTAAAAAGACTGTGGTGGATTGAAGATGCGGGGCATTTTCCAAGTTTTGACAAGCCTGATGAGTTCAATTCTGCTGTATATGAGGCATTGCAAGATGCTAGAGGTGTAATATCCGATGATGTTACAAAGTCGTAATTTAGCATTATTAAAAGAGAAAAAGAGAGAGCAAAATGAATAATAATTTCACATTCAGAAAAATAAATGAATCTGACTTTGATGTGTGTGCAAAGTCGCTTATTGAAACATTTAAGGAAGAGCCATGGAGTGAAAATTGGACATATCCGCAAGCCTTTGACCGCATTGAAGAAATGATGACGAGCAGAATGTCGAGGGGTTATGTTGTTACACTTGAAGATACTGTAGTGGGTATGTGCATTGGACGCATAATGACATACTTAGATTTCAAAGAGCTGTGGGTAGATGAGTTTAGTGTAAATCCATCCGTTCAAGGGCAAGGTGTAGGAAGCCGCTTGATTGACTATGTTAATTCAGAACTTGAAAAGGAAAATGTAACTAACATGGCTTTGACTACCGAAAAGGGTTCGCCTGCAGTAAAGTTCTATGAAAAAAACGGCTTCAAAATATGTGAAACCGTTGTATTTATGCATAATTGAGCATTATATATTTTGCTTATGCTGATATTGTCTATAGGAGCATGTGAGAAGTCTGTAACAAAATCTCGGCTAATCTGGAGTTGGACTCCATTTTAGTCGGCATTTGCTTGTAAAACTATTTTATTTTTTATTGAAGTCATAAAATAAAGTTTGCAATACGTACAAAAATAGTGTATCATCCAATACATAGTAAACATATATGCATTGATTTTCAATGGAGGAGAACGCCGTTATGGCAAGAATATTTAATAGCTTAACAGACTTAATCGGAGGAACTCCGCTACTGTATCTGAACAATTACAAAGCGAAAAACAACTTAAATGCAACCATTATAGCAAAGCTTGAGCAATTCAATCCCGGTGGAAGCGTAAAGGATAGAATTGCAAAATCAATGATTGAAGATGCTGAAACTAAAGGCATTTTAAATGCAGACACAGTTATCATTGAACCCACAAGTGGCAATACTGGGATTGGTCTTGCTATGGTCGCAGCGGCACGAGGATATAAAATCATTCTCACCATGCCGGAGACTATGAGTGTTGAGCGTCGTAATCTACTGAAAGCACTTGGAGCGGAGATTGTGCTTACGGATGGCACAAAAGGCATGAAAGGCGCAATTGCAAAGGCAGAAGAGCTTGAACGCGAAACTCCAAATTCCTTTACTCCGGGACAGTTTGTAAATCCTGCCAACCCCGAAGTTCATCGTAAAACCACCGCTCTTGAAATATGGAATGATACCGATGGAAATGTTGATATATTCGTTGGTGGTGTCGGTACCGGTGGCACAATTACCGGCGTTGGGGAGGTTCTTAAAGAGATGAACCCAAACATACAAATTGTCGCTGTAGAGCCATCTGATTCTCCTGTGCTGACCGGTGGCAATCCGGGACCTCATAAAATTCAAGGAATAGGTGCAGGATTTGTACCGGACATCTTTAATCCGAAGATTGTCGATGAAATTATACAAATTCAAAGTGAACAAGCTTTTGAAACATCTCGCGAACTGGCTGCAACCGAGGGATTGCTGGTTGGAATATCCTCAGGTGCAGCAGTATATGCTGCAACCGAACTTGCTAGACGTCCGGAAAATACAAATAAAACTATTGTAGTTCTTTTGCCGGACACAGGTGAGCGTTATCTCTCAACAGACCTATACAATTGAGAAAGGTATACTAATCGCTGTTGTAAAGCTATCAACGATTTATAATTGGGATTAGTATTAGTAGGTGAAATTTATGCGTATTTCATCCAAAGGTCGCTATGCTATTGCAGCACTCATTGAGATGGCTCTCGATGGGTCGGGAGATTATATCACCGTTGCTACACTTGCGGGGCGATTAAATGTTTCCAAAGTCTATTTAGAACAAATCTTTTCCTTATTGAAACGCGGAGGCGTAGTTCTCTCCGGAAAAGGTTCACAAGGTGGCTATCTTTTAAGCGACAAACCTGAGCACATCACTCTTTATAAAATCCTCTCCCCGATTGAGCTTAGTCTTTCCGAGCGCACAAAAAATGCCACAGAGGGGTTGTCTTTCGAAATTGCTGCGACTGTGAGCAAGCTGGTGTTTCAACCTTTAGATGAAGCTCTTATACACACTCTCACATCAATTACACTTGCAGATTTAACAGCAGAAGTTCAGCAACGATGTGACGGTGGTAGTATGTATTATATTTAGTCAGTGGTTACCTTGGAGGCGTATATGCAAATTAATCGACACTTTGAGGTGAGGATGCCAGAGAACAATGCAATGAAGGAATCCCAACTCTCAAACGTTGGAGAACAGCATAGATACTATATTTTTAAATGGGGATTAGCGATTAGGAGGGGCGCCGCATATGCGACGCCCCTCCGGCTGTTATAGTTTTACAGTTACGCTTAGTATAATCAGCTTGACTCGAATTAGTCAGGAAAGGCATTTACTCTTGGTTAGTCAAGCAGTATAGCATTTTGATGTGTTCTCAGCGGTGTCCCTATAACGACGCCTGAGTTACCTAAAGTAGTTCCGGCACGAACTTCAAACCTTCCGTTGTTGACAATGGTTCCATCGTTTATGAAAGTAGAGTTAGTCACATTCTCAACCCATCCATAGTTTATAAGTGTACCACCCGGGGCTATTCTTATTGTTCCACCGGATCCGCCCTGATTATTAAGTCTGCCGCCTTCGGCTATAACAAGCGTACCGAAGACAACAAGTTCTGCGTTACCTGAAACGTTAAGTGTTGTTTCTACAGTAAGAGTACTTCCGACAGGAATCGAAAATGGACTGTGCTGAGTAAAGATGCCCAAATTGCCTCTGGTTGAGAGAATAGCATTTTCATTCACCAGTATATCTGCTAAACGATTCGGGTTTGTGCCACTGAATTGGTAATTAATCGGTTCTCTTGCTTCAACTTCAAAATTGTCTACGAAAATACGATTCCATTCAGCGCCGTTTAGGACAGATGCTCTTAACGTCATTGTACCAGGAGTGGTTACGATAAGCACTCCGTCCGATATCAACGCTCCGGTATCTCCTGCATCAACTACATCCCAAATAATATCGCTCTTTGAAGCATTCGCGGGTAGTACGCTGGTGACATTGGCCAATGAAATTGGGCGACCAGTCACTACAGAATCCGGTACGTTAATTCCTGTAATGGGTATAAACTCAGTCGGGGAGTTTACTGGAGTCCATCGTAGCGGTACATCATAGCGCTCTGTACGCTCATCTTGAATACGTCCGTTCCAGTTAAGACCGAAAGCAAAGTCAAATCCATTACCTCTGCTACAAACGAATACATCCATATCCCGAGGCACGTCTTCATGCTGACGCTCAACAGCGTTCATGTCAAGAGGCATTTGTACGGGAAGTAGAGCAGAAGGCTCAACCTGACCAAGCATCAGGGGCAACATAGACCTATAGTCCTGAGACTGGAAGCTAATAAAGATGGCATCCACATAGTCATAAACTTCTGCAAATATAATTGGATTCCAAATATCTATACCCATGAGAACGGGACCATCAACATTATCCCGAGTGAACCTGAAAGCATCGAGTTGGTCCGGGTTCTGTATGAGAGCTGGGCGACCAAAGTAGCTCCTGTTTTCGCGAGCCCAATAAACGCCATCTGTACCGGGGATTGGGGTCGGAGGATAAGTAAGGATGACCGGCGGAGTGACATGTCCAACGGGAGCGTGACCAAAAGTTGGACGTCCGGCAGCTCCTGGTATTGTCCGGAATCCCGTGGGGCTTCCTTCGTATCGCTCTGCAAGTACCGGGTGACCAGCAATAGATTCCCGACGTACATAAGGTCCGTCTGCTACATATGGGCTGAATTGTAAGGTTACAGGATGATAGCTGTTAGTGGCGGCATTCCACCCTTGGTTCCACAAGGTACCTCCGGGTTGGTTAACCGGATTTCTAGAAAATACGATAGCGAAGTCGACAGTTGCCATCACCTCTGCAGTTGGTCTAATAACGTTCCCGCCAACTACCGTGTCTGTTATAACATTGAAATGTCTGTCCAACTCAGCACGCAAATCGGCTCTTCCTGCGGCATTAGGTCCGGGGAATGCCCAAGCAGCAGTACGTTGCTCAAAAGGTACATAAACAGTAGGTCTATATGCGGAACCCTGTTCGAAATTGGGCCACTGTGTTTCAAACCAGTCTTCGGTGACTACTGGTGTGTGCACTTGGACATTGTCAACTACAGTTGTGATGTTGTTTGATAACATTACAACACCTCTGAGTCTGGCTTCACGTGCAATTTCAGCATTACTGGTTCCGGCCACGCCGTAAACAGGATCTAATGTTTCTGCAAGATTGCGGTATGGATTATCAAATAGTCCCAGCAAGAAGAAATTCTCACTAAAACGACGACCGGACTCTTCCCAGCGGGCAACTGCAACATCATAACCGTAGAGTTGAGCTGCCCAATTAAATGCATCATTCATCTGAGCACGGTTGTTCATTCCGCCGATTTGATCACTTCCTGCCATGATAACGCGCATTACTTGGTATCCAATCGCAGTGGACTCTACACCGTGTAAGTTTGTGCCCCAGCGTCTTGCGGCGTGGGCACCCCAGTCTGTTGTGATTGGACCTTCGAAGCCGTATCTACGCGCAAGATTGTTTTTGTAAGAGCTGATCGCTGTAGCTACGTGGGGACCAAATACACCAAAATCAGAGCCACGTGGGTCAGGAGTTCCGGTAGCACTAATATACATGCTGCCTTCGCCTGCAGGATCCCAAGCTACGGAGTAGTTTGTCATCATCGCTCTGGCCGGACCGGCAAGCCCTTGAGGGAACATACCACCGTCGGTGAAAGCCATATAATGCATTCTAAAACCAGGATATGGACTACCATATCTCTCAACCGAACCCGGGAACACGTTAAAATGTCCGTGCTGGGAGTGGGATCCGCGACCGCCTTCGGACGCGCCATCTCCTGAGAAGTGCTTCATCATTGTGCTAACACTTTGGAGACCCCAACCGATATCGACCGGATTGCCATCAACATCATATTCGAAAGATGACTGGAAGGCGCTTACAGTTGCGTCTACCATATCTGTCAACAATAATGGATCCTCTGAGAATGTTTGGGTGAAGCGGTACCATCTAGGCTCTGATGCCAAGTCTATCATTGGACCGAGATATGTAGTTATGCCAACTGCTCTAAATTCAGCAGACTTACGTCTTTGAATTTCATGGGCAAGGAATGGATCAAAGGTGGCACCTAGACCCATATTAGTTGGGAACATTGACATGTCCATCGCTCCGCCACCATAGTCCCTTGGGTCTGTCGAGAAGTTAATTGGTATGCTGAGGCGACAATGGTCTTCCGCATAACGTTGCATTCTATTTGTCCACTGGGTGGCATTTCCGACACCACCGATACCTCCACCTGGGAAGGTTGTGACAAGAATTGCACGCAAGCCTTGACGTATAAGGTTCAGATTAGCTTCGGACGGATTAAGTGCCGCCGCAGTATGCCCGGAGTGCATCATAAGCCCGGTAATTTCATACATACTGAGCAGTTCAACTAAGTTTTCCGCACGTAACCTGTAATCTAAGCGCCAGTCCACATAGGGATGTAAGACGCCATCGCCTGCCATGTCTTTAAAGGCCCAGCCATCGTCAATGATTAGTTCCATTCTTTCGTTCAAAGGACGGAATCCAATACCAAGCTGATTTCCGCCTTCGTTATCAATGCGTATCCAACCTTCGTTCATATGAACTGATGAGGTTTCTACACCGTTGGCGGATAAGTGGGTCAATGTAAATCTTGGTGTCACAACTTCTAATGTGAATTCTTGGGTAAAGTCGCTAACGCCGAGTCCATCGGCAACAGTTGCTCTCACAGTAACATTACCCACGCCATTTACGGTAATGACGTTGTTGGTTATTGTCGCGCCTGTAGTCCCCGCATCCACGACAGACCAAACAATGGTTTGGTTAGTTGCGCCGTGAGGCTCAACCACGCCACGCAGGGTGGTCGGTCTGAGTCCCACGCCGGCAGCAAATGGTGTTGGATCCGCAAGTTGACTCGGAACACCGGTTATTGCCATTACAGGAACAAATCCGCCGTCTTCGAATACTTCAATATCGAAATTATAGACAAACGGTGTACCCACTGCGACTCCATTGGCAATTGTAGCTCTAACAGTCGCGACACCTGCTGCGGATGCTGTGAATACATCGCCGTTTATTGTGGCACCAGTGGTTCCGGCGGAGTAAACACTCCATACGATTGTTCGATTTGTTGCGGCTGATGGCTGAACATCGCCCATTAATGTGAGCGGTTGATTAGCCATTGCTGTACCAGGTAATTCGCCGATTGCTGCTACAGGAACAAATTGTGCAGCAGCAACATCAATTACGAAATTCGGGCTGTAAAAGGGTACTCCGGGAGCAAGACCGTCTACAACTCTGGCACGTATGGTTATCGTTCCCGGTCCGACACCTTCAATAGTAAGGTCGCCCTGCATATACCATGCGGTGAGTCCCCCTGTGCCTTCAACGAAGTGAAAGTCCAAAAGACCTTGGACACTCGTCGCGTTTGCGGGTTCAATTGCTATCGGACCTGCCGGAGCGCGATTCAAGTTTAGCACCTGACCTGCGGTAGCTGTCGTCGGCACACCGGTTACTCCTGTGACAGGTATGAAGTTATCGTTGAGTTCTTGTTCCTGTGCACCCACCGGAACTACAAATGATGCTAACATGATTACAGAGAGAAAAAATGCAATTGCTCTTGATAAAAGTTTTTTTGTCATAATATAAATTACTCCTTTTTACTGGTCTATACAACGGCTTATTTTTCGCCGTTGCTGACATGTAGAGATACCCGGAATGCCATATCCTAACTTACGGCCCCGGGTCGACAGATACAGCACACGCTGCAATGGTTGCCACCATCACAATTGGCGAATAGAGACGCGAGGTTTTTTCACAACATTTTTTTCATAATATTTCCTCCTAAATAATAAGAATGTCTAAAGTATATAATTCTCAGTTTACACACCTATCTTGTTAAGTAAATGTAAATTTCTACACAAAACCTTTAAAATTCTTCACGCACTTGTTCAGCCAGCCTCAGGTTAAGCTAATACTGAGCACTGATAAAATGATATAGCAATATCAATGCTATAGTTAGCAAACATTTTGTCAAATTGTGAAGATTTTTAGGGGGTTTTTGTAGAATATTACATTTTTTCTGTTAAATGTTTTGTGTAGACTACTGCTACAGCAATAACTAAATCTGAATTGTGTACGGATTATTACATCCTGTGCTCAACTCAAGGAGGTGAAACTTAAACAACTTATATCCATTCGCACCTATGCGTGTACGGCATAAAATACCACAAGGTACAATTATGAGCAAAAAGTCAAAATAAATTTTATGATGGAGGGATAGGTATTATCATGTCAAAGGTCTATAAAAATGCGCTAAGAAAATCTCTTTGCTTCTTATTGAGTGTAGTGATGCTATTCTCAATAGTTAGCACTATTGCGCCGTCTGCTGTTGCGACGGAATATCTTCCGGCACCGCTTTCTTCGAATCTTCCGGCAGCAAATGCCTCGAACGCAGAGTGGATGGCAATCCCATTAGCTACAAATCCGCTTGATTTAAACGTTGACCCTTGGGCTACAAATCGTGTGATCGATCCGGCTGCAAGAGCCGTTTGGATGGATCCGGATCGCCCCATAGAAGTTCGTGTGCGAGCATTGCTTTCTCAAATGACATTGGATGAGTTGGTGGGGCAAACCACGCAATTGACACATGCAAACTTGACAACAGCTCCCAATGTTCACCTTGTTGGTAGTAACAGCCGTGTGAGCAACTCATTCCTTGGCGGCTTTCTGTTCGCAGGTGGTGGTGTCCCTGCTGCTGCATTTGGCGGCAACACTACACTAGGCTGGCTAAACTTCTATAACATTGTTCAAAATGAAGCTGTCAATCGTACACCCCTTGGAATTCCGATTTTTGCACATATTGACGCAGTTCATGGCACAGCTCATGCACCCGGAACCACGGTTTTCCCACATAACATCGGTTTAGGTGCAGCATATATGGGTGACTTTATCACTCAAGGATATGATCCATTTGACATGACAGATGGTGCTACTTGGACACCGAGAGGCAGCCTTGCCGTTGCCAGAGATATCGGTCGTGCAACATCTTTCGAAATGGCTGCATTAGGTTATCATTTTACCTTCTCTCCTTGTATACCTCTAGCCCTTGATATGCGTTGGGGTCGTACTTCTGAAGGCTTTGGACAAAACCCGCATTTTGAGGGAATTGTCGCAGGTGCTGTTGTGGAAGGTTATCAAGGCGGTCAAGCACCCACTAATCATGCTATGCTAGATACCGGCGTATCGGAAACATATAATCCATTTTACTTCCTGGCAGGTCCATATGCCATGGGATCTACTATGAAGCACTATCTTGGTGAAGGTATTACTGTAAACGGAGCAAACCAAGGTCAAACATGGATTCATGAACTTTTGCCGGGCCATCCGGACTTTGATGGCACTTCCTGGCCTATTGCCCGCACCCGTGCTGCAGATGGTCGTCCAACATCCGGCGCTGGTGGACAGGGTACCTTTGACCCACAAGGCGTCTTTGACCTCAACTTCATGTCCAGAGAAGATTGGTGGGCCAATGATGATATTCGCGATATCATTGAAGCATATCGTCACCTGATTGAATCTGGTGCACGTAGCATCATGCCGACCTTTAATAGTATTAACGGTCTTCGTGTTCATCAGTTGCAATCTGTAACAGATATAATCACAAGACCCGTCGGAGACACAACATCGGCATTGCCATGGTCTACAGATGTTGATTCAGGCGAGACCTTAGGTTTTACCGGCTTTTTGGTAGGCGACTTCAATGGTCATACAAATGGTACTTTTGCGCCCACAGGTGCTGCACTGACCGCATCTGCGAACTTGTTTTATCCCACAAGCCAGCAAAATGCGGATGGTCGCAATTTCTTAGGTGCATTTAATCATAATGGCAGCGCCATAACAACTGCACAATTCCGCAACGGTCTTGTAATCAATGCCGGCATGGACTTGATGATGGTTGTAGGACACCATGAAGGTAGAGAAGTGACCGGAACTGGTGATTTCAACACCACATCAACATCATGGTTTAACACACAAGTGATGAATGTTCTGGCAGGCAGAGTCCCTCTTGCACGTCTATACGATGCAAATGCCAGAATCCTGCGTGTAAAGTTTGAGTTGGGCTTATTTGAAGATCCATTCAGAAATTTAGGCGTTGACGTAGCGGAAATGGCAACACTTGCTGAAGCCTCTGCCGGTGGCGTTTTAACATCACAAACATGGCAAAACAATGCCGCCTACATGGCATTGCTAAATGCTGCAAGTACCGAATCGAACTTAAGACTTAGAGCCGGTGGCGCTCTGCTTGATGACTTGGGACTCCAATCCGATAATGATTCTCTTCCGGAACTTGCCAGACAAGCTGCGAGAGAGTCATTGGTACTTCTGAAAAACAGTGCTGATGTTGATCTTGGCGTGGATGCGGCGGCAAGTGCTACTATTATGGAGCAACTTGTTGATGTGGATCCTGCTAACATTTTGGTCGCAGGTCGCTTTGCCAACAGAATCGGCTGGCAATTGGGTGACTGGAACAGAACCTGGCAAGGTGAGACTAATCCAATGTGGAGCACAACTACAATTACATTACCTGGTGCCCCCGGCATTACTCCTATCGCACCACCTCCGGGCATCGTAGCTCCGGGTGCAGGCATCAATGAGGTTGTCGGTCACTATGTTGGCTCTAATCTTTTAGAAGGCATGCGTGCAGTTCTAGGTGCAGGCTTTGATCCTGTCGCTCAGTTTAGTGAGTTCGGACTCCTCCTGCCAAACATGAGCCCTGCAGATGTGGATGTTATAATTCTTGCAGTTGGTGAAACCCCATACTCCGAAGGTCAAGGTGACGCACCACCGGAAGGCACAATGGGTAACAATAACGCCAACAGCAGAGGTCACGCAACTAATTTGCAATTGCATCCGGAAGATCATGTCATTCTGAGACAAGTGCAAGCAGCATATCCGGGTGTTCCTATTGTTATGGTCGGCTACTTTGGTCGCCCGATGATCATGGAAAATATTATTGATGACGTTGATGCATTTATCTGTGCATGGTGGCCGGGTACTGAAGGCGGTCATGCAGTAGCAGAAATGTTATTTACTGACGAATATGAATTTATTGCCAGAACCGCATTCCCATGGGCATGGTACGCCGAGTGGATTGGCAGATATACAATCGCCGATCTTGACAAAAATCTGTGGAATGTCGGAGCAGGCTTGAATCGTAATCAGAGTTCCAATGCTCTAACTCCCAACACCTTTGATCGCCCGGCACGTCAAACTGACCCCATTGTCGTCAATCTGGCTGACGGTGGTATCATTGATGGATTCATATACACCCATAACGCATGGACTAATGAGCGCGTTTATAGACAGCCCGTATTTGATAGAGACGGCTATCTCTCCTCCGCACGAATTCGAACAGGCGGCAACTTGAATCATGGTGGAGCCGCAAGTCCTGTTATCGGTGTAACCACTATGGCAAACCCACTCACGTATTTTGCCGGAGAAATGGCATGGGTCGAATATCTGGTAGATGTACAAAATGCCGGTGACTATCTCATCAGCTTTACTACCAACACAAGAACCGGTCCTGCCGCACTGGATGCAGTGAGACTGTTCACAAAAGCCGCAGACGCCGACAGAACGGAGTCCGGCAATTTACTTGCTACATTCACGGTCGCAGCTTCCATTACACCGCAAATTGTGACACTGAATGCAGGTCTCCAAGTATTGCGCATCGAAATTGACCCAACTGCTACAAATCTTGATATAGACGCAATCGAATTATCAAATGCAGCCGGTCACTTTGATTTGAGAGTTGACAGAGAAACCTTTGCAGCAGGCGACACTCGAATGGTACCGGATTATAATGCAGTTCTCGTAGTAAGTTCTGTTAGCGCACAAGAAGGAGATACGGCAAGTCTTGTGATGACAGAAGGCGGAAATGTTTCCACCGTTGTTGAAGCTCCCTTTAAGTTGGTTGATGACATGTGGGTCGCCACACTATATCTCCCGGATGCAGGAGTTGCACAGACCGTGACAACAGGTGCGGTCGCAAATCACAGAACATATCAAATTCTCGCATCCCGCGGAACTACGTCATTAAACTCAATCCCTGTAACTGTTTTGGCGTGGGCGCAAGATATCTTCGAAATGAGAATCGAAGGCAGAAGTAACCAAATACACGGCATGTTCAATCATGATATCGCTGTGGCGCCTGGTGCAAACTCCGGCACAATCGGCGGCGCACTCGTTGGTGGACTCCAAATTTCACCGATTGGTGTAAGAGAAGCCCTAATCACCGGATTCCAGACGGATGATTTGGATTTGATTGGTAATCCGATAGTGTTTGTCAATGGAGTTAGATTCCCGGGTCTATTTGGGAACACTGAGTTTAGCTTTACAGCATTCTGGCAAACTCCTACAGTGAGATACACAGTAGATGTTGTTAATGGTATGAAAGCACCTGATATTGCCAATCACTTACCCGGCACTCAAGTTACACTGACCGCTGCAGTTGAAGCGTTTGATGAATGGGTTATCTATCCATCGACTGTTCAATTTGTAGCAGGCAGTACGGCAACGAGCAATCCAACAACCTTTATAATGCCGACAGCAAATGTGACAGCAACGACAGGTACACTACCTACCGAAGCAACATTTGATCTTGTCGTAGATGTCCTTGAATGGGGAAGTGCGGTAACAGCGGTTGTTATTGACATGGGTGAAGTTATCAATCAGGCAGCACTTGCTGATTTGGTGGGTGATATTGATGTTAATGCACTTGTCAGACATCCTGGTACCGGTGCAACATTCTTCGACGGTGAGCGAGTTATTGAAAATGTTTGGCTCAGCGCTACCTCTGACATTGAACACACACTCATTAGAAGAGATACAGTAAGAGCCTCCACCTACAATGGCGCTGCCACCGGACAATATGTAGTAGTCGAGCTACGTTACGGATTTAATAATACTGCGGGTCAAGTTAATGGCTCAGAAGCCAGTCGCTGGCTCGGAGGCGGCACGATGCCTGCGGGCAATAGAAATCATTGGCTTGATAAAGATTACACCGTCATTGTGGATGGCACAACTTTTGATTTTGCCAATGTCATTCGTCCGATTTACGACGACTTTGAACTGGTTAATAGTGTAGGTGCATTCTCAGGTCAATATTATAGAATGTTTACACCTGACGGTGCAACAGAACCTCTTCCACTGGTTCTTTGGAGCCATGGTGCGGGTGAGACACTGGGTGCAAATGCAAATGCCAACAACGAAGGTTCTCAACTTTTCGCCAACATGGGCGGCGTAGGCTGGGTACTTAATGCTCCTGAAGATGCTATCATCCTTGCTCCACAAAGACATGCGGCAGGTGCCGGTGCAGCTATGGACTGGGCGCCATACTCGAGAGCTGGTGTCATGGCATTGGTTAGACATTTGATAGCTGAAGGACTTGTAGACGCTAATCGCATCTACGTTTCCGGACCCTCAGCGGGTGCAGCGGAATCTCATAACTTCATGCTCGAGTTCCCAAGTTATATTGCAGGGGCTTTGGTAATTTGCGTGGCCGGCACACAAATTACAACTGCAAATGCTCCGATAGTCAGCCATATACCGACATGGTATATCCAGGCACAAGAGTTCACAGGAGGCGGTGGACATACCCATGCTAATGCGACTGTCAACAGCTATGAAGCAATGGCAGCTGCAGGTGCGAGTGATGTGCGCCTCACAGTTTACGCCCGCGTATTCGGAACAGAACTTCCGAATCCATGGTATGATGGCAATGACCATGCACAGCCTGCGTTTATGTGGAGAGACGGAAGATTCTATCCAGACAACCACTGGTCATGGGTAACAGCGCTAAACAACACAGAGATCGTACCGAACAGTGATCCTGTTAGAGATCAACTAAGCATAATCAACAGGATAGAAAATGCACAGTATGGCGACAGATTTATGGATTGGTTGTTTGATCAGCAAAGACAAGAGGCTGGTCCACTAAACTACCGTATGGTCGTAGAAGGCTTTGATTGGGGACCTGGCGTTACTCGTCTGATAATTTCTTTGGATGAGTCTGTGACTCTGGAAGATGTTGATTATACAGATTTTGAAGTAAACGTATTAAAGCAAGGATTTGGAGCAAATCCGACTACAGGTAGCCGAGTTATCACAAATGCCTTTGTATCTGATGCAGATGGCAACCCTGTCACGGGTTCCGGTAGCTTCATAACGTTGGAGATGGCAGTACATCCGTCTTGGGCAATCGCCAATCCATTCCACTTCCAATTCAGCCCGATGGGGAATATGTGGGCGAATCCTTTCGCACACACGATTACTTGGGATGGGGACGAATTTGAAGGAAACCGTATCGGCAAAATAATGCCGATAACCGATGAATTTGACTTAGACGGCGAATTTACACATGGTGCGGTTACACTGCAGTATGCAACATTTACGCCTCCGGAAGCAGCAAACAGCGATCGCCCGGTAATCATTTGGCTGCATGGTGGTGGCGAAGGCAGCCTTAACAACACTGTAGGTACAGAAATAGCGATTTTGGGCAACCGCGTCACTCAACTGGCAGCACCAGAAATACAAGACATCATGGGTGGAGCGCATGTACTAGTACCACAAGCACCAGGTATGTGGCTAGGTGGAGCCGGTCTTGCAGGCTCGAATTTCGAAACAGCATTGATGGCTTTGATCGTTGAGTACCTAGAATACACACCTGGCATTGACCTTGATAGGGTATATATTGGTGGATGCTCCAATGGCGGATTTATAACAATGCGTGCGCTATTCCTCCGTCCAGATTTGTTTGCTGCGGCATTCCCGATATGCCTACAGTACAACGAAGGCTGGATGACAGAAGAGCGACTCGAGAGCATTGCTCATATTCCAACCTGGTTGATTCATGATGTGAGGGATACTACTCTCAACGCCGTGCACAGCATAAGAATGTATGAGAGGATGAACGCAGCCGGAGCAGTGGATGCGCGTTTGACATTGACAGATGGTATTTATACCATCATTGATGGAGCACCTGTCTATCACAGTGCCCACTGGTCTTGGATACCGGTATTGAACAATACAATCGATTCGGTCACAACAGACTATACAGGTCTTAACCGTCTGGCAAATGGCAATGTCGTTGTAGCTAATCCTGGCACCTTTGTAAACACACCGGCAGACATCACGATTTTTGAATGGCTGGCGGCACAATCTCGACAAGGACCAACACCGATCGAGCCTGAAATATTTACAGACACAAGACCAAATGCATTGGCAAACTTGCTTGATAGATACGATCACGTAGTTTTGGCAACACGTGGAAACCTCGGCATATTCGAGCAACACAGCGAGTTTGTAATTCCAGCAGATACTACTTTGACTGTTGAAACTGCACTTAATGTACATCGTAACGCAGAAGTCATCGTAGAGGGAACTCTGATTATATCAGAAGCCGGAAGGCTCAACCTACAACAAAACGGCACTGTAACAATTGCATACGGAGGCAGGCTCATTGTCCACGGTTGGGTAGAGACTGTATCCGCTCCGGAGACAAGATTTACTAATGCCGGCACGATTACAATCACGGAGACAGGCAGATTCAACATACGTGAAAATGTGTATTATTGCCTGGAAGTGTGCGGAACTGTAGTCAATTATGGAAGACTCAATGTTCATCGTAATGCACGCACACTCGAAAGCTGCACCTAAATAAGTGCTGAGTGTAGTGCCCCAGGGCAACATAGCATTGTGACGTAAATATTGCCTTTACAAAAGGCAAAACAGCTCCTTTCTAAGGAAGTTTCGGCTGACTTAGGAAGGAGCTGCCATATGTGTCCAGTATATAATACACTTTTAAACGAGGATTAGTATAAGTGTGAAAAGAGGTCATTGCGAGCAGCACATACATGTAGTATAATTATGGCGTAAATGTCTGTTAGGAAAATGTGTTATGCAAAATATACAGTCACTAGCGTTTATGGTGCACTGACACATAAAGACAATGAAAGAGCTATGTAATACTATATGGATGATTTAAAAGACATTGTTTCGAGAAACATTATATATCTTCGCACGAACAACAAAATGACGCAGCTTGAATTGGGTGAGGCATTAAACTACTCTGATAAGGCTGTATCAAAATGGGAGCGTGCCGAGGCCATTCCCGATGCTTACGTTTTGAAAAAGTTAAGCATTCTTTTTGGTGTGTCCGTAGATTATCTCCTGACCAAACACGATGAAGATGAGCTAAAAGCCGCCAAGACCGGAAGTCCTCAGAGGTTTGACCGACGCATTATCTCGCTTATTTCATTTTTGGGTACATGGACACTTGCTGTTGTCATTTTTACAATCATATGGTTTTTCGGTTCGGTACAATGGCTTGTATTTGTTTACGCATTACCGATTTCTCTTATTTTAATGATTGTATTTACTGCAATATGGAGTAAGAGAAAGACCAATATATTTTTTATTTCTTTGCTCGTGTGGAGTGTTCTTGCGGCTATATACCTTACGTTCATTGACCGTAATTGGTGGCTCTTGTTTACAATCGGTATTCCGGCACAGATTATTATATTGCTTAGTTTCAAAGTGAAAATAATGCCGAAAAAGTAATGTTGTCCTTGATTTGCAATGGTTACAATGCGGGACTCTACGGTTTGTAGAGTCCTATTTTTTTACTCTACTCGCCTTCACATTCATCGTAGAGTTACAATATCCAGCAGTAGCTTTTAATTTTAGCAAAATTATATTACCATGGCGTCATTGATTTTCGGAAGGAGTTTCATGCACTATGAAGATTCACAAAAAAGTAGAAGTATTTGGCGATTCACTATTAAAGGGCATACAGGTAAATCCACAAAACATGCGCTACCATATTGATAATAATATTGATGTTGATAAAATAGAACAAGCACATTTATTGAGCATAAAAAATTATTCAAAGTTTGGGTGCACAGTCACCAAAGGCTTTGCATTAATCGACAGGCGTTTAGGAAAAAGCGACTCGTTTTGTGATGCGATTGTGATGAACTACGGTGGGAATGACTGTGACTTTAATTGGAAGGAAATTGGTGAACGTCCCGATGACGAACATCTGCCCAACACTCCTCTTGATGCTTTCATTGATACATACCATGCCATTATTGATAAATTAAAGGAAAATGGAATACGCCCGATTTTGACCACCTTGCCTCCGCTCGATGCACAAAGATTCTTCGATTGGTTTTGCAACGGCTTAAACAAAGAAAACATTTTAAAATGGCTAGGAGGCGTTGATGCTATATACCGGTGGCAGGAAAACTACTCAAAAGCAGTTGAAAAAATTGCCGCTGATACCAACACACTCTTAGTTGACGTACGCCGTGAATTTGTAAGTCAAGAAAAAGTCAGAGACTTCATATGCGAAGACGGCGCTCATGTAAATACTGATGGACAGAAACTAATTACACAAGCGTTCTTGAATTTTATTGAGCAATCAAAGGCGAATGCCGCGTTTGCTACATGACATTATAGTATAAGAATTTGAGTGCAAAACTCATAAAAACACTCGCCATCCTATTATGGGTGGCGAGTGTTTTATGAGTTTATTCTACAAGTTGATTTGCGTTAAAAATAGACCAAAACCGCTCTATCCAGGCTTCGTCAACGAATGAGTTAACATATTCACAATCTCTTCTCGCAGTAACTCTAAATCAATATTGTTGTATCCAAAAGCATGCTCTGACCCCAACTCATCTGCAAGAACCGTGAGAATAAACGATTTTGCCTCTATATTTTTTTTGTTAATATTTGGACCGTCAAGCACTGTAACCAAAGATGATAGCAACATTTTATTATGAGTAATGAAGAATTGCATGATTTCCGGATCTGCTTCTTGCATCAATGCCCAATCATTAATGATTTGTTTTGAATTGATGCAGAAATTGATGAACCAATCGATATATTTATTCACAAATGCTCTAATGTCAATAGGCTTTGATATATTTGCTAACTCCTCCAAAAACGGTTGAACATGTGTGTCAATAAGATGCTCGGATGTGGCGAAGTAAATATCTTTTTTATCTTTAAAATAGCTATACACTGCTCCAATAGAAACACCAGCCATTTCAGCAATTTCTTTTGTATTCGTGTCATGGTAGCCTTTTTCGCGAAACAGTTTTAAACCAGCATCAATAATTCTCTTTTTCTTCTCAATGGAGCGTTTTTGTCTTGGCTCACGAACAGGAATATTGTTCATACGTTTTCTCCTTGTGGTATAAGACCTTATGTAAAATGAGTATATCACGCTACTAATGCTTAGTCAACAAACAAGAACAAGAACTATTGTTCACATTGACAAAGTGCAGGACCATTGCTATAATGTGAACTATAGTTCATGTTTGCGCTGTGTGAACATTCTTGGAGGAAAAATGAAACCGTTTAATGTTAAGGTACTATACATCTACAAATTCATTGGGCAATGTTTGCCCATTTATGCTTTTTACGCAATATTATTTATGGAAAGAGGCAAGTCAGTTACAGATGTGGCTATATTAATTGCACTTTGGAGTGCCTTTACCATAGTGTTTGAAATACCTGCGGGGATTTTGGCAGACAAATGGAATAGAAGAAATATGCTTGCATTAGCGTCTGTGTTGCAGGGTCTATGCTTTATTATTTGGTTCTTTTCACACTCTTTTCTTATGTTTGCTCTTGGTTTTGTTGTTTGGGCTATTTCAGGAGCTTTTGTTTCCGGAACAGAGGAAAGCCTTATTTATGATAATTTAAAGAGTGACGGACGAGAAAATGAGTTCACAAAAATATACGGCAGAGCCCAGTTTTACGCAAATATAGGCATCATTGTCGCAGTAATATCAGCAGGCTTTATTGCAATGTTTATAAACTTAGAAATCATCGTACTTATATCGGCAGCAATATGTTTAGTTAATATAATTTTCGCATTACAAATACGAGAGAAAAACTTCTATTCAGAACAATCAGACGAGGAAGCAACTGGCATCATTGAAACACTTAAGAACGCAGTTGTTTTTATCAAAGGAAATAGCATTGCCCTGTCAGCAATAGTGTTTTTGGTACTCTTTGCCAGTCTTGGTAATTATCTCGACGAGTTTGATGCTATAATTATTAGCGACTTCGAGCTAAGTCATATATGGGTTAGTATCATATTCGTTGTAAGATTTGCGTTTGTTGCTTTGGGTGATATACTTGCACCAATAGTACAAAAGAAAGTTTCATCTATTAAGCAGCTATTTCTTATGGGCGGATTTGCCTGTGTTTTTCTGGCGGCCTTTGCTGCGATTTGGAATCAATTTGCCATTCCGGTCTTTGGCCTTTCAGTCATGATTATGACAATAGCGCAGATTTTGTTAGTGAACATCCTGCAAAACGAGATAAGAGAAGAGGGTCGAGCCACAGTAACGTCTTTCTATAGTATCGGTCAAAATTTAGTAATGATTTGCTTTAGTTTAATTTATGCCCTGCTGGCAGGGATATTCACCTTACAACAAATCTACATTTTTATTTCCATCTACGGAATTCTGGGCGGACTGAGCTTTTTTCTGTTGTTCAAAGTAAAAAGTATTCAAACTAAGCCATAGAATAGTGCAAAATGAACGAGTTCCCTATAAATTTTTGTTGCAGCCTGCTTACCTCAAGGTCTTGATTGTAATAGTCAACTAAATAATGATGTGCTAATATACTTTAGCCCGCAATCGTTGATAACGACTCCTACTTTTTTACCTTTCATATCATTTTTTAACAGCTCTATTGCTGCTGCCACATTGGCCCCTGATGAAAACCCTGCAAATACACCCTCGAGCGACGCAAGGTCGCGTGTGACATCCACGACTTCTTCATCACATACAATTACGACACCGTCAATGGTTTCCGGATCGACATTGCTAACATTTTTTGCGTACCCACCGCCTTGTATAATGTGCATTGCTCCCGGCTTTATGTCAGCACCATAATAGGCGCAACCGCGTGGTTCAACAGCATAGCACAGGATGTTGGGGTTATTCTTTTTTAAAACTCTGGTGTAACCGGCAAAAGTGCCACCTGTTCCAATAAAATCAGCAAATGCGTCTAAGCTACCGCCCGACTGCTCCCACATTTCTTCAGCGGCAGGCTCTTGTGCAAGTGAATTATCGCTATTGTGAAACTGGTTTATGCAATATGCTCCTGTTGCTGCAATTATCTTTTCTGCCTCTTTTTCAACCAGCATAAGGTCATCATTTGAAACTTTTCCTTTAACAGAGTTGGGTGCTTGATCCACGAGTACCATTTCTCCGCCAAATGCTTGAATCATTTTCACTCTCTCAATGGAGTTGCCTTTTGACATACAGCAAATGAACGAATAGCCTTTGGCTGCACAAACTAATGCAAGAGATGTACCGGTGTTTCCGCTCGTGACTTCCAAAACCGGCTGCCCCTTTTTCAAAAGACCCTTTTTTTCAGCAGTTTCTATCATCCCTAGTGCAATTCTATCTTTTTTGCTGAAGCTGGGGTTTAAGTGTTCAAGCTTTGCATATATTTCCCCTTCTATATTGTATTTTGCTACAAGCCTGTCAAGTCTGAGTAGCGGTGTATTACCAATAGCTTCTGTAACGCTTGTGATGTAGCGAGTCATAGTAACTACCTCTTTATTTGTTTCTTCATTTTTATGCCATAAACAATATCGCCTATATTATACACGTCAACCATTGCAAGTGCAAGATATCGTCCGACTGCGTCAAAACGGAAATCCTTGTTGTTAATTCCTTGTATGGGCATGCTCATCGCTGAAGCGAGATAAGATTATTCAAATGTAATAAAATGCCCCGCACTTTCTCTATATGAACCTTCTGCGTAGGAACGTAGGGTTTCGAGAAGTGCGGGGTATTGGTTTTAATGAGTCAATGTTTATTTTATTACCGTAAATTTATTTCCAATTAATGGAAGTGGCTTTTCATTACCATTTGACGCATTTATGATACCTAGTATTAGGAATATCACTGGAGCAAGCCACAGTAGATTCAGTATAGTACCGAGTATTCCCAAAAGACCCCATGCGAATACTGAGTAATTAAACAAAACGATACCAAAACCAAAATCCTTGCAAATAACATTTGGTTCAGTTAGTATTAATGGCAGTAAAGTGGCAAAAAACAATGTGTATTTTATAGATTATATAGCGAGGAATTAAGACAGTGAGGCTACATCAAGAGATTAACGACATAGTGAGTGTTTTGCTATTTGCGGCAAAAGCGTATCATAATAAACAGGTACAGGAGTAATATGAATGGATTTTATCACATATAACCTTAACTGGTACAAAGAAAGACTGGATTTTTACTCTTCTGTGCAGAAAAATAGGAATGTTACGAAAGACATCGTGCATGAAGCAAAAATTTTGCATAAATTCTTAGAAGATATACGCGATGAAGGTTATTTGAGCACATATGGCTTGTTCCAAAATCAACTACAGGCTACGCAGACTTTAACCGACTTTATCGAATTAAACCATGAGACACCATTTAGACTCGACAAAGTCGCACCTGTATATAAGGAATTGGTTTACAAGCAAAGCGAAAAACCGTTATTACAATATATTGACTCGATGTCACAAATAGCAAAGCAAGCGACCACTCCCGCAAGTTCGATAGATGGCACGATATATGAAGAAATATTAGATTTTTGCAAATGGGTACATAACTCAATTCCAAAAAACACCACAGTTATTTTTCTTCTAAGAGATACACTTCTACCATATTTGGCTTTTAGACAATGGAATGACGATTGCTCAAAAATAGCCTTACCAATGCTGATAGGAAGAAAATTTCTTTCTCAGTTTGGAGATGGTGAGACACTGTATAATGGTATTAGCGATGCTCTATATACAGTTTTGCATGATACTAAAGAAATTCCTTCGCGTTTTCAAGAATCCTCTGTTGAACATATAAAAGATTTTTTGCTAAACAACAACTCGTTAAGGACAGAGCTTGAAAAAATACTATCTGAAATTAAAACACCTAATATAAGTATTGTCGAAACAGGAGCTCACGGAACAATGCCACTTCTTTTGAAAGCGTGTGATAGGCGCATAAACCATATAATGCTATACACAACATTGCCATGGTTATACAATTCTTGGGGACAATATTATTATACGAAAAAATATGAAAATTTGCGATTATTTGAAACTTTAAGCTGTCAGGACAAATTGCTCTCTTTCTCGCAATTAAAGGATGGAGTGTTTTACATAAGAGAAATAGATGATGACAAGATAATTATGGATTCCCGCGCGGAATTAAGTTGCTGGAATCAAATTGTGAATAGAGCAGATGGAGAATAGGTAATAGAATGTTTTGTTACATAGGCAGTTTGAATGTCATGGTGACTTCACCGGTTTCTTTGTTTACATTAATCTGTTGATTTTCCAATCCCATATCTTTGCCGGTTGACATTTTATATAAACCTGCAAGAAATTGCATTCCGCTGGTCATTACCTGTTCAAGTTCAGCGGCTTTTGGCACGCTTTCGGCAGGCGTAGCATTTTCGTTTTCCGACTCGGGAGCTTCTGATTCGGACATTTCCGGCTCTGAGGTCTCTTTTGAGGATGTCATTGGCAACTTGTCCGCATCATCATCTCTGAAATCTACCAACTGTAAATCTTCAGTAAACTCGTCCTCATCTTCTGTTATCTCTATTTGTGTATAGCTCTCTTCAAATTCATCTTCATCCTTTGGCATGCTGATCAGAGACTCTAATTGATCTATAAACTGTGTACGCCCTTTGGATGAGAAGTCAACATAGTCTATTTTGCTACCGCTGTCCAGAACACCTTCAAAGAGATTTTGTTTTACCAGTAAGCCCGCAGCTATCTGCTGTTCGATAGATTTCATAGTGATGAGATTGTATATAGTGAGATGGCTACTTTGTTGCCCCAGTCGGTCAATGCGCCCTATGCGCTGATTTTTCTTGGCAGGGTTCCACGGAAGTTCGAAATTGATGAGTGTGTCCGCAATTTGTAGATTCAACCCCGCACCTCCTGCCTCGGTCGATAGGAAGACATTGCATTCAGGGCTGTTTTCAAATTTTTTGATAAGTTCGCCCCTAGATTTTACAGGGATTTTTCCACTCAATTCCACAAACCCTATTTTGTGTTGCCGGAGCATTTGACCTATCAGCTTATGCACTTTAATCCATTCAGAGAATATTATCACTTTTCGGCGGGTGTTTCTCAAATCAAGCTGTTCAAGAAGGATGTCTTTCAATTCTTCCATCTTTGGCGATACATTCGTTCTCTCATCTATAAGGTAAGTCGAGTCACAAACCATGCGCATACTGGTAAGTAGTAACATCAGCCTTTGCATATCGTAAGCAGTTAAGAATTTTTTGCGTATGATTTTGGCTATCCCTTGTGCATATGATGCATGGTATTCAGTCTGTTCCGGTGCCAGCATGACAGGAATGTCGAATTGTTGTACATTGGGAAGTTGATCGAGCACATTTCTTTTTTCGCGGCGAATTAATATATCTGACAGCCGCTCATTTAGGGTTTGCAGGTTGTAGTAGCCGTTAATTTTATTTATTTTTTCAGGATCAAACAGACAATGCTGATATGAGAATTCCCATAATGGTCCAAAGAAATATGGGTCAAGTACACTGACAATTGAAAAAATATCGATAAGGCGATTTTCAATTGGAGTGCCGGTTATTATTAATGTATGTTTTGCTAGTAGTCGTTTTATTGATGAAGCTGTCTTCGTTTCATAGTTTTTTATTCTCTGCGCTTCATCAAGTATTAAAAAATCAATTCCGGCTTCATTGATGACATGGCTATCGCGTAAGATGGTTTCATAATTTACAATGTAGAAAAAATATGCATCATCATTATATTGAATCTCTCTTTCACGGGGTGTTCCGGTTATAACCAATGCTTTTTCCTCTGTGAACTTTTCTATTTCCTTTTTCCACTGAGACTTTAATGTAGCAGGGCAAACTATTAGTGTTTTCTTGAAACCGAACACTTGCTTCTTCAACACCCCAGCGGTCGTAGCCTGTATAGTTTTTCCTAATCCCATTTCATCAGCGATAATCGCTACTTTTTTGAAAAGAGCAAATTCCACGCCTTCTTTCTGGTATGGGAATAATTCCGCATTTATTGGCGTATAGTCAGGTGTATAATATTGCTCTAGCTCTTTGAGCATGGATTGTTCAAAGGCACGCTCTACTTTGTCTCTGACTTCGGGACGAATGCATATAGTGTCGAAATCCTCTGCACTTTCGATGAAATCCAAAAATGATTTGAGTTCTGCTTCGTCGTCTTCAAGATATTTTTGCTCCTTGAAATGACGGGAGATAAGACTTTGCTCACTCACAGACAACTCGTGCGGATAATGCCATGTTATCTTGTTCTCGTTCAGCGGATCACAGAATATTTCGATAAAAGGATATTTTTTGTCTAATTTTTTGTACAATCTATCCCTTTTTTTCAGTTCGCTAAATACATACATAATATGCTTTGTAGTTCCCAACTTGTTGAGCTTAGAATCCCAACTGTCGCTATATCCGGTTTCTGTTTCAAAATCACGAAGAAACACCCTATAACGAACGCCATGCTCGTTAATTAGGGTGTGGTCTCCATAGATATTATCTGCCCATTGGATGCGGTATGATGCCTTGTTGGCTTTCTGTCTGCGCTCACTTAGTACACGCTCAATCATTCCACGGCGAGTGTATTTTTTATGCTCTATTTTTTCCTTGGGATCAAGAAAACTCAACTCTTGCTCATATTGCAGAAGACATGCATACGAATAGCGATCCCATTCAACAGTTTTATGTTTGCGCTTAGGAATCAATTTTATAACATTGTCACCTTCATCACTGATAGATAATGAGTATTCTACGAATTCGTTTTCATTTGCGGTGCTTACTAGAAAATCAATAGAAATCGGTGACTGAGATAGTAGTTGGCAGTCACAGTTGTGAAACAGAGTCTCACCGTAATTGATTTCATCAGGATGCAGTTGCGGTGACACTTCATTTTTTATTGATTCAAGATTCATAATATAGTCTGCCTCACTCTCATTTTTGAATACTTCATAGTAGCATCATTTTGATTGTTTTTCAATCCTAACGTGTACAAAAAATAGAGTTTTCTACATTGAAAACGGCTGTGCAGTGCAGATATTTGTGAACGGTCAGAAAAGGTTTTTAACTTTTAAATAAATTCACTTAATGCTGATTTGAATTCAACCACAGATTGAATGTTTGCTGACATTCAAAAACAAGTTGTCGCTTAATTTATTCACTCTGTCAAATGCAGAAAAAGCCCGATTTCTCAAGCTTTTCTGTGGCTCCTCAAGTTGGACTCGAACCAGCGACCCTGCGGTTAACAGCCGCATGCTCTACCAAGTGGTAGGGTAGGTGACCAGAAAATTGGCGCATCAACGTTTTCTATCAGTGATCAGTATGAGTACTTATTATGTAATGAATCTAAAGTATAATTTTGCGCAATTTTCGCAAATATCATGGTATGATTTTGCAGAAAGATGCGGCAAAGGTATATAAATGCAGAGGAGTTCGGCAGAACAATACCATAA
>WQWL01000031.1 GCA_009785345.1 Oscillospiraceae bacterium
TACAAGAACTACTTTTACCAAACTTTGGAAAACATTCGACAGTTACAGACGAAACCGGGCTAGGATGATCGAATAATTAAAAAGATAAATCGGTGTACCTGTGTTTAGTTTGCCCTTTTCGGGTTACGTGACATTACTTTAGCCAAGTTTGAGAAGTTTGCTGTTGAAAAGCGACAGGTGTGATCTAAATATGAGGATCGTTTGACTCTCGCTTTGGATGCGTGAATAATTCAGGCTAAGTTTTGATATTCGACTTAAAAAACTATACGCTGGTACTATAACTTTGAAGATAACATATTTTGATATGACTTCTATAACTCGCTCCAAAAGCAGAGAGCCAACTGACAAGACAGATATTATATATGAAACCGTCGCTGAACTACTTGATAAAATAGATAAGCGTCCTATTCGGCTTGTTGGTATATCTCTAAGCAATCTAACAGAAACCCCAAATCTTCAACTATCTATGTTTGACACAGCTAAAAATCCAGAAGAAGATAAGTTAAGTGATGTCATGATGAAATTACAACTCAGGTATGGTCGAGATATTGTCAAGAGTGCCAGTGTATTGAGAGCAGAAAAACGAATTCGCGAAGACGCACGCGAAGATAATTGAATTTAATATTGTGCATTCCACAAACAGAGAAAAGGCTCGAAAGACAAATTGTTCATCTTTCAAGCCTTTTTGTAAATTAATGTGGATATTACAATCCAAACCCATTAAACCAAGCTCTTTCATTAAAGGGCTTTTTCTTTGGATGTCTTGTTGGGCTATAGGCAACTCCGACAGGTAGGAAGCATACTAACTCATAATTATCAGGCACACCCAAGATATTTGCCATTTGTTTTCCAATTTTATGGACATCGGTAACTTGCCCTTCGACCCAGCAACTCTCATATCCCAATTCAACTATAGCGAGAAGCATGTTTTGAATCGCTGCAGAATAATCTTGCACGTTGAAATAAACATCCGCATATCCGGGTATAGCTTGTGTTAACACACAGATAACAGCCGGTGCTGAAATAACAAATTCTGACTCAATAACTTTTCGTAGTTTGTCAAGCACTTCAGGATCATCAACTGCAATCAGGCTTGTAGTTTGAGTGTTACAACCCGATGGTGCAGCCAATCCAGCTTCCATGATTTTTATCAAATCTTCTTTTGGAACAGGAGTATTTTCATAGCCTCCCCGATAACTTGTTCTTTCGTTTATTACTTTTAATACTGACATAATACGTCCCCCTAACTATTTTTTATTTATTAATGGAATAATTTCATTTAAAGATGGTTCTCTACATAAAACGACTCTACTTTCGTTTTATGTAAACGAAAAATGAAATCATAACATACTATATATTTCAGAATGAAAAACAGCGATACTACGGATTAAAAACACTATTGCACATTACAAATTGCTAGTATATAATACTGTGCGGAAGCAATAATGCGACAGCAGCTGGGGAAGTGTTGGAACCACTCCCCGACCTGCATATGTGAAGACACCACATACGCAATAGCATTGCTACACCGTGGACTTATTATATTTCATGCTCTTGTTTATTTCAAGGGCGGTATTATAAGTGATAGTGCTAATGTAAATGGTAATGTCACAATCAGCGACCTATATCTCATACTATAGCAGGTGGATTTCGACTAACAACTTTCGGTAAGTGACTTAATGAGAGGGTGAAAGAGCTTCGCTTACGTTTGCGCAAAAATGTTTGGCTACTGGTCGTCCAATAAGGCATATACAAACAAACTGGAGGTAAAATATTGTGTTTTGTATAAAATGTGGTGCAAAAATTGAAAATAACGGGAAATTCTGCGGTTCATGTGGAACTGTGACTAATTCACAGATTATTGTAAAATCTCCATTAAACCCAGTGCCATCAAATCAAACTCTGCAAATTAATGCGCCCTTGTCTGATGGAAACAAAGCAAGGTCTAGAAGTGCCATAGTTGCTATGATTTCAGCTATCATTCTTATAATAATGCTGTTTGGAAGCTATGCGGGCTTTATCTCTGGATTGGGTAACCGAATAATCATAACAGTTGCTAGTTCTGCAATACTGTTTGTTAGCTTGGTCATTCACATTATCCATCGAAAAGATAAACCACAGGAAGAAACACAACCACTATCTCCCAATATTCAAGCAGATAACTACACACCCTTGTTTTGTTTTAGTTGCGGTAACCCAGTTGCACAGGGAGCGCAATTTTGCTTAAATTGTGGTGTAAACATCAACGCATATCAGCACCCCGCACCAGTCTCGTGTGCTTCTCCAAAAAAACCAAGCGTTGCAGGTCTGGTAATATTTGGTTTCATATCGCTAATTGCCAGTGTGCCTGTATATTTTTATGGACAGCATGTGCGCCAGATGACAAGTATTGTCAATCATTTTCCCAGTAATACTTTAGTTCAACGCTATGGTTGGAATGGCGGTGGACACTACATTCAAATTGGCATTGCACTTTTTATTTTATGTGTCGTTTTCTTTGTTCTTGCATTCTGGAAAAGGAATAGAAAGTAACTATGAGTTAGTTCGCAAATGGTGTACTACCGTAAAATGCGAACTTTTTGATTTTCGATATCAGTCTTGATATTTGAATGTCACGGAGGATTACATATGTTTTGCATGAGTTGTGGAAACAAACTCCAAGAAAAGTCCGCATTTTGCGGTAATTGTGGTGCAAAGCAAAATATACGCTCAAGCACATACCGACAGAAATCTGAACCAACTAAACGAAAGTTTCTGATTTTTATTGTTGCGTTTTTTGCCTCGATTGTCAGGAACTGCACTTTCTATGACACGCATGACAATGGACGCAATTTCTCCGGTATTAGGCTTGGAGGGCACAGCGATGTCGGAAGTAATGGGTAGTCTTATTCCATCCCATAACATACAACCTGGCAATTTGTCGCTCCCAAAGCGACCAACCCTAACGTATTCATTGCTATACTCAATTCATAAACTAAATGAATGGAGTATAGTCAAATGAAAACAAGTCTTACAGAATTAGTCTTTATCCTCGATCGCAGCGGATCAATGGGCGGTCTCGAAAGCGACACCATCGGTGGGTTTAATTCCATGTTACAAAAAAATGCAAGTGATTTTAACCGAGTTTAATTGTATTTCTGACTAGCATTTACTCGTATTTACAACTCGTATTTCCAAAACTATTTTTGTTGACATTTATTAATATTGCGGGTTATAATGAACACAACGGTGCTACCGGTAAACGGTTAGCCGAGTAGATGTGAGAATAACCGCACACTATTGGACTAGGGGCGGTTATTTTCTATTATCCTTGTGTGACTTCCATGTTATATATGCCGCCCAAACCATGCATATTACAGATATAAGCGAGAAAACTAATGAAAGTATTTCAAACAAAGTAATGGCCTCACCTCCTTTACAATTTCGCTCGGAGGATTTGGCGAACCGCCTACCGTTAGGTAGCACCAGGCGCACATTATATAGTTGTAAATGTTGTCTGTCAATTGCTTTTAACAAAGTTTTATAAAAAATATATTAATAGTTTTAAATACACACTAAATGTCCACAAACACTGCATCTGCAAGCGATTTAGCAGGGAGGACTTCATACGCCACTAACCGTCATTCGAAACGATATTACAAAAATGAGCGTTGATGTTATCGTCAATGCCGCTAATATAAATCTCCAAGCGGTGGTGGCGTATGTGGCGCAATTTTTAATACAGCGGGTGCAGATAAGCTTCAAAAAGTATAATGTTTGATGTTATTATTGAATACTTTATTTTGCATAATCGATATGACATTTTTGAGATTAACAATGTGCTGTTTGAATACGATCAACAGCTTCTGGGAGGCTAATATTTAAACTCAAACCCTATACAAATATTCATATAGATTGAAGCAATCCAAAATTCACCTCAAATTTTTCCAATTTACCACAAAAAAAGCTTGCATTTAGTAATATCAAATGGTATTATGTTCTTCGTGACTAAACAATCAGGCTCACTGCAGAACTCTGTGGTGTGTTAATATCGAGAGGAGAAACTCGGGAAAATGGCTAATATTAAATCATCTGCAAAAAGAGCATTATTAATTGAAAAGGCAACAGCAAAAAACAGAGCTGCAAGATCTCTCATGAGAACTAACACAAAGAAGTTTGAAGCAGCAGTTGAAAGTAATGATAAAGCAGCAGCTGAAAGTGCATACACAGTTGCAGTTAAAACTGTTGACCGTGCAGCAACGAAGAACCTTATTCACAAGAATAATGCAGCTCGCAGAAAAAGTGCAATGACTCGCAAACTCAACGCAATGTGAGTTAAATAATTATAAAAATACCCTTAATTCCGTTGCAATGTAAATGCAACGTGATTGTGCACAAATATGTTCTTGTTCGCACCACATCTATTTAGGTTGTGGTGCGACTTTTTTGCTCTTTTTCCTTGCTTTTAGAGCATAAAATTGATAGAATGAATGGCGTATGTTTAGTGTGTCACATTCTGAAAATGTACAGATATTTTATAAACACCACACTTACATTTTAGCTATGATTTTAGTCATGTTATTAATGGATGAAATTACTAATTCACGGTGTGTCTTGAATAGTAAGAAAGGAATGATCATTTGCATATGAATTCCGCAATTGATGTATGGAATAAGGTTCTCGAAATTCTCAGAACGGATTTAACAGAAACTGCAATATCAACTTGGTTTGATGATTGTAGTGCTGTCGAGCTTTCAAGCAATCGTTTATTTATCCACACTCCCTCTACATACAAAAAAGAAGTTATTGAGGGACGTTTTATTGGAACAATAAGAGGCGCATTAAATGATTTATTTTCTTCTAATGATTTTGATGTAGTCATACTTAACGATGATGAACTCAAAGCAATGAATGATGCTGATAAAGTTCCGGATTACCTAGGCATAGATGAATACACATTTGAACACTTTGTTGTGGGTAGTTCAAATAAGTTTGCTCATGCAGCGGCATTGGCAGTTGCCAATGGTGGAAATATCCAAGGCTATAACCCACTATTTATCTATGGTGAATCAGGGCTTGGGAAAACTCATCTACTTTATGCAATTAGAAATGCTGTCGAATCTAAATACCCTCATTATAATGTTGTTTATGTTAAGGGCGAGGATTTTACAAATGATCTAATTTCAGCAATAAAGCAAGGTAAAAATGTTGAGTTTCGTGATAAATATCGCGGAGCAGATTTCTTTTTAATGGATGATATTCAATTTATTGCAGGCAGAGAGGGTACGCAAGAAGAATATTTTAATACATATAACACCCTTTTCGAGCTAGGAAAGCAAATTGTATTGACATCAGATAGACCACCAGGAGAGCTATATAAACTGGAAGATAGGCTCAGAACACGCTTTGAACAAGGTCTTTTGGCTGATATTCAACCTCCTGACGAAGTTCTTCGCGTTGCAATAATTCGAAATAAAGCAGAACAGCTCGGTGTCATATTACCTGATGATGTAACTTTTTATATTGCAGAAAATTTAGATTCAAATGTTCGTCAACTTGAAGGCGCAGTGAAAATGATTATTGCTTACCGCGACATTATGAATGATGATATTACTGTTGAAACTGTGAAAACCCGTCTTAAAGATATGTTCAAAGGCGAAAGAGATTTGATTCCTACAACAGATACTATAATTGATGAAACAGCAAAATATTACACACAAACTCCCGAAGAGGTTAAGGGTAAAAGCAGAGTTTCTAATACTGTACTTGCAAGACATATTTCAATGTACCTTATTCGCAAACTTACAAATCTATCTCTCAAGGATATCGGTAGTCTTTTTGAAGGTAATAACCCCTCCGGAAAAGATCATACAGCTGTTATAAACGCTGTTAATAAAATAGATAAAAAAATACGAGAAGATGCTGGTTTTTCTAATATAATAAAAGACATAACATCAAATATTAATGCAAAGGTTTAACATTTTACTTATCCACATATTCACAGTTATTTTTTGTTAACTAATGTTAGTAAATATAGTATGACACATTCCCTCTAAAATTACACAGAGTTTCTCACATTGTTAAGTAAAAAATAATTCCAGTAATTTCAAGCCATTTTAGACTTATCCACATATTTTCCTTCTACTACAACTATTACTAAAATAATAATATTTATTTATATAAAGAAAGGACCATTATCACTATGAAATTTACATGTGAAAAGCCTTTACTTCTTTCAGCAATATTAACTGCATCACGAGCTGCAGTTACAAAAAGTCCAATTCCCTTGCTTGAAGGACTACTTATCGAAGCAGAACATGGAAATTTGAGAGTTACCGGATATGATTTAAAAACCGGCATTGTAACAAATGTACCTGCTGAAGTAGATATAGATGGTGGAATAGTTTTACATGCACGGCTATTTTGTGAAATAATAAGAAAAATGCCGGGTCAACATGTAACTATAGAAGTAAACTCAGGCTATGCAGCACAGATAAGTAGTGAAATGAGTGACTTTGAAATACTTGGTTCTCCAACATCTGATTATCCGGAATTACCAGCAGTTGATGAGCAAGATAAAATTGAAATATCTGAATCAACCCTTAAAAAAATGATTTCGCAAACAAATTTCGCAGTTAGTGATAATGAATCTCGTCCGATACACACAGGTGCTTTATTTGAAACAATTGATGGTGAGCTTGTTATTGTTGCAGTCGATGGCTATAGGCTTGCATTAAGGCGAGAGCCTTTAGAAAATGATAATGTATCAACTTTGAGTTTTGTTGTTCCAGGTTCAGCACTTTCTGAAGTTGAAAGAATAATTTCAGATGGAGATGGAAGTGTAACAATTACCCTCGGTTCAAAGCACATTATTTTTAGAATTGATGAAACAATTCTAATTTCTCGTAGATTAGAAGGTGACTTTTTAAACTACAAAAACTCATTACCTCAACAAGCTAATTTTAAACTCAGTGTGGAAAAAGATGAGTTAATAGCTGCAGTTGAACGTGTTTCATTGATTATTAGCGATAAGTTAAAAAGTCCTGTTAGATGTGTATTTGGAGATGGGCTTGTTAAACTACATTCGGTATCCGCACTTGGTAAAGCCAATGATGAGTGTATAATAAGCGGTGATGGTGAAAATCTTGAAATTGGGTTTAATGATAAATATATGCTTGAAGCTCTAAAAGCTGCTCCTGCCGATGATGTCCTATTGGAGCTAAATTCAGGAGTTACTCCGTGTATAATAAAACCTGCTGATGATTCAAATAATTTCCTCTATATGATACTACCTGTGAGATTGAAGGCATATGAAGGTTAAAATTAATGATGTTAGTACTATAAGAATCATCGGTGAATATATAAAGCTTGATTCGCTACTTAAATTTGCATCAGTTGCTTCTACAGGTGGAGAAGCAAAGTATCTTATACAAAATGGTGAAGTTTTTGTGGATAAAGAAGTTTGCACACAAAGAGGGAAAAAAATTAAACCCGGAAGTGTAGTTCGTTATGGTAATGATGTTTTTTTAATAAAACAAAATAGCGAAAGTTCTAAGTAAAATGATTGTTAAAGAAGTTTTTCTGGATGGGTTTAGAAATTATAATGGTGTATCCATAAAATTTAGTGATGATGTAAACGTAATAACAGGACGCAACGCACAAGGCAAAACTAACCTTATCGAATCAATATATTATCTGGCAACAGGACGTTCCTTTCGTTCAGGGAGTGATAAAGAACTTATTACATTAGATAAAGATGGTGCAAATATTCGTGCAAGCATCGTTTCTAATGAGAGAGAACAAATGCTTGAGGCGCGACTTTATCGTGGGCGCAGACGTGAATTATATGCAAATGGAGCTAAATTAAAGAAGGCAACTGAACTGGCAGGACGACTTACTGCAGTATTATTTTGTCCGGATGACTTAACACTCATTAAAGACGGAGCTGCTGTAAGACGTAAAATGATGGACAATTGTCTTTCACAACTTAGACCGGGTTATCTTGCGGCACTAACAGAGTTTAATAAATTATATGAAAATAAAACGCGTATTTTAAAAGATTATCATGATAAACCTGCGTTATTAGATTTGTTAGATGATTTTAATCTACGTTTAGCAGAGCAGAGTGCAAGATTAATATATTATAGAGCAGCATTTGCAGAAGCGCTTTCAAAAAAAGCGGCAGCTATACATGAAGAATTTTCTGATAACACAGAAATTCTAGATATAAAATATAAGACAGTAGGACGCATGGATCCAAGTGGAAAGAAGCCCTCTGAACTACTGCCATTACTGCTTGAACATCAACAGGAACATCGAACTGCAGAACTAAGATCAGGATTATGCCTATCAGGTGCCCATAAGGATGATTTAGAAATTGATATTAATGGCATGGCTGCTAGAAAGTATGCTTCTCAAGGGCAAACACGAACAGCATCTGTGTCAATAAAAATGGCTGAGCGAGATATACACTATAACAGCAAAAACGAGTATCCGGTATTGTTATTGGATGATGTGTTATCAGAGCTTGATTCAAAGCGACAAAGCTTCATACTCAGTAAGATAAGAAATGGACAAGTGTTTATAACATGTTGTGATGATACTGTAGTAACATCACTTACAAGTGGCAAAACACTAAGAGTTGAGAATGGGGAATTAATATAAAAGATGTATTTACACTTAGGTCAAAATGTCGTTGTTCCTGAAGCTAACATTATTGGAATATTCGACTTAGATAATACTACGCAATCACAAATAACCCGGAAATTTTTAAGTGATTCTGAATCAGTTGGACAAGTTGTAAATGTGTCAGACGAGTTGCCAAGATCATTCATAGTTACCGGCAAGGATGAAGAAGTAAAAGTATATTTATCGCAATTATCACCTCAGACATTATTAAGACGTTCTGAGACCATGCGATTTGAATAAGGGGAAACATTAATGTCAGAAGAAAATACAAATAACCTAAACGAAGAAATCAGCAACATCGCCGCAGCAAACGAAGAATATGATGCTTCGCATATTCAGGTACTTGAAGGACTTGAAGCTGTTCGTAAGAGACCGGGCATGTACATTGGCTCAACATCAACATCAGGACTTCATCATTTAGTTTACGAAATTGTTGATAATGCAATTGACGAAGCATTGGCCGGATTTTGCGATGAAGTATCTGTTATTATTAAAGGTGACGGAACAATTACAATAACCGACAACGGGCGTGGTATTCCAATCGATGTTCAAGAGCAAACAGGAACGAGTGCACTTGAGGTTGTATTTACCGTTCTTCATGCTGGTGGTAAATTTGGCGGTGGCGGATATAAAGTATCAGGCGGATTGCACGGTGTTGGTGCATCCGTTGTTAATGCATTGTCTGAATGGCTTGTCGTTCGCGTACACAAAGATGGTAAAATTCACGAGATGAAATTCTCCCGTGGTGATATGACACAAAAAATTAAAGTTGTTGGGGATACATCAATAACCGGAACAGAAGTAACATTTAAGCCGGATGATGAAATATTTGATGATTGTATTTTCAACTATGACACATTGAAAACACGCATGCGAGAACAAGCATTTCTCAATGGTGGTCTGAAAATAACAATACGTGACGAGCGAGAAGGTCACGAAACTGAAGATATTATGTATTATGAAGGCGGGATAATTGAGTTCGTCAATTATATAAATCGCAATAAAACACCTTTACATGAAAATGTCATTTATTTGTCAGATGAGCGTTCAGACTCAACTGCAGAAGTGGCTCTTCAATACTGTGGTGATGTATATAATGATTTTATTTTGAGTTTTGCAAACAATATCAACACTCCTGACGGAGGTATGCATGAAACCGGATTCAAAGCTGCACTTACGAGAGTTTTGAATGATTATGGTAAAAAATTAAACATGCTTAAAAATGAAGACAAACTTTCCGGTGAGGACTGCCGCGAGGGTATTACCGCTGTCATATCTGTCAGACTTATGGACGCACAGTTTGAGGGTCAAACAAAATCAAAGCTAGGTAACTCGGAGATGAGATCATTTGTTGATAGTCTTATTTCTGAAAAATTATCAACATTCTTTGAAGAAAACCCTGCTGTAGCACGTTCAATTCTTGATAAAGCTATTACGGCATCCAGAGCAAGAGAAGCTGCGCGTAAAGCGAGAGAAAATATTAGACGTAAAAACGCACTTGAAGGCATGTCATTACCTGGAAAGCTTGCCGACTGTAATGAGTCGAATGCAGAGCTAACAGAACTATACATCGTCGAGGGAGACAGTGCCGGAGGTAGTGCCAAAGGTGGACGAGACAGTAGATTCCAAGCAATTTTGCCACTTTGGGGTAAGATGCTCAATGTTGAAAAAGCTCGTGTTGATAAGGTTTATGGTAATGAAAAACTAACCCCTGTCATAACAGCACTAGGAGCAGGAATTGGTGAGGAGTTTGATGAGTCAAAGTTACGTTATCATAAAATTATAATCATGGCTGATGCTGATGTCGATGGTAGCCATATCAGAACACTGCTACTAACATTCTTCTTCCGCTTCATGCGACCATTGATTGAGGGTGGATATGTCTATGCTGCACAACCACCACTATTCAAACTAACACGAGGACGGAATGTTCGTTGGGTTCTCGATGACAGTGAGCTTGAAACCGCTCTCGTTGAAATGCGTGGCGAAGATGGGAAAGGCAAGGTAGATATTTCACGCAATAAAGGTTTGGGTGAAATGGACGCTCATGAGCTTTGGGATACGACAATGAATCCGGAAACGCGTACCCTAAAACGCATTGAGTTAACTGATGCAATTGAAGCAGACGAAGTGTTTACAGTACTTATGGGAGAAAAAGTTGAACCACGTAAGGAATACATTGAGAAATACGCAAAGTATGCGATTAACTTAGATATGTAGGAGAACATAATGCCAAAAAAAGAAAAAACGGGAGACATTAGTTTTCCTGAACAAAAAATAATAACTGCACCCCTTGAGTCAGAAATGGAGACTTCGTTTTTGACATACGCCATGTCAGTAATTATAGACAGAGCATTACCTGATGTGCGTGATGGGCTGAAACCTATTCACCGTCGCATACTTTATACAATGCACGAGAGTAATTTGACTAGTGACAAGCCATTTAGAAAAGCTGCAACTGCAGTCGGCGATATCATGGGCAGATATCACCCACATGGGGATCAGTCTATTTATGATGCACTTGTTCGTATGGCTCAAGACTTTTCGACTCGTTATTTGCTTGTATCGGGTCATGGTAACTTTGGCTCAATAGATGGTGACCCTCCAGCAGCAATGCGTTATACAGAAGCGAGACTTTCGAAGATTTCTGATGAAATGCTCCGTGAAATAGGCAAAGATACAGTAAATTGGGATCCAAACTACGATGAAACACGTAAGCAACCTCGTGTACTACCAAGTAGATTTCCAAATCTATTAGTCAATGGTTCAACCGGAATTGCTGTTGGTATGACAACGAATATTCCTCCTCATAATCTCACAGAAGTAATAAATGCAGTTGTACATGTGATGGATAACCCCGAAGCTGATCTGGATGACATCATGGAATATATTTCCGGTCCTGACTTCCCAACCAGAGGTATTATCATGGGTAGAGCCGGCATGAGAGCTGCGTATGCCACAGGTCGTGGACGCATTCGTGTCCGTGCAAGAACTGAAATGGAAGAGTTTGGACAAGGAAGAACACGAATCATTGTCACAGAACTTCCTTATCAAGTTAACAAGGCACGACTACTAGAATCTATTGCAGAAAATGTAAAGAACAAGCGTATTGAAGGTCTGTCTGCAATGCGAGATGAGTCTGACAGAGACGGAATGCGCATAGTAATAGAACTAAAGCGTGATGCAAATGCTCAAGTTGTGCTAAATCGACTATATACACAAACCCAAATGCAAACAACATTTGCAATAGTTATGTTGGCACTTGTGGATGACCAAAGTCAGCCTCGTATTTTGTCACTTAAACAAATGCTTGATGAGTACATAACATTCCAACGAGAAATAGTTCGTCGTCGCACAGAATATGATTTGAGAAAAGCTCGTGAGCGTGCACATATTCTTGAGGGACTGCGTATTGCATGTAATAACATAGATGAAGTTATAAAAATCATTCGTACAAGTTATGACAATGCAAAAGAGCGCTTGATGGAAAGGTTTGAACTCAGCGATGTACAAGCACAAGCGATTCTTGAAATGCGCCTGAGAAGTTTGCAAGGTCTTGAAATTGAAAAAATCGAAAATGAATATGCAGAGCTTCAGAAGAAAATTGAATATTACCTAATGCTACTTGGTAGTCAAGAGAAACTTGACGAAGTATTAAAAGAAGAATTAATAGAAATTCGTGATAAGTTCGGTGATGAGCGACGTACAGAAATTGCTATTGTCGAAGATGAAATAGACATTGAAGATTTGATCGATGAGGAAGAATGTGTTTATACATTGACTCATTCAGGATATATCAAGAGACTTCCTGCAAATACATATAGAGCACAGCGTCGAGGAGGACGTGGAATCACAGCTATGACCACAAAAGAAGAGGACTATGTTGAAACATTATTTACAGCTTCAACACATGACTTTATTCTATTCTTCACAAATCATGGAAAAGTCTATCGTAAGAAAGGCTACATGATTCCGGAGTCCGGCCGACAAGCACGCGGAACAAACATTGTTAATATTCTGCCAATGCAAGCTGGTGAAAAAGTTTCTGCTATGATTCGCATGCGTGAATTTTCTCATGATGAGTATCTGATGATGGTTACAAGAAAAGGTACCGTTAAGCGTATGAGGACGATGGAGCTGAAAAACATCAAGAATGTTGGTATCAGAGCAATAACCCTTAGTGAAGATGATGAGCTGATATCAGTGCGCGACACAGACGGCAAGCAAATGCTACTGATTGCAACATATAACGGAATTGCGATTTGCTTTAATGAATCTGATATACGTCCAACTGGTAGAGCTGCAGCTGGTGTACGTGGAATAAGACTTCGCAAGGGAGACCACTGTGTTGGTGCAGCACGAGCCAGAGAAGGCGGTGCATTGCTGACTGTAACGGAAAAGGGTTATGGTAAGCGCACAGAAATAAGCGAATACTTACGCGGCGGCGAAGAGGGCGAAGCTCAAAATCGCGGCGGTTATGGTAAGAAAAATCAAACTGTAACTGATAAAACAGGTAAAGTCGCAGACATCAAGGTGGTAGATGAGAATGATGATATCATGATTATCTCTGATGACGGCACAATCATCCGTATGGCAGCATCCGATATAAGTATAATCGGACGCGCAACACAAGGTGTACGGCTAATGCGTACAGGTGTTGAAGCCAAAGTAATTTCAATAGCTCGCACAGAAAAAGAAGAAGAAGACGAGTTCGAAGATGAAAATGAAAATACCAGCGAGAGCGCAGTCACAAACGAAAATGTGAATAGTGACGCAAGTGCGAGTGGTAGCAACGAGAGTGCACGCGAGAGCGAAAGTGCTGTCGAAGAATCAAGCAATACAGAGAGCGATGAAAAATAATTTCTAATTGTAGGGGCGATCGTCCTCGATCGCCCGCGATACAGCAACAACTAAACAATGGGTCGACGCTCCTACAAATGAGCAAAGAGTTAGATTACAAAATCCGTTCAGCGAGGTAAGCATTGAAAAAAGTAACAATATACACAGATGGTGCATGTAGTGGTAACCCCGGTCCAGGTGGCTGGGGTGCCATATTAATGTATGGAGAAAACAAAAAAGAACTCAGCGGCGCTGAACCCAGCACAACAAATAATCGCATGGAGCTTATATCAGTAATAACAGCTCTGGAAGCATTAAAAGAACCGTGCAATGTTATGCTCTACTCAGATTCGCAATATGTTGTTAACGCAATTAACCTAGGTTGGCTAGAATCCTGGCAAAAAAAGGGTTGGAAACGTAAAGGCGGCGAAGTAAAAAACCCTGACCTTTGGGTGAGGCTCGTGCCACTACTTGAAAAACACAAAGTGACCTTTGAATGGGTCAAAGGTCACGCAGACAACGAATACAACAACCGCTGTGACGAGCTTGCAGTTGAAGCAAGATTGGCAATAGTTGAGTGAGACAAAAGAGGAGCAAATTCCCTCGAAAATAGTTGTAAAATCGAGGTTCTGGAGACGAGAGAGCAGAGAAAATAGTAATTACATCACTTTAGAGTATTGGAGGAGCTACAAAATGGCAAAATATGAACGTAATTTACGCGGTGATTTTAATTCCTTGCTACAGACATTAGACCGAGAGATATTACGCGGAAGTATTTCTGCGTCCTTTCAAGATGGAAGTGACATTTCAATAGGAAATGTACGATGTGCTGTGCGAGTATATGAGCGCTACAGTATGATTGGTGGTAATCGTTTAGCGGCGAATATTACATTGTTGGGTACAGGCGAAGATTTATATGTATCAGTCATTGCCTCTGGTGGAAGTCAAGCTGTGTTTTTCAAAATTAACACTTTTGGTGAAAATGCTTTTACAGATGAAATAGCTAATATTGTAACTGAGTGGGAGAAGCAAACAATATAAACATTATGTTATACTGCTACGCATACACTATAGTTTCACCATTTTTCAGCAGATTTGTAAAAGGTTCAGTCCAAGGAGCAACTTCTATACCGAGTTCTCCCAATTTGTCCACGACATTGAACTTAATAGCACAGCTTGTACATGCAGAGAATTTTACTCCTGCATGTTTTGCAATTTTTAATTCTTCTTGAATTATCTTATTCTCAGTAATGAACTTTACAGGAGCGCCCCAGAGAATAACTGTAACATCATCCCAATGGTGATGTACTTTGCTTTGTGTTGCATAGAACATTACCATAAATTGAGAAGTGTGCAGATTATCATTTGTCCATAAAATATGTAATTTATTTGGTTCCATTACGTGTTGAACTCCTTATACAATTTAATATTTGAGCCAGAAGCGGAAGTATCTGACATAATGTTGTAGCACAAACAATACAACAGCAACTGCTATCCACATTGTTATATCTGCAATAATGCGCAAGAAGTCAAAGCCATGATGATTAGTTGCAATGAAATTAGCACCTAATCTAAATGCGGTTGCACTGATGACATAGGGGAATGTAAATGCCGCATATGTTGGATAAAACTTAATTTTCAAAAGAGAGAACATCATTACCGATACATAAATATAACTTATTGCTGCAATTGCGAGCATGATATATATGAGTGTGGGATTGGTCTGAACATGTTCCGGACCAACAAATGAGCTAAAGTAGCCAACAACCAACAGACCCATAGGAGCGGTGAAAATAGCAACTGTTTTGCGCGCAGGCTCGGGAAAAACTCTGACCTTATACATTCGCAATACAACAAGAGTCAGCACTACAAAGTAGAGAACAAAGCCGAAATAAAATGCTATTTGACCTATTAAGAAAGCCCCCATAGCAGGCGCAGTAACACTTGCAGTTACTATGCCAACTCCAACAATGAACCAACTTGGGAAGACTGACCCTAACTTAAAGCCAAATACAAATCGCTTGATGAACACCAATATTATGAAAACATGCAAAGCAACTGCAGCGTACCAAATACTAAGAGCAATATATCCTATGTATGGTCTGATGTATGTACTTAAAAGCATTGTTGCCATTGTTGCAGTTGGCAAAACACTTAGAGGTACAGGAGTTTTAAATTCTTCCCTTGCATGAGGGAAGTCAAAAATAATTTTCATTGCAAAAATAATGAGTATGGCAAATGCTAGTGCGCCACAAATATATCGTATTGTATCTCCATGTGGCAAAGGACGCAATAGATTTCCGAGCGCAGCGAGTGCAAGAGAGAGTCCACATGTTGCTATGGGTATGCTTTTAACAAACTTTTTCACCTAGCGCACCTCCACATCATCATAAAGCAGTTTCATATTGAGTTCTCTCGCTATTATTTCAGCAGTCTTAACAGCCATCTCGCCTGTAAAAGCAACACATTGCTTTTTATGTTCAGCATTTAACAGGTCCATGCCTTCTACATGAATGTGACAACAAAGTGTACCCTGATGGTTTTTTCTAAAGCTGTCTTGAAGCTCATATGACAGCTCCATGCATTTATTGCCTTTCGTATCATCAGCGTCTGCAGATTGTGCACCCCTTCCAAAGAAGTATCCTAATGCAATAATTGCGCCGGAGATTGCACCGCACATGCATTTCGAGCGACCAACGCCGATAGGGAATCCAGAGGCAGACTTTATTAGTTCTTTTGGCATACTCGGGTCGAAGTTCATTCTAATGGAAGATACAATGGCTTCAGAACAATAAAAGCCACCAATACGAAAGACTTCTTCTGCATCATATCTAACTTGCTTGATGTTAACTTCTTTTTTCATTATGCGGTCCTCCCATCAGTGACTTTCAGACCAAGCTCTCTAGCAACAATTTCAGCAGTCTTCACTGCCATATCACCAACAAAGCCTGTACATTGATTTACTTGCTCAGAACTTTCCATTTCTTTGCCTTTAAGATGAACATGACAACATAAGACTTTGTTCTTGGTTTTAAAACTGTCCTGTAGTTCATAGGCGAGGGCTATTGTTTTTTGACTTTCGGGATCAGTTATTGTTGTGGGAAATGTTCTGCCGAAGAAATGCCCCAAACAAATAACAGCAGCTGAAACTGTGCTGCACATACATTGGGAACTGCCGACGCCGACTGAAAAGCCTGTTGCTGCAGAAATTAATTCTTTTGGCATAGTCGGATCAAGATTCTCACGTATCGAGTACACAACCGCTTCTGCACACAGGAACTCACTTGACTTGTAGGCATTTTCAGCATCAGTTCTTACTTTGTCAATACTGATTTCTCTTTTCAATTTCATTCCTCCTATTTTATATTTAACGTATTCACAAAACACCAAAATGATTATACTTTAGATATATGGATTTATGAAATACAAAATATTGATAAAGGCGATGTAATTAATCAGAAAAAGTAATAACAGCTGCCTTGCGCTACGATCTACCAGAATAAAAGCAGCTCCTCCCAAAAGTCAGTCGAAACTTTCTTTTGGGAGGAGTATTTCACATTTTAGTGAATGTTGCCTTTACGTAATAGTGATATTAGTCCTCAAGTAGATCATCGGGTGGGTCTTCGGGTGAAAGATTGATTGCTCCACGTCTAATATCAGCAGCTCCATCACCTATGAACTCTCCATCTACTAAGCAGTAATATGCATCTGCACGTATATTTAGTCTACCGGTATCTGTAACAGTGATCTCACCGGCGTTGATAAATGTTGAGCCAGCCATATTTTCTGCGACACCGTTAATAATTAGTGTGCCACCTTCTGCAATTCTTATTGTACCGCCAGCCTGACCATTGAGTCTTCCGCCGTCAGCTATAATCAGGGTTCCCTCTACACGGATTTCAGCGTTACGTTGTGCATTAAATGCAGTTGCGACTGTCAATGTAACTCCTTCTGGAACTACAAACACACTATGCTGTTCAAATATGCCAAGATTTCCGCGAGTAGCAAGCTCTATTTCGGTGTATCTACCAAACCATTCTAATAGGAGGTTAGGTCTTGTTTCTGTAAACACGGCTGATGTTGGTGGTACAACGGGTCCGTCTTCGCGAGCGTATTTATCAGAATTTGTTTCTGATTCCACGACTACGCCTAAGCGTCCGCTTGTATCAAACTCTGAACCAGTGTGATCTGCAGGAACTCTGATAAACACGTCAAACTCGATTGTTTGACCTGGCTCGATTGCGTAGAGATTGTTAAGGATAACAACATTTTGATCTCTTGTGTGAGCTACGTACTCTACGCCACCTGCAGTTGTGTTCATAACTAGGTCTGCAAGTTCGCCTTCGAGAAGAATTCTGATGATGTCTGTAGTTGTTGCTACGTCACATGCTGTAAGTGCAAAGCTTTGTACTGAGAAGTTGCCTGGAGCTGCTGGAGTTGGATCGCCAACTCTTACTAGCTCTAGTTCACCACCAACAACATAAGCGCCCGGTGCAGTGTTTCTGATAGCTACATCATATGACAAGAATGTGCCATATGCACCTGCATTGTTATGTTTTTGAAGGATGTAGAAATGGAAATTGTTGTGCTCATCTACCCATTCATTTACAGTGTGCCCTGCAACGCCCGGTCTTGGGTCATCTGCACGGAATTTATCCGGAAATTCTTCTCGCAAGAAGTTAGGGTCGTTGTGTACACCAGCGTGGAATGTCGCGGCAGCCATGTTAACGTAGTGACAATCGGCCTTCATATAGTAGCTGCTGTCTGCTTCAATAAACTGGACTATATCCAGCGGACCTGGATTAGCATCAACTATGAAGGATGCCGGATTTTCCATACCACCTGCACGCGGTGCATTCGTATGCGTTATTCTGTTTATAAACACACCATGGTCATGCATAAATGAATCGTATCCGGTTCTATCAACAACTTCAACAGAGAAACCATGTTGACGTCCGGTAAGCGGGATTCCGTCCGGCGAGCCGAAGACTCGTGTTTCTCCACCAACCGTAAGCAAAGTTTCTGGGCCTATATTTGTTAAACCAATGCCGATGTTGTTGATTGTACTGGTAAGCATATAGTTCCACCTTGCCGGGTCTATTCTCCTAAAACCTGTGCGCGGGTCGTAACCATTTGCATCAAGTGTACGCCCATCCCAGAGAGTGGCACCGCCTGGCAAAAGGTTTGTCGCCCAGTTGGCAGCTACTTCGGGAGTTCGATTATTAAACTCTGCCCCCTGAATAATGATTCCAACGAATCCTTCAATTTCTTCGCCGTAATAATCTAGGAAGCCTTGATTGACTGGAATGTTGCGTCCAAAAACTTCTCCGACAACGGGCGGCCCCGCTCTAAACTGTGTATATGGTACATACAAGATATCGCGTGAATTATAATGATCAGGTCTCACCCAGTTAACAAGACGACCTACCGGGCTCGTTATCGCGCCTTGAATTCCAGAAACATTGTCTCTGCCTTCAATTGTCAAGTCGGTAAATCCGTTTGCAATTTTCCCTCTGAGATTCTGATGTGCCCCTACAGATGCGCCCATAGTTGCAGGAACCATCCATCTGGTATGACCTCCACCTGGACCTACAAAAGTACCACGAGCCATTATATCCCAAGCACCTTGCAAGCTACGTCTCGGAATGGCGGCGTAAGGAGAGTTGTCATTATCCGGCAATCCAACCAGGTGACCAAGCTCATGGGAATAAGTCGACATACCTGTGCTTTCGCTCTGAACGGAAACCGGCAGTCCCCTAATTACGCCATCAGGACCGACGACATTAAAGCCAGTATTTGCATGAGACCAAGTACCGGCAGTACCGTACCACGACGACCACGGCACATAGCGTGAAGGCACGGCTCCAAAATATGGGTTAACTGTGCTTGTTCTCGCATCATCCATAGCATCCTGAAGCAGACTAATTAGTTCTGCTAATACCCAGTCAGGATTGCCCCAATTTTCATAAAAATCAAGCCACTCTTGTGAGTACTCAGGTTCGTTGTTATCGTTTAGCAACTCGAAAGGAGATTCTTCTCCCCATACTTCTTCAAATGGCACAAGATATTGAGCCGGAATGTAAAAGGATGTCTCAAACTCATAAATGGTTCCTCCATCTTCAAGCGAAAGTTCCCAGCCTATCACATAATCGGGATTTTCATCCATCTCTATAACTTCGGCAAACTCTATAACACCTTCAAAGCTCAGTTCCATTATATCTTCGGCTTGAACTAGCTTGCTCAAATTGGCATAATCCACAATAAACTGCGGACGGAATATATTGTCTCTAAACTGCGCTTGAGTAAGATTAGAACTTGGAAATTCAGCATTAAATGCAGCAAACGCACCTGCTAAATTTTGATTCTCATATGCGGTTCTGGCAGCAATAAATGCTGCCGTCAAAGTTCTCTCACCTGTTGCGACAGGTGTTGGGTTTGTAGTCACACGAGCTCTCCACATTGCTTCATAATCGAGCATGTAGAAATTAGGCCAAGCTTCGACTATGTTAAAGCCCGGTGCAGTTACAGTTTCATAAATGCTTCTGACTCTAGCATAACCTGTGAAGTCCATGCCTGTCATATCCGGCATAACTTCTCTCGTTGTCGGATGCATTATTTCAACCGTTTGCGCTATCTGACCAAAATCCATTTCGCCATCAGGGCTAATATCAAACATCATACTACCCATCTCCTGCCATGTAGCAGTCTGGGCGTATCCAGCGCCGGTAATAAATATGAATTCATACAACAGATTTCCATCGTCATCGAGGAAGTTTTCAATAAAGGCAGGGTCTTGCTCTAATGCGGCTCTCACAGCGGTAGCGGTTATTGAATTATTCGACACAAGCATATCTCCGGTACCTGTCAAAGAAAATGCGCTTGCGGTGTTAACATCTCCCAAGTTACCTGTTCCCCGGCCCCACATTGGAAACTGGTTACCAAAGTGGAAGTTTGCACCGAAGTCATAACGCCCTCCGAATATTCCTCCGGTAGGAACCGGATTTCTGTTCCAGAAACTGCCGTTAGATGGAAACTGGAATTCAAACATAGGCATCATGAATGGTCCGTAAATGTCCAGTTCGATATTCCAATTGCCAAATGAATTTTCCAACCAGTATCCGCCGATTGTTATGCTGTTATTTAGATCTGTTATCGGCTCGTTAAAGAAATTGTTCCATAATAAAGCTACGCAGAAATCACAACCTACTTCTGTTACCACACAGCAACCGTTATCTTCTACCGGACAATCCGCTACGTTTACTGCGCGTTGAGGATTACCCATTAAACCCGCGCCTGCAGGACCTCTTGTCATGAGCGGGCGATCGGGGAATTCGATTAAGATAAGCGCTCCTCTAAAATCCCTTGAATCACTGAGGTCAGGTCTATCAGAACGATAGCCATCCCAATCAACTACAGGATGAGGTGTAAAGTCATCCCAGGTTTGGTGTTCGGGCAGACGCCAAGACTGTGGGTCTAGTGCCATTGCATCGAGCTGCTCCGGAGTTATACCTGCCGCACTTCTTGCGCCCTCATGTACAACCGGAACTACTATGCCGGCAGCATCTAGTTCATACAACTCTTGTTCAGCTAAAGCTAACCCTGATGTTGTTGGTACTAGAAAAACAAGAGCCAGCAGGATCGCTAGTACTCTGAAGCCTAAACTTCTTTTAAATGTGGATTTCACTATAGTGCTTACCTCCTCTTAAATTTAAATGTTGTCAATAATGAAGTGATATCAGTGCCAGTCTTTTAGAAATGCTCGTAAATCAAAGACCATACATACGACAAGACCACGCCTGTCCGGACATGTTCACTGTTTGCCTATTGTGAATGATGACTAAGCTACGAGCAGCAGCCTGATAAGCCCCCCCTTCTCTCTCACATAAACAGACACAATTTAACACTTTTAATGATTAAATCATACTTAACTAATCCAGTCAACTTATTTCCGTATAAAAATCCAGTAGTTTTGTATTATTACGTATGACAGTAACAACCGTATCATTTTCTTTTGGAAAAACAACACTCCTCCCAAAAGTCAGTCGAAACTTTCTTTTGGGAGGAGTATTTCACATTTTAGTGAATGTTGCCTTTACGTAACAGTGATATTAGTCCTCGGGTAGATCCTCGGGTGGGTCTTCGGGTGAAAGATTGATTGCTCCACGTCTAATATCAGCAGCTCCTTCTCCTATGAACTCTCCATCTTCAAAGCAGTAGTATGCATCTGCACGTATATTTAACCTACCGGTATCTGTAATAGTAATCTCACCGGCATTGATAAATGTTGAGCCAGCCATATTTTCTGCGACACCGTTAATAATTAGTGTGCCACCTTCTGCAATTCTTATTGTACCGCCAGCCTGACCATTGAGTCTTGCGCCCTCTTCTATAATCAGGGTTCCCTCTACGCGGATTTCAGCGTTACGTTGTGCGTTAAATGCAGTTGTGACTCTCAATGTAACTCCATATGGAACTACAAACACACTATGCTGCTCAAATATGCCAAGATTTCCACGAGTAGCAAGCTCTATTTCGGTGTATCTACCAAACCATTCTAATAGGAGGTTAGGTCTTGTTTCAGTAAACACGGCTGATGTTGGTGGTACAACCGGTCCGTCTTCGCGAGCATATTTATCAGGATTTGTTTCTGACTCCACAGCTACCTCTAAGCGTCCGCTAGTATCAAACTCGCCACCAGTGTGACCTGCAGGAACTCTGATAAACACGTCAAACTCGATTGTTTGACCTGGCTCGATTGCGTAGAGATTGTTAAGGATAACAACATTTTGATCTCTTGTGTGAGCGACATAGTCATATCCACCAGCTGTTGTATTCATAACTAACTCCGCAAGTTCGCCTTCAAGAAGTACTCTTACGATATCTGTAGTCGTTGCTTCATCACATGCTGTAAGTGCGAATCTTTGTACTGCGAAGTTTCCAGGTGATGCTGCACTTGGTTCACCAACTCTGGCAAGTTCAAGTTCACCACCGACAACATATGCACCCGGTGCAGTGTTTCTGATAGCTACGTCATATGATAAGAATGTACCATATGCACCTGCGTTGTTGTGTCTTTGTAGAATGTAGAAATGGAAGTTGTTATGTATATCCACCCATTCATTTACAGTTGCACCCCAAACGCCAGGTCTTGCATCGTCATCTAACCATTTACTCTCAAGAGCAGCTTCAATATCTTCGCCCCATCTGTCAGTGCTGAGTCGTGGATGCTCTGTTCTGTAGAAATATGGGTTGTTGTGCACGCCTGCTCCGAACGGAGAGGCAGCCATTTGCATGAAGTTACAATCACTGAATACCCATGGTGACCCATCAGCATTCCAGAATGAAACCAATCCGTTTGAACCTGGGTTTGCATCAATAGTGAAAGTACCAGGATTGCTCATTCCACCAGCTGACAGTTGTCTTGCACCAGTACCTGCGCGTGAGTTTAGATGTGCGATTCTGCTTATGATTACGCCGTCATCAGGTACAAATGAGTCATAGCCAGATCTTTGAACAACTTCTATACTGAATCCTTGTTGATGACCTACGGCTCCGGGCACTCCTAGCATAGCTTCAGTAATGTTGCCTGCCGCAGCGCCTCCAATGCCATAGTTCCATCGGGCTGTTTCTAATCTGCGGAATCCATTCAGGTCACGTCTGCCATCTTCATAAAGTAGACCTTGCCAACGCGAAGCCGCATTACCTGTTGTGGCTGACGCTCTGTGTGGGATTTGGTTTCTAAATTCCGCACCTTGAATAACAATTGCGTTGCGCCCTAAGATTTCGCCTTCTAGTCCGCGCGGATCATTTTCTCCGAATTCAAATCCTCTGTTGACAGGGATATTTCTTGCGAAAACTTCTGACACTATCGGAGGTCCGGCTCTAAAGTCTGTGTACGGAACATACAAAACATCTAGAGAATTTTCCGGATCATCACGTACTACTTGATTCCATGGATCCAAAATTGCACCTGGATTTTCACTCCAGTGGTTTGCTCTGCGTGGTACTGTTAGATCTGTTAGTCCGCCTGCAATTCTGTGTCTTGCAATTAGACCTGAACCAACTGCAGCACCGTGTCTAGCAGGAATCTGCCATCTTGTATGCGCTCCATAAGGACCTAAGAAAGATCCGCGAGCCATTGTACACCAAGGTCCGATGATACCACGTTGTGTCCAGTTGTTGTTGGCATCTTGATATGGGAAGTTGTCTTGGTCGGGGAGAAGGATTAAGTGACCAACTTCATGTGCGTAAACTGCCATACCGGCACTCTCACTTTGAACTGCGGATGGGATAATCGGGCTATGTCCCCATCTGCCTTGCATCGTTGCGTTCATTTGTGCATTTGACCAGAAGCTCACTGCGCCATACCATGAAGTCCATGGCACATAACGTGATGGAGCTGATTGGAAGTATGGGTTGATTTCACAATTTTCTGCAAAATACATTGCATCTTCAACAAGTGCAAGTAGTTGATCTCTTACCCACTCGGAGTTACCTTGAGTTTCCATGAACACTGCACGTTCTTCTGAAGGAGTAGCTGAGAATGGAACGAAACGTGGTGCTACCGCATCAGTCACGGACGCTACAAGTGCAGGATGAGTAATAAAGTCTTCGATATAATCTTGTTCGCCATATAAGAACTCATTGAAATCATATTCTTCAAGTTCAAAAGCAGCATCGGCAGCTAATGCAAGAGACGGTGATGTTGGTGGTAATGCCACTCTGACCATTGATGTTCTGCCACTTGCAAATCCACTCTCGACAGTAACAGCAAGTGCTGCGCGAGCAGCTAGTACTGATACAGCGGCACCTGAAATATATCCATGAACATTTACTGTTATACCTGCAGGGAATTCTGGAAGATTTCTGATATAATTTGTAATTGCCGTTGCTCTTGCAGCATCAGTTCCAGCAAGGTCGATTGTATGAGAGAACGGATACGCTGCGTCTATAATGTTGATTGCAGCAGCTACACGATCTATATCAGCTTCTGCGACAACAACAGGGAAGTTTGCTGATCTTCCTACTGTGCCGCGTGCAAATGGAATTGACCAGTTCGGGAATGTGTTTACATTGACTCCGGCTCTTTCAACGACAACAGGTGATGTTGTTGCATTATCTTCTGCGTTGCGTACACCCATTGCGGTCGCCATCATGCGAAATGGTCCAAAACCTGCGTTGCCGATTGCAGCATTTACAGCATTAGTTCTTGCCGTGTTAGCTGCAGCTGCTGTTGCTGTTGCACCTATTGTTACCGGCACATTATGTGGAGTCAATCCAGCTATTGAATTCGCAGTACCCACTACCATGTTCACGGTTGTCTCGTCGAGGCATGCAGGATTAGCGAATTCCATTCTGGCGGCATATCCTCTGATAAAGCCCGGTCTGAATATGCGATCTCTGAACTGAGCTAGAGTAAATCCTGCAGCAGGAAATTCATCCATGAAATCATCAAATGCATCTTGTAGACCTTCTTCAGCTATCTCTCTTGCAAGAAGGAATGCACCTTGATGATATCCTTCGGAAAGATGTCTTCTCCAGTTCAGGTCGATATCTGACATATAGAATGTCGGCCAGTCTCTGATGATATCGAAATCTTCAGCTGTTATCGTTTCTCTAATTCTGTCGAGTCTTCCCCAACCTGTGAAGTCCATACCTGTGCGTGGTTCATTGGTAGCTGGATTCATGAAAACTTCACCTGGGATGTTTGGATGAGGAACGGTTTCCTGAGCAGCTACTGTGTCAGGACCACCAAATATCATCGAACCAAATTCTTGCCATGTCGGTGATTGACAGTAACCAGCGAGAGCGATGAGTATTACATCATAAAGCGCATTTCCAGCTTCATCAACAAAGTCAACACCGCTTTCCATCGCTAGTCTCTTTGCCACGCCTCTTACACTAGCACCACCAGTATACGGACCTAGTGCAGTGACATCAGGTGCTCCCAATGCGACACTGTATGCCGGGAACCAGTTGCGCAATGTCCAACCGGCGCCGAAGAAGTAGCCGCGATTGGCATGCCATGCCTGACCATGCCAATGGTTGCCGAATGAGAAAAACGCTTCTAATTGAGATTCTAGTACCGGTGCCATAAATGGACCAAATGTATCTGCAGTCATTGATATGGCGCCAAGACTTGTTTCTGCCCAATATCCTGTAAGAGTCAGACCTCGGTTGCCTTCGATAGTAGAAGCATCCGTCGGGCTAAAGGGGCTGCCCGGAATAGTGAGCCAAGAGTCTACCCAACTTCTTACATGTTCAATTCTAGCCTCGTCATGTGGGTTATTCCAGTTTGGTGCTGTTTGACCAAAGCCCGGATTGCCTGCTACTCCTGAGCCGACAGGTTGTCCTTGATAAAAAGGTCTGTCAGGAAACTCAAGAATGACTATTGCTGCTCTAAACTCGGTTACATCCTCGCCGCGCTCCGGAACAGCACCGCCAAAGGCACCCTCCCAATCAGCAACAGCATTTGGAGTAAACACGTCATAAGACATATGCTCCGCCAATAGCCATGATTGTGGATCGAGTGCCATGGCATCAAGCTCGTCAGGTGTTATACCTACGTCTGCTCTGGCACCTGCTGGTGTAACCGGAATAACTATCCCTGTAGGTTGTTGTACAGGTAATTCTTCATACACCTCTTCTTCATAAGTTGCTAAACCTGTTGTTGCTGGCACAAGAAAGACAAGTGCCAATAGGATAGCCAATACTCTGAACCCTAAACGTCTTTTAGATATAGATTTCACTATGCTAAGTACCTCCTCAAAATTTTGGTTGTGGAATCAAAAGTGATATTAGTGTCAGCCTTCAAATTAAGTCGAAGACCATACGTGCGGAAAGACCACTCTCGCCATAGATGCACTGGTTGATTTCTCTCACAAATGACAACCAAGCGACAAATAGTAACCGCAAAAGCCCCCTCCCTTCTAATATGTTATTAAAGTATACACAAAAATTAACACTTTTGAAGATTAAATCATACTTGACCAAACACGTCAACTCATTTTTGCATAATAATGCAACAAAAAAGCAACAAATGTGAATGTTATTTCATAATCAGCTAAAATGCCATGATATTTTATATAGAATCACCATTGAATTATGAGTTAGTAAACGCAAATTATTGTGTACACAACTTGAATCCGCCAGTTCTGTCATTGAAAATATACTCTTGAAGCGATCAATAAAGCCATAACTGCATAGTGTTAATAGTCCTGTTTCTGAAGAAAGAGCACATCTTTTTCTGTCACACTTGCGCCGCAAGTCATCAGTATATATAATGAATTGTATCAGGAATAAAAATGGCAGGAGTAGAAAGATGAATTTTAGACAAATCGAAGCATATGTAAAAGTAATTGAATTTGCGAGTTTCTCTAAAGCGGCAGAGGCAATATATTTATCTCAACCATCAGTAAGTGCATATATAAATGTACTTGAAAAAGAGCTTGGGACAACTTTGATAAACCGTTCAACAAAAGAGGTAATACCAACACTTGCCGGTAAGCTCTTCTATGAGAACGCAAAGGAACTACTTATGTTAAAAGCAAATACTGTCGAGCAAGTAAAGCATTTACTGGGGAATTATAGTGGTGAAATCAACATTTTAGCTTCATCTGTTCCGGCGCAATACATTCTGCCGGAAGTTCTTGCCCGCTTCCATGCCATATATCCTGAAATTAAGTTTAATGTAAAATCAGCTGATACACTCGTCGCCTCTCGTGGCATTGCCATTGGAGAAGCTGAAATTGGATTCACCGGTGGGATTATTGAAGATGGAAAATGTGAATTTAAAGAATTCATGACAGAAGAAATGGTCTTTATCGCACCTTACGATAAGGAGTTTTCAGACGACATATCATATCCATTGGAAAAATTATTATATGAACATCACTATATTGCCAGAGAGCAAGGTTCTGGGACAAGAATATGGTATGAAAACTTTTTTATTGAGCAAAACATAAATATCGATGAGATAAATACAGTAACCAGTTTTGACAACACGCAAAGCATAATCAATGCTGTGGTTAATGGACTAGGGGTTGCGGTTGTATCTGCAGTTGCTGCCAGAGATGTAATTAATCGAGGATTAGTTATGGCAATTAAAGTTAAAGAGAAATTTCCGATGAGAAAAATATACTATGTACGAAAAAGGAACATATCACACTCACACTTAGTCGATGTCTTTGCTGAATTTTTGGAAAGAGAGTATATGAGTGAGTGATGAAACGCGATGAGACTCATTCTAGCAAAAAAATTCGGGACATATTGCTTTGTGGGGCGGGTATTATGTATTAGTATGACTTGTAACTTGGAAGCGTTACAAGTCACAGGCTAGCCGTAATCAAGCGGTATGTCATGGATTTTTCGCGTATGTAGGGCGATGAGACCCGTTCTAGCGAAAAATCCAGGACATATTGCTTGATGGAGGCGGGTATTATGCATTAGCATGACTTGTAA
>WQWL01000032.1 GCA_009785345.1 Oscillospiraceae bacterium
GATAAATGCACAAAGACCAGTCATCATCTCGTCAAAATTCGTGAAGTCATTCGCCAAATGATATTGCTCATGCGCATTTACATCGCTACGTAGCTTATACAAATCTTGTCCGATCGTCTGATAACTGCTTCGCACCTCGCTCGGATATGCAGCTTCTGCTGGCATTATATCGCTGATATCACGTGCCAATGCACTTATCACCGAATGAATATCCTCAAAGGCCTCATCAGAACCCGAGAAAAATGTTAGATTATCATCACAATCGTCTTCACTTAAACACGCACGTAAATCTGTATCTATATCTCTATGATAACCTACGCTGAACAGCGTGTACCGACTGGTAATCTCATCAAAGATTTCCACAAGCGTAAGAAAAATCGTTCCATACACTTCGCTCAAATAATGCTTTACATTGTCTGCCGACTGACCTCTGAAGTCGTCCATCTGCAAGATTTGTCCAAATGCTTCGTTTATCTCAACAAGCTGTTCACCCCAGGCTCCAACCTTACCACGAAGAGAGAGACCTAACATATCAAGCTCGTTATAATCAATTAAAAACTTCATCTAACGCCCTCCACGAGGTGGATTGCCTCCAGCCGCTACGTTTGCTGATGCAATTGCTCCTGCCAATGCACCCATAACTCGCTCAGAAAGCGTTAGATCCGCGGAAACTAGCTCTCGCTCAATAGTTTGCAAATTCTGATAATCTTTTTCCAACAAACTTTCCAATTGGATAAGTACACGCGAGAACTCTTCTAAGCGCATACGATACTGTCGCATAGTTGGCGCTTGCTCAGATATCTCCAACACCTCACTTGTCGAAGGCGTTAAGTTTTGAATACCCACTTGGACCGCTGCAAGTGCGCTCTGATAGTCTGTAAATCTAAGAGATATATCTCCTCTACCACCTGACATTAAATCTTCCTCCTAATTCGTCGCTGCACGTATCCGAGACCATAGCGTATTGATACTATTAAATAACCGATCAATTATGGTCGTTTGTCCGCGAACTTCATTTTGCAATTCGGCAATCTTAAATATAATAGAATCATGCAAGTTGTCCGTTTCAGTATGATAATTGTCATAGCGAGTTCGAAATGAGCTGTCAATATGGTCACAATGTCGAGTACGCAATTGTCCAAGCCAAACTGCACCCGAATCATGGCTACGAACCTCTCTGCGAAGATCGTCCACCGTCTGCTTATAGCCACGCATTGCTCGCTCTGCTGCTTGTAAACGCTCAATTTCCCCTTGTAAAATTGTACGTTCTGCAATCAGATCATCGCGCTGACGCGATTCCCTGTTTGCTTGATTGCGCAAGTTGCCTACATTAACTGGTGGCTGTTGAGATGTACCACTCACTCCTCAACACCTCCTTCATTTTCTTCTTTATCTTTACCTTCTTCATTGCTTTCTTCTTTACGCTTTTCCGCAGCCATATTTTGCTCATTCAATTCCAATGGATTCCCTCGCTTATATGGTGCTTTCTCCATCCAGTCATTTATGTTATTAATCATCAGTTCATTATCTTCATCACTAAATCCTGTAAAAACAAGTTTCGCAATATCTGCATGGTTAAAATACATGATTTGATCGCCAAGCAAACCTTCCGGATAAAGGCAGCCAGCATAGTCAAATATCTTCGGTGAATCACCAACTTCAGCGGCAAGACCTCGTCCAATTATCATCGTCTTCTTTACACCACCTCGAACAATGACAACTGACCCCAACGGATGAAATTCGATTTTTTCCATAATTCACAATTTCCTTTCAAAATACTTATTTATTAAACATTGAAGAATGCGTACCGGACTATTAGCAACATTTCAATACCGTGAACAAGAAATATGAAGCTTCCATAGGTGAATTCTACACTCTGTCTACACTAAGCACGGTATGATGATGCAATAATTTATTTGTTCACTAAGAAAGTTTACCCCACAAATGGAAGCTTGACTTTCTTCACATCGCCACGCCTATACCAAAAACCAATTTCATGAGATGGCTTATATCCACGCGCAACACGCACCGACGGAAATTGTGTTGACGCTTCTTCAGGATTTCCAACAACAATACCTGCTTGCGGAGTTTTGAACAATGCGGTAATAGTGTCGTAACCTTTGAATTTGTTGCCCATTGTCGTGACTATAAAACAAATACCAAGTTCACCAGCTTTGCGCATAAGTGGTTCAAGTACTGCTACTATTGCCGATGTATATGAGATAAAGGCATCTCCATCATCAATTAAAACTAGGATCGGAGGTTCTGATGCACTAAATTCACGCGATGTTTGTCCTGATGCCATCCGCTTTTCTTCGAGTCGCGCAACTTCAGTAGATAACGCTTGCATAAAGCCATCAGCCTCGCTTGCTGTGCCCATGTAGACAATATTTTCATTTTCTCTAAAGGCTGAAAGGTCACCCGCCTGACTATCGGATACAAAAATACGGTTACCCATAAATTGACGCAACAATATACGTAAAATGTTTGTTTTACCTGTTGCTGCACCACCTGCGATGACTTGATATGCTATAGATAAATCTAAGCCTAAGGGCTCTGTAGTTTCTGTATCGAATCCAATCCATGCCGTGCGTTTCGATGTATCGAAATATTCAATGAGCTCTTCATACGACACAGTCTCACCTAAGATACGTACACCCATAGCCTTTGATGCTGTATTATTTTTGGATATTTCCGCAATAAGCTCACTAATACCATTTGCATACTGGACATCATTTTCGTGCTCTATCGGAAGATAACATTGTGCCACATGGACATCTTCTAACTTAACTAGTGCTCGCCCACGAACTTCTGGAAGTGCATATTCTGATCTACCTACAAGCTGTGATATATCTGTTTTCTCTACCATGAACTGCGCTATTTTGTTTTTAAAGTTTGTAATCAGCGAATATCTCATTGCATTTACACCGGTTGCCGATGCAATCGTATATACACCAAGTCCGGTACCATCACGTGTAGTCTTGACAAAAAACTCCGTTAAATCGTCTCGCACTTCTTTCACTACATCAAAGTTATCTACAATAATGAAGATTGCAGGTAGCTTCTCTTCTGCTACTTCATTGTACATACGAAAGTTTAGGGCAGCTTTCTTTGCAAATAATCGCTTACGCTCTTTAAGTTCATCACCGAACAACTTTAGAAGCTTATCCAGCTTTTCATCATCATCAATCGACAGATAATCAGCCGTGTGTGGCAACCCCTGCATTTGTGCTAATGCTGAGTTGCCATAGTCGAGTATGAAAAACTTACATAGTTTAGGTGAGTTGTTCGATGCAAGTGTCAACACCATGGTCTGTAATGTCGTTGATTTGCCGAAACCGGAAGAACCAAATACTGCAAAGTTGCCAGTTTCAAAGAAATCATGATCAAACTCTACTTGCTTTTGTTCTTCAGGAATATCCACCATGCCAAGAGGCACACGAAGATTCTGTGTTTCAATTGCTCCAACGTCATGACTGGTTTCAATCGCCGCTGTCACAAGCTTATCTCCCAGAGGTGGCAGCCATGGACGCTCTACAATTTCTGAACCAAGAGTTGCATGTATTGTTTGTACGTGTTTCACCGTTATATCAAGCTCTGTATACTTTGCCTCTTTTGATTTGTCAACTTCGCTCAAATCTTCGTTGAGTAATACACCCTGACCGAGTTGGTTAATCTCATAAACACGACTGTCAAAACCACGCTCAACTACATCTTCAATATACGGTGCTCCACTCCATGCTGATTGGAACAACTCATATATTTCATTGTTACCGACCTGCAGATATGCTCTACCAGGTTGCGTGATACGTGCCGCATCAGGTGTTTTTAGCACTTCATTACTGTCGCTCTCATTGGCAACCTTAAGTGCAAGCTTGAACTTCGAGTTACTCCATATCTGATCATCCACGACACCCGATGGCTTTTGTGTTGCAAGAATGAGATGCACACCCAAACTACGACCGATACGTGCAGTAGATACAAGCTCTGCCATAAATTCAGGCTGTTCTTTTTTTAGCTCTGCAAATTCATCAGAGATAATAAACAGATGCGGCATCGGTAGCGTCACTTCACCTGCTTTAAACAACTTTGTATACTGATTAATATTATTAACTCCGGCATCACCAAAAATCGCTTGTCGTCGTTTGAGCTCACTCTTTATAGATGCAAGTGCTCTCATAGATTCTGAGCCATCAAGATTCGTTATTGTGCCAAGTAGATGTGGCAAATCTTCAAATAGATTCGCCATACCGCCACCCTTGTAGTCAATAAGCAAAAAGCCGACTTCATGAGGATGGAAATTTACAGCCAGTGATAATATATACGATTGCACGATTTCCGACTTACCCGAACCCGTAGTTCCTGCCACAAGCCCATGGGGGCCGTGAGCATTTTCGTGTAAGTTGAGTGCTACTACATCATCTTTACCACGTAAGCCTAGTGGTACTGCGAGAGATTTATGACAAGCATTCTGGCTCCAAAGTTGAAGTACGGGAATTTGCTCAGGACGCTCTACACCATATAGCTCAAAGAAACCTACAGTCTCAGGTATCTGTGTTGATACACCCTGCACATGACGTAAGGGCGCAAGTTTACGTGCCATTGATTCAAGATCAATCCCCTCAACTGATGGGATTACAACTGATTTATAGACAAGATTGCCTTCGTTCATTATGAGGGTACCGTTATAGCCACCGTCAAGCCTTAATACAGTCCTGATGTTATCAGGCAGATTGGCTTGCAAATGCGTGGTATAGATAAGTGAGAAACCAAGTCCGGTATCTGGTGCTTGTAGAAACTCCATGATAGAGTGATTGACTATGAGCTTTGGATTATCTGCGATAAATACATAGTGTGGAAGATAGCGACTATCTTTCTTTGATTCCTCAGATTTCTGCTGACGTTGCTTCATAATTTGCGAGATATTTCCTAACACCTGGTCGCGATGATTTTCTGCAGAAATTAGACTCGTAATATTAATCGCTTTGATGCGGCAGTGCGGATACCAGCGTATCCACTCAAATGAAGCACGATGTTCTTCTTCGACTAGTACGATTATTTCTATATCGTGATAGCTCTGGTAAAAGCATAGCTGAGTCATTATAGATTTAAGCTGACGATGGATATATGGTTTCTCACCTACCAGACCTAAATGCGCGTTCTTTAAGTCGATTACAGTCGGCATACTCTCTATTACTTTGTGCTTACTTGCGATTGCTTCCATCTCATCATTTAGAGGGTCGCTTTTCTTCTTCATCTCATCTTCTGGTGTTTTGACCGAATAACTGATTACGATATTGGAAAGCCCCAATGAAAGAGTTAAAAAGTCACTATCACTTGCTGCACGCTCATAAACACGGCTTGAGTTTGACATGATTTCATGCGATATTTCTTTAGGTGAAAGATTATGATAGGTCAGTGACTCTATCTGATCATCTTGAAGTTTTTGCAATTCCTTGCGCTTACTGAGCAAGTACGATTCATAATTTTTTACACGCTTCTTCTCATTCTCTACACGCTCTTTACGCTTAGAGAAAAATGTAAAAACCGCTCTGGCCAGCATTACTGCAGTCATACCCACACTCATGATCATCATCATACCACGACCCATAAGGATACCAATACCAACCATCATAGCCGCAGACATTAGTGGTGGGATAATCATTTTGATCAATTCGCCTTTTTTAGCTTCTTCCTTGTCTGACGGCGCAGTCAGATTTATTGTTTCAGTTGGCTCACGATGAATCTCTCGTGGTGGGCGTTTAAATATCGGAAACTCCTCATAGCTTGTAGGGTTTTGGGTTGCTACGTTAAGATTTGACGAGTAGTTTATGCCTTGAATTTCTAAATATCCGCCATGAGCTATAATACGGTTGCCTGCGACCCAGACGAAGTCGCCGACTTCAAACGTATATTCACCGGATTCAACTTTTTTACCATTGAGGTATACTGTCTCAGAATCTGTGACACTGAGCATATCATTTGCTATCACTAAACTCGCTGTGCTCTCAGACAGCTTTATATGGTCTCCGTCCATATTGCCAATACGAATCGGATGCACGTTCGTTGTAGAATAGTAGCTTGAACTTGCACTTGACAACAGTACTGTTATACCTTTGCTAAATTCATATGGAACACTAGGCGTTAGTGATAATTGCGCAATAACAGGTTTCTCTTGATCGAGTGCTTTCAGTTTGTCTGATTCCAGCGGTATTTCCAGTGGCAATGCTTTTTCGGAAAACTCAAAGCAACTCTCATCTGTGAAGATGACTAAGCTTCTCATTCGTCTTCCTCCACTTCATCTTCTACTTCAAGCTCTGCACGTAAACGCCCGATTTCTCGTGCTAGACGCTCTAGTTCCGCGGCACGTGCCTCTCCCTCGCCAGGGATTGCCGCTCCCCCCTCTAGAAATGCATGCTTTTTCATATATGCAAACATCAAAAGATCAGGTGACATAGTATTATGTGCTATGTCTACTGCTTCATCAAACTCAAGACGTCCAAGGCGAATCCAGAAATCAAACAAAATGCCATCCGCCATGCGAGTCAGACCCATTAGCGTGCGATCTTTTTGTTCGTCTGTCATTGCTTCTGTGATTACGTAGGCGCGAGCGAGAAAGTGACGTGTTTCAAAACTCATATCTTCCAGTGACACACCACGCAGTGCTTCTTGCGCGGCTATATACTCGCCTGCTATATATGCTTGAGACGCTATTATAATTTGCTCTTGATGCGGAATGTCAAAAATGACTGAGCGCACCGCAAAGAAAGATGCACCAAGCAGAGCTGCCGCAAGCACCGGGATTAGAACGTACGAAACAATAACACCTCTCTTTGAAACGAGTTTCTTTGTGGCGGCTATTTCAGCAACTGTTTCATCGTATTCATTCTCAAGGCGTTTCTTGATTTCTGCAACCGTTTCTAAGTCTACCAGTTCTTCAAGTAGTTTATGTTTCTTATATAAATCAGCACCACCGTTTATGTAATCATCATATTTGTATTTCGGTGTTATGACCTCGCCGATAGTGGCCATATATTTATCAACAAAAGAAGCTCCACCGCAATTAAGATCACGTTCCAGAACATATGGGCGTAAACTTCTGTCAATTACTAAATTACTTAGTGCAAGAGAAAATGTATAATCTTTGTGCAGGTTTTCAAGCTCTGCAATATTAATCAGAAAACGAAACTTATCCGCATCGGGTCTGGACTTAACATCTTTTGCTGATATCAAGCCGACCGACTCAAGTGCAGGGCTACGCCATCTTCTGTTTCTTCTAGCGTACAAGGACAAAGTCCTGTCGCTGGGTACGTTAAAAAAGCACGCTTTTCTTTCGGTATATTTAAATCACTGTTTTTAATCACACAACATAATTGCTCGTCCATTATCATTACTCCGTATATTTCATTTTTACTGGGTATTACTAATTAATTGCTGTCAAGACATCACCATCGTATATGGCTTCTTCCTGAAATGTTTTGTATGCGCTTACAAGCTTTTCACTTTGCTTGCTGCGAAAATATGCAGGCATACTCCCCGGCAGCATTTTGCCTGACTCTCTCAGTACTGTCAGCCCCATGCTTATTTTTTGTTCAAATCTATCCGTATGTCCGCTTTTTGCTTACTGACTTCAACCGTTATCGTGATGAACATAATTATGATCGTTCCTTTCGCTTTGCTTTTGCGCGTAATGCTATCAACAACCCTAATCCAGCACAGATTATAATAACAGGGACTGTTATCCACAATGAGATACCTTGATCTTCTTCGACTACTGTAATTGTTCGCACTCGTATGGGCGTTGCAAACAGCATATTATTTTCAGTTGCAGCAGCATATAGTGCCTCGTGTGGATCTGTAGTTGTCAAAATCTGTACATCCTGAAATAACAGCTCCTTTGCTGCCTCAAATTCGCGTTCTTGGCGCGCAACTCTAGCTTTGACTCGAGCATCAGATGTTTCACTAAATAAATCAACACCCCAAAGAACTGTAAGTGCATCTTGACGTTCTTCATTTTGGCGACCGATTGCATCTATGTCGATTGGTAAATCGGTAGCCAATGTCGTACTGCTGAATATGACTAGGAGCAGTATTACCAATACATAAGCTAATATTGTTTTCATTCGCATTATTCGCGCATCCTTTAATGATTTATTGATCAGCAAAAAACCTTATTTCACTCAGTTGACAGAAGCAAATCTATAGCACTATGCAAAAATCCGTATCCACAAAGTGGACTTTGTAGAATACGGATTTATATGCATATTTAAATTTACTGTTAGCCACCAAACGTCCCACTGAGTTGTTGGTCAGCTGCTGCAAATTGCTCGCATGTATGATTGATTGCATATGACATTTGCTCGCACATATCTGCGCATTGATCTAAGTTATTCGATGCCGGACCATAAACAAATTCTTGCATCCGATCTGAGGTTTGACCTGTAAACCCTGCTTCAACAGCGCTATCGGTGCATTGGCGCATTTGATTCTTGATGTTTACAAGTTCGCCTTGTAGAGCTACGAAGCGTTGCGAAACACCACTAAGTGCCTCTTGATTTACGACTATTAATGACATAATTCTAATTCTCCTTGTATTTTTATTGTACGGATTTCTCCGCCATATTCTAAATTGACTGATATGTCAAATTAGTTCATTTTCAGCATCTTTTAAACATTACTTAAAAGATGAATTAATAATAATGCAGTAATGCTTAAATGTCAACTATTTTGTTTAGTTTTTAGCAAAAATAAAACATAAGGTAAAACACACGCTAATTCCTAGAGATAAGTTCCACCGTGGCGCGCAAAATTTTCTACTTGACACACATAAAATGCTGTGTTAACTTACCAATATAATTACACAGCAACAAAATGAATACAAACTGAGCAGGCGATAAACCTTTCGGGGTTTGTGGGGCTGGGCTACGAAAGTAGCAGCAGATAATTTCAAGCGTATCTGTGGGACAGAAGTATGTTCCATAGGTGCGCTTTTTTGAATGCCTAATGGATAAGATTGTAACTGTGCACTATATTTGAAAAGAGGTAGTATATGAGTAAAACTAACGAACAAATTGCAATGCGGGTAGGCCGCAACAGTATTCTTATCAACATAGGACTCGCTGCATTCAAATTATTTGCAGGAATCTTTGCGCAATCTGCAGCTATGATCTCTGACGGTGTTCACTCCATCACTGACCTTGTCGGCACAGTAATCGCTTTGATTGGCATTAAACTTGCAAACAAAAAGCCCGACAAAGAACACCCCTACGGACACGAGCGGTTTGAAAGTGTCGCAACACTCGCATTAGCAGCGCTCATATCAGTAGTGGGTGTTGGTATCGGTTGGTCAGGTATTCAAACAATCCTATCCGGCGACTTTGATGATCTTGCTATACCGGGCATACTTGCATTAATTGCGGCTGTCGCTTCAATTGTTATAAAAGAATCGCTATTTTGGTATGTTCGTGCAAGAGCAAAAAAGATTGACTCCAGCGCATTAATGGCAGACGCATGGCATAGCCGCGCAGATGGACTCTCATCAATTGGTAGCTTCATCGGTATTTTAGGTGCAAGAATGGGTTTTCCTATCCTTGACTCAGTTGCGGCTGTCGTCATTTGTATATTCATTCTAAAGACCGCTATCACCATAGCCCTTGATGCCATTGGCAAAATGACAGATAGGGCATGTGATGACGAAACAGTCGAAGAAATGCGTAATGTTATTTTAGTTCAAGAATCAGTTGATGGAATTGATTCACTAAAAACAAGAGTTTTCGGCAACAGAATTTATGTTGATGTGGAAATAGCTATAAATTCGTCACTTTCCTTTTCCGCTGCTCACAATATATCTCATATCGTACACGACGCAATTGAGACGCAGTTTCCAAAAGTTAAGCACTGCAAAGTACATGCGAATCCAGTTGATGAGTAGGTATCATAATAATCCGGAATCACTGAAATCAGTAAGTGTGATTTTTAGGCGTTATGGAGTATATTATAAGTCAAAGTAATAATCCCAGCCCTCGTACGCTAGACAAGCAAAGCACGCTATTGCTGTGAGGATGCCCGCGACAATACCGATTGCTGAACATATGATACCGGCTGTTGCAATACCGGATGATGCGCCAACATCGCTTGCTTTCTTTTTGCCCACAATACCAAGAATTAAGCCTATAATTGCAGCCGGTATCCCAATAAACCAAACAAAAACTATCGATAAAACCAGCCCGACAATTCCGCAAGCCAAAGAGGCTACAGACAACCCATGTCCCGGAGGCTTTTGATCTGACGGAATAGGCATTGGTGGGGGGGGGAATCCTCCATGCGGTGGAAAGCCCGGCGGAGGTGGGGGCTGCGGTTTGAATCCATTCTGCGGCGGGGGTGGTTGTTGCGGTTTGAATCCATCCTGCGGTGGAAAACCCGGTGGGGGCGGAGGCTGTGGCTTAAATCCATCCTGGGGCGGAAAGCCCGGCGGGGGCGGAGGTGATGGTTGAAATCCACCCTGTGGTGGAAAGCCCGGCGGGGGTGGGGGTGATGGTTGAAATCCATCCTGAGGCGGGAAGCCCGGGGGTGGAGGTGATGGTTTGAATCCATCCTGAGGCGGAAAGCCCGGCGGGGGTGGTGATGGTTTGAATCCATCCTGTGATGAAAAAGCCGCTGTGGGTGGAGGCGATGGTTGAAATCCGTCCTGTGGCGGAAAACCTGAGGATGGAGGCGATTGAGGGACATTATCTTGTTCCGGAAATTTTGGAACAACGTTTTGCTCATTATTATCCATGATGTATCCTTTCTTTTCAATATTCATGCTCTCATATTCTTAAAGTCAATTGTAACTCAACTACATAGTTACGTCAAGAAATTGCGCAAATAGTTAGGGAGTTCATTCAACTGTAGTTACTGTTCATGGCTCGTTCGTCATTGCGGCCTCCGAGCCGCAATCCCCTGAATAATACGTACCATTCATCAATGGGATTCCGTGTCAAGCACGGAATGACGAAGTTTAATACGTTTTTTAGTCAACCGTGAACTGTAACCAACTGTAATATTAATCCCTGTTTAAAAGCAGGAAGTTTCAAATTATGTATAACCGTTAGCTCAATTTTTTCTTGAATGAAATACAAATCCAAAAACTGCGCCACAAAGACCACCGATAATGTGTGAAATTCGTGAAACATTATCCACTGTGAACAACCCAAGCATTATCTCATTACCTATATACAAAATTGCGACGAGTAATACTGTTACAGGCAATTTCCCCTGTCTAATATTCGTAAACGAAGCCATCAGTATTAGCATAAACACAATTCCACTGGCACCTACTACTACAATTCCAGGAAAGAATATAATGTTAATAAGTCCGGTAATCAATGTTGTTAGTACTGTAATTAGCAATAGATGACCGCTTCCGTACTTTTCTTCGACCATTGGACCAATCGCAAGTATCATCATAAAGTTTCCTACAAAATGAGTCACATTGGCATGTGCAAACACATATGTAAATAGACGCACATATTGCATTGGGTCAAGAAAGGATGTCCTGCGAGCACCGAATAACATTGTAGTGTCTAATGGAGTCACAAGACTGATAATCAGTACGATTAATGCAATTAGAGTTAACCAAAGTATTATCGGGGAGTTTAAATCAATCGCGAAACTGCGCTTTTTCATAAAGTAAAACAACCGTTCCTTTCCTTATTTGAACTCAGGAACAGGTGGCAACTTATTTAACTGCTTCGTGTACATCTTTATATCTTTACTGTTGATTTTCATTACTTTCTTCGCTTGTCTTTGACCTCTTCTGGTCGTTATCGTTGACTCTTCGATATCATTGTTGTCTTTCTGCAGACTATTAATGTAGCCTTGTAGCTGTATTTGCTGTGCATACTTTTCGCAGTGCTCTTTGTATCTCGCTTCTTTCTCCTGTTTCATTTGAGCATAATCCATACTTTTGCCTCCCTTTTTATAAATCTCTTAAACCAAAATCTAAAAATCATCCGGTTCTCATTACTGTCATAGATTTTAACATTGATTCTCACATTTGTCTATATATAGCAGCACTCTTTGATTGAGCATTACCAGTCACAGGGTAGTCGCAATCAAAGTGAAGAAAGCAATTTGGAAGTGGCGTTTTGCACTTCCAAATTGCTTTTTCTTTCAATTATATCAACGTTTTCTATTAGTGATTAGTTTCGTATTGCATCGCGGTGGATATTTAGTTGGCGGCTTCCGTCCACTGTGCCTGTACCGGTAAATCTTGTATTTCCACGCACTTCAAATCGCCCAAGGTTACCAGTCGTTCCATTGTTAGTAATCGTTCCATGATTGAAGATAGATGAACCCGATACGTTTTCTACATATCCGTAATTGATAAATCTTCCGCCATTTGCGATCTCTATTGTACCACCACCGTTACTACTGCCGTCATTGTTGATTCGACCACCCTCTAAGACAACCACGCTCCCTTCAATGCGTAGTGTACCGCCACGGCGTACATTCAATATTGTTTCAACGTACAATGTTCTGCCTTCCGGAATCACCAGCGTAGTATTGCCTGCAATACCGTATCCGCCTGATCCCGGGGTTGTTAGCCTGACATCCCCTTGTGCCAGTAGCGCATTGAGCTGATTTGGACTTGTGCCATTGAACACTTCCGGTGGAGGAGGTGGTGGCGTTTCTGTATCACCGGGAATAAGTCTTACAAAGAAGTGATCTTCAATTACATTCCATAATTGGAAATCATAATTGTTTAATTCTCCGGGCATAGGTGCCGGACGTCCCATAGGCGGTGGCATTACTCTATTCGGCGGAGCAGGTGGGTCTTCCAGAGCATATTCAATCCGGTAACCCGGTGTTACATCCGAACTTCTGGCAAGTACAAAGAAATCTCCCGGCTCAGCTTCAGATGTAATTGTAAGCGTTCCGTCTTGCGCCAGATAAACACCTCGTGGATTGATTCTTGTTCTACCATCGGACTCAATAAATATACCGTATTGTATCGACAAGTCATCCATAGGATTGAGGAACTGATCATATACCCTTGCTTCTTGTTGGAAAGTCCTCTCTCCTGTCGCCGGTATCTCAATGGTCGTACGAAGTGCATTTCCGGAGAAGAATATTTGGGTAGCTTCTGACGCTTGAGGCTCTACAACAAGCACACGATAAGATTGACGCACCCTGTTTTGTGCTCCAAATGGACTGGAAGCAAGCTTTGCGGCAACACGGAACGAGCCTAGGGGAACTGTATGATCTACGGTTATTCTTCCGGTATCCGGATCAATTGTTACACCTTGTACAGGAATCTGGTTTCTAAAGGCTCTATTTGGATCGTTTACTGCATTTGGTGGTGTATGCCCTGCAATATACCAATGAAGCTCTACATCATCCAAAGGTGTATGGAACTGATCGATAACCATTGCATCAATGTAGAAAGATGTCGTCTCTCCGTATGCCGGTCTTGCAAGCATTGGTGGTAACGTAGTCTTATCAAAATGGATGTCGTTTGGTATGTCCCTCGTGTCATTTCGCTTAAATATGCGGTAGTAGTCTATTGTTAAGTCTTGTGGGTAGTATCCCCTGTTTATTCCACTCCACATTCTGTAGCCCGTAGATGCAGTATATACTGCAAAAATTGTTGCCATGCGATGATCTATTCGAGCACTCCCTCTACGTATAACTCTTCCGTTGAAATACCATATTATTTCGTCAGGAGTCCACTCAAAGCCCCAGACATGAAACTCATTCGTTATGTTTCCATCCGTCCATGGAATATTTACGGTTCCTGAGCCTTGTGTTTGAGTAAAGTGCTGATCTGTACCAAGTCTGTGATAAACAGACTGCCAGGTATTGTTCCAACTTTGCGTGTAGAGCGGCTCCCAGATATCTATTTCTAAAACCTGGTTGGAAAGCCAGTCTTCGTTGATATTGCCCGGACGGAATCTGCCAACTTCATAATTGTGCATGTCATCCTGAGTACCTATCATCCACCATGCGCTATGACCTCCATCCGGTCTGTTTGGCATTTTGGCGCGAACTTCAAAGAAACCATATTTGGTGGTAGCAAATCCATCAAATGTCGGTAAAATACGTGCCTCTTCATAGCGATTTTGATAAAATCTATGCGTTCCGGTGCGCTCATGGGTCATAATGCCATTAACAGCCGTCGGACCGTCACGATGCCAGCTTGCCCAAGGTTGTACGTTGTAATAATCCTGCCGCAAAACCAGAGCACTGTCTTCAAAACGCAATCTAGCCTGAGAGCGTTCATCCATTGTCCATGTACGCAGGTAGTTGTCTGTCCAGGCATTACGGTCGATACTTTCACCGAACTCGTCACTCCAAAACAGTTCCCAATCATCCGAATTTGCAGCCCCCATGGGACCCTCGGAAATATCTCTTCGAGGCTGTTCACGATTTACAATATACTCTATGCTCATCCCTGTAAAGCTGTCATAAAATTCGGAATTTTCTATTGAAACTGCATGCACAGTTATAGGAAGACGCGTTCCCGGCGGATAATCATTGTTTGGACGCACAGTCATTAGACCGGTTTCGTCTATTGTTACAAAGTCTTTTTCAGGATAGTATGACCAATTAACATCATTATATCTGATATTGTTCTGATCAAAGGCCATAAATCGCCTATGTGAATACCCTGAGTTTGGAACTATTATTGTTGTTTGAACATTGCTATGATGTGGATATGTTGCCCGCACTTCTAAATCTGTAAGAGGAATTCTCGGTATGACCCTAACAACTTGTGTCACAGTTAGAGCAATATTATTCTCATTCAAAATGCCTCTTGGCAGTGTAACCGTTCCGGTAAAAGTGTAGTCCCCTTCAACCGAACCATCAAATGGCGGAACGGAGTTCTCGCCCCAAACAATACTCATGGCTTCAACTGAAGTGTCACTCATTATACCCCCTACTGTCTCATCAAGAGCTGCACGTGCCAGAGCAAGTGACATACCAATGGCTACATCGACAGTTTGAAGCTCTTCAATGCTTTCAAGAACCAATAGTGGTGGTACGTTAAGAGAAATTGCACTTGTATCAGCATGGATGCCTGTTGATGTATCTGTAATCCGAATTACAACACTGGAGTTGCCTTGTATATTTGCTTGAGGCATAACATTGCCGTCAAGGTCAATTACACCCGGATTGCTTGAAGAAATGACTTCCCACTCAAAGCCGTTAGGCAAACTAATTGGTAACAATTCATCGCCGCGCTCTAAGACCATGCCTTCAACGGCAAGTATTAGAGCTTCTAAGCTAATTACAACACCATACACTTCAACTTCTGTAACAATTGAAAAGTTTCTGGCTGCAGTGCCCCTTATCATGACGAATCTCGCTGTTCTAGGTGCAAAACGATAAATCATATCTCTTCCGCCACCTTGATTCTCTGTAGTAACAAGAGCCCAGTCAGCCATATTTATACCTGCATTTAGGTTTACCGGCAAAGCGTTAACTGTTGCGGATGTATAAATCCTGTACTCGTCTAAGAAATGGAATCTATTGGAAATGAATTGAATCTGGTCAATTACAGCTAACTCTTCAAGATCTATTACAATAGACCATGGAGTGTTTATACCGGTATTAGGCTGTGCGAAGTTGAATCTGTTTCCGCTAACCATGTTTACAAGTGGGCTCCATCCTTGTCTATTAGGAAATGGTGCACCTGTGGAGTTGTACCATTGCAAGCTTGTTGCCGGAAGTCCAAGAGCCATATTGCGATATTCTGCCCCATGAAAACCATAATTTAATCTGAATACGGTAAATATGTATTCAATATAATTAGCAGGATTGTTCGGATCGGCAGAAACAATATTGATGATGTTTTCTCCGATATTTAGTGGAACATTGGCTGTCTCTCCACTCTCATAAACATCCCCATTAACATAAAGGAATGTATCGGCTCCTCCGGAAAGTGTTGTAGTTATTCCCAAAGTCTCAACCGTGACATCGACTGTTGAGCCATATTCACGTAAAATAGTATTAGCTAAATTAAGCGTCGGCACTATTATACCATGATCTAACTCAATGCCTGTAACACGCTGACTTTCCGGCAACTCGAAATTCCTGAATACTTGAAAATCAAATATGCTGTAAGCTTGAGAAGGGGGTCTGAAAGCAGTCATACGCAGTTCGACGTACTGCACTCTCTGCGGGGCAAAGAATATATTGTCAGGTTCGGAATTTTGTTTTCCTGTGCGTGTATACAATGGGATGTCAAAATTAACTCCATCTAAAGATCCGGTGAGAGTGAAGTTTATTGAAAACATAGCCTCCCACATTATGCGCACATTATTTACTTCATGTACACGCCCTAAATCCACTCTAAGCCACGAGTTGACGAAGCCCGCACCTTGACCGCTTTCCCAACGAGTATTAAAGTTGCCGTCAACTGCATGAGCGGGAATATTGCCTTCCCTGCTTGAGGATGCAGTAATTGCTGAACCAAGTGCTAAATCGACACCGAATGGAGTTTCGTCAGAAGAAACTGTGATGGCCGAAATAGTAAAACTTGGCTCTCCCGCATGATCATGACCTTCAATGATACCACCGGTGACTATTAAGTCCCCATTCGTGTTTCCGGTATACTTAAAGCGCATGATTGCACTAACCGGTGCAGAACCGGCATTTAGCCTGATAGCCTTTACTTCGCCTCCATCAAATTCCGCAGTGACTTCAAGTAAAGCATACTGTGCACTTACATATATGGCTACTTCGCGCTCAACATCTTGAGCTGCCGCCGCTGAAAAGCCAAATATGGATCCATAACCATGTCTACGCCCGGAGTTTACGTTGTTAAAACTGCCCACGTCTTCTGCATTGGTTGCAGAGGCAATAAAGGCAGTATTTGCTACACGAGTCGGCTCTCCAACCTCAAGATACCCTGAAATTGCATTTCCATCTGCCATTACCGCATCTTGTGCAAATGTATCCCCTGACATATGCCTCCAGTCATGAGTTCCCAGGGCTGTGAGATTTATGTTCATGGTGTCGGATACAATGCTTATTGATCCGTCTAAATAATCACCGCCGCCTTCTAATTCCGTCTCAGGACCTTGTGGCACATAAGGCGCTCTGCTAAGTGTGATTGCAGTCATGCGGAAGTTTTCCCATTGGTTTGTGGCGCCAACTGCTTCTACAAGAGTTCCTGTGATATATAATGTTCCCTCACCACTGAATGTAAAGCTTATAATTCCACTCAATGACGGTCCTTGGGCTCCACTAAACCTTACAGTTTCTTCTTCCTCGTTTAATTCTGCTGTAATATCCAGTATTGCAGCCCAGGCACTTAGATAGATAGTCACTTCTCTTTCTTCACCATCTACTGAAGGTACTTCAAAACTAAATGTTGAGCCTACTCCATTTGACACACGCCCAAATCTAAGGTCAGTTGCATTATGACCTCCTTCGGCATTAGTATATGTGGCAGGAAACCCTACAGTTGCTCCGGAATACCAGTTTGCCGGACGAAGAGTACTGGTATACGCATAATTGTCGATATGCAGTGCACCTTCCATCCTTCTGTACGGGCGTGCAGATGGGTTTGTGTTATGGTGTGGATCCGCTATGTGCAGCCAATCTAGGGTACCCAACTCAGTAAGGTTAATTGGTCTGTGGTCAGTACCGATATTTTCTGAATTACCGCTTAATGTAGTTTCTGATACCTCCGGTACTTCAGTCTGTAAAACTGCATCATCACGAATCTCCTGATATTCAGGAGATTCCGGATAGTCCTGCTGCAATAAATTTGCCTGAGCATTCACCTCTAATGGAATTGCCAAGAACATAAGCAAAATCAACACCATCGAGAGAACCTGTTTTGGTAGTCGCGTTTTTTCCATTGTTGTTTTCCTCCTTAAAATTCATACATCTGTGTATAATGCCTAATTCGTTGTGCAATTTGTACATTAAATAATAATCCGCACCACAAATGCCTGTGAATATAATATAGTCGTTTTAAGAATGAAAATAAATGCCTTCATGTGTGATAAATATATCAAATTATGGTTTTACATTAATATTCGCAAATAATATAGCATTTTGTTAAATAACATGTTTTCCATTTTTTGTTTTGCATTTTCGAAAATATTTTTATTTCTATACATGTCATTTTTATAGACTTATATGTGTCAAATTTAGACATTATTCTATTATTGCAGTTTATGCAGCAGTATGTTAAAGTGTGGATAATCGAGTTTCCCTTTTATGACAGACTCAAACTCATTTATATTTTGAAGGGCGTCGCATCATGAAAGATGAGAAGATGCGTATAATGAAATCGTATATTGTTTCAAATTTGCACTCTATTGACCTAACTGTTTACCAATTAGGCACAGAGGAGTGCAGACCTTTGCATTCATTTGGTCCCGCTATACGAAATCACTATCTTTTCCACTACATATGGAAAGGTAAGGGCATAGTGTATACAGATAATGCGGAGTTTCATCTCTTGGCAGGTCAGGGATTTCTCATATGGCCGGGGCAGGAATATTTGTATTGTGCGGACCAAAATGATCCCTGGCACTACTCCTGGGTTGAATTTGATGGCTTTAAGGCAAGTGAGCTTATGCTGTCTGCCGGCTTCTCTGCGACCAATCCTATCTATACGTCAAATGACAAAATAGAGCAAGAAAAAATGAAAAATGCTTTTTTGAACATACTGGAATATTCTGAAAATCAGCCTCTTGAATTAATCGGTTACCTTTATTTATTACTTAGCGCATTAATTGCTTCATCCGATCTCAGAAAAGAGGTTTCGAGTGTAAGTCTGCGAGATTTCTACGTGCAGGAAGCGATTTATTTTATCGAAGGTAATTATAGTAATCGAGATATGACAGTTCAAGATATTGCCATCCACTGTCGCTTAGACCGCAGTTATATGGGCAAAATTTTTAAGGTTGCCAAAGGGCTGAGCTTAAAAGAGTTTCTAGTGCGATATCGCATTAACAAGGCTTGCGAATTGCTGCAAACCACTAACCATCCTATTAGTAAAATCAGCAACATGGTCGGATATTCTGATATTTATAGTTTCTCACGTGCTTTTCGCGCATCTATGAATGTTCCCCCAAGTCAATGGCGGAGTGCAAATAGAATCCTCACTCCACCCACCACTGGCTAGTGGTCTCGCCGATAATTGCATACTCTAACGCCATCTTTTTCCGTCACTTAAACCTTCCAAAGCGAAAGTGTTCATTTTGAACACTTTCACTAAAACATCCGCATCTTCAACATTACAGTTCCCAAAAGAGGTTTTGCCCCAAAATGAGGCAAAACCTCTTTTTCATCCGACTTTCAGATAATGTTCACACAGAATTCAGAAAAAGGGTGTAGTATATAGCTTATTCGGTTAACCAAACTATACTAATATTATTTTAAGGAGCTATTTAATACTATGTCTAAAATCCCAGGCTTTATAAAGAGAAATTTAAAAATGGTTATCACCACTTCTGTGGCTGTCCTGGTAATCGCAGGACTATCAACAGCACTTGTACTTACAAACCTCGGTTCATCCGGCAGAGGTGGTAGTAGAGGCGGTCGCGCAATGGCTACCTCATACACACAGCGCAGTGAAGAACGAAGCGAACGCTCAGAGCGCACAAGCAGAGGTTGCGGTGAAGAAGACTGCGAACGTGGAAATCGTGCAGGTCGTTCGCGCGTGGAGCTTACAGAGGAGCAAATCGCAGAACGTGCTGAAAACGCTCGTGAACGTTTAGCGCAAAAACTCGCAGACGATGAAATCACACAAGAAGAATATGAAGAAAGACTGGCCGCAATCGAAGCAGGCGACTTCCGTGGTGGACGCAGTAGTCGTAGCAATCGTACACGCGGATGGTGTGGCGATGAGGATTGTGAACGCGGAAACCGCACACGTGAAGATTCTGATAACGACAGAGTGGAGCGTAGCAATAGAGTAAATGGCGACAACTCAGATGACGAGCCTGAAGTCGAAGACTATGACAATGACGCATCAGATAGCGACTACGATGATGACGATACAAATGAATAAGCGACAATAGCAGCAGTAATATATCATTGCGACGGTATTTTTCGTGTGCCGTCGCAATGATATTGTGGTACAATGTGTATAATATTTTGTAAAAGCTGAAATGCATTGGGAAGGAGAGTGCAAATGCCAAATATACTCATATGTGATGATGAAGCAGGACTGCGCGCTGTTCTCTTAAAATACGCTGAATTCGAAGGCTATAGTGTATTTGAAGCAAGCAACGGCACACAGGCTGTTGACATATGCAAAAACCAATCCATAGATGTTATCATAATGGATATAATGATGCCGGAAATGGATGGTTTTTCTGCGGTGCGAGAAATCCGCAAATTCTCTAATGTCCCGGTCATAATGCTCTCTGCAAAAGGTGAAGAGTACGATAAAATTCTTGCGTTTGAGCTAGGCGTTGACGATTATGTTGTCAAGCCTTTTTCGTCAAAAGAAATGATGTTGCGAATATCTGCAATCCTGAGACGAACCGGTAAATCTGCAGGAGCAGTTGCTCATGTTGTTTTTAAAAAAGATGATTTTATTGCAGACATCACGGCACATAAGGTTTCAATCGATGGCAAAGATATCGATTTGTCGCCAAAATTATACGACATTCTATTCTTTCTAATTCGTAATAAAAACATAGCTCTTTCAAGGGAACAAATATTAACAGAGGTCTGGGGCTTTGATTACTACGGAGATGATAGAACTTTAGATACACATATTAAACTTTTAAGAAAAGCACTTGGAAGATATGGCGATATAATAAAAACCATACGCGGTTTGGGGTATAGACTTGAGGATTAAGAATACTCCACTCTGCAATCTCACGAGGAACAAACTATCATTGTGGTAAATTGCTGATCAAGCCCACAAATGATGAAACGAGAGGAACAATTATAATGTTTGCAAAAATAAAGCTAAAATGGAGAATATTTGGTTTTTTACTTGGCTTTTGCATATTGTTGCTAGTGTTTCTATGGCTGTCGCAAATTGTCTTCCTTAATGATTTTTATCGATATTTTCGTATATCAGAAGTCCGAAACGATGTCTCAACTATCGTTTATCATATCGATGACGAAGATATAAACGAAATTGTCGATGAACTTTCTGTCGATGGTGACTTCGTCGCTGATATTGTAGATATGCAAGGAAACAGCTTATTGAATGGTGACCGACAAGGCAGTCGGCAAAGTACCCAAAACTCTTCAGCCAACATTCGATTAATCACATCTGCAACTAGAAATGCGGGCGAATACTACAGATTCACCACCACACAAGCGCAATCTAGGGAACGCAGAGGAGATTCACAGCATCAGTCCGGTGGTAGAAACTCCCGAGGTCGGAATCAGAGTAGCCAATCTCAAACTGAATCATTACTCTATGTCCGCATAATTGACGAGAGAGCTATAATCGTCAATGCTGTCATCTCCCCCGTCCACGCAACGACCACTGCTTTACGATATCAATTATTCGTAATCTCAGGCGTTATGATTATTCTATCTGCAATACTCGCCATTATTATTGCTCGACGGGTTTCAAAGCCAATCGAGGATATTAACGATTCTGCAATGAACTTGGCAAAAGGTCAATATGATACTAGGTTTAATGGCAAAGGATTTTACGAAATCGCAGGACTGTCTGAAACACTAAATACTACCGCCATCGAGCTAGGACGAGCAGAAACACTGCGCCGTGAGCTTCTGGCCAATGTGTCACATGACCTGCGCACTCCCCTTTCACTTATATACTCATATGCAGAAATGATGCGTGATTTCCCTGAAGACATCACACCGGAACAAGCCGAGACAATAATGGAAGAAACCAAGCGTTTATCAGGCTTGGTTAATGATGTACTTGAAATATCGAAGTTAGAAGCAGGCATGGAGCAGCTTAATAAAACTCGCTTTAATCTCACAAAAAACATCGACGAAACTGTTGAGTTAATGCGCGAATTGCTATCAAGTCAGGGCTATACCGTCGAATTTACTCACGGGGAAGATATATTTGTCGAGGCAGATGAAGCAAAAATAAACAGTGCATTTTACAACTTGTTAGTAAATGCAATAAATCACGCGGGTGCGGATCAAAAAGTAATTGTAGAATTGACTACCCTTGAAAATGCAGTGACAATTTCTGTTACAGATTACGGCAACGGTATATCAGACGATGATTTACCTTTCATATGGGATAGATATTACAAAAGCAAAACAGCCCATAGAAGAGCTGTTACCGGCACAGGACTTGGGCTTTCAATCGTAAAAAAAATCATAGAGATGCACAAAGGATCATATGGTGTCACAACCAATCCAGGTAAGGGTAGCACCTTTTGGATTACATTGTATGCTTAGAGCATGATTCCTTTGTAGCTCTTTTTGCATTCTATCATCATGGTCGCCCGTGGACATTTTCAACGTGATTGACAGGCGACCAGTCAGTTACTAGATTGCCCCTTGTATCTACCCAAGTCAACTCAGAGAATTCAGCAAGTATTGAAATATCGCTAATTTGATTGTTTGCAAAATAAATAAATTCTAAATTTACAAGCTCGTTTAACGAGGCTATGTCACTTATGTGGTTGTCGGATAGCCACAATCCAGTCAAACTTGTAAGTTCCGAAAGCGGAGTAATGTCACTGATGTGATTGTTTGATAGCAACAAGCTTCTTAGGTCTAGATCCACAAGTTCACTAAGCAGAGTAATATCACTTATTTGGTTGTTCGATAAGTCCAAATTCCTTAAATTACTTAGTCCGCTCATTGGAACAATATATGATATATTGTTATTTTGCAAATCGAGGTTTCTTAAACCTACAAGCTCGCTAACCGTGGTAATATCTGTTATATGATTATCACCCAAAATCAAACCCCTTAAGCCCGTAAGTGTGCCAAGAGCCGTAATATCGCTTATATGGTTATCTCGCAGATCCAAATATTCTAAACTCACAAGATCTCCCAGCGCCGATATGTCGTTCACTTGACCATCTCGCAAGGTCAACCTCCTTAAGCTTGTGAGTTCCCTCAATGGAGTAATATCCTTTACTTGATTCCAACTCATACTTAATTGCTCCAACCCTGTAAGTGTACTAAGTGGAGTAATATCACTTATTTGATTGCTCGATAAATTCAAGGTCGTTAAATTCAATAATTTACTAAGCGGAGTGATGTCATCAATTGGAATTTGCCTTATGCTCAAGCTAGTTAAAGATGGAAATTCGTGAAGTATTGAAAGATCTTCAATCGTCGTGTCATCCAGCAGCAAATCTTCCAGGTCAGTCAATTCCGAAAGTACTGAAATATCTGTTGCCTCAAATCCGCGCAGCTCAAAGCCTCTCAATGTTTGAATATTAACCACCGGAGATAAATCTACTTCCCAACTGTCAAAATTGTTGAAAAGCGTTAATCTTTGTAAATTTACCATATGCCTCAACGCATGAAGGTTTTCTTCTGTTACCTCATCATCCATTAATGTAAGCACAAACGTTGAGGTGCTAATTTCCCGTTCACCAATAGTTATATATTCCACAAACTCCAATTGTTCATCATTAATCTCATAATATTCATCACCCAAGCCACTATCAATTTCAATCAGCTCGTCGCCATTTGTCATACTATATCTATCATCAAAAAATTCACTTCTGTCATCTTGAAAAGGAACAAAAACGACGACAAGTATGATCACTACAACAACTGCAAATGGTAATAAATAAATAAATTTCCCTTTTAAAAACGCCATTTCTCTCCCTTTCATGACTAAACAAAGACATCATTTCTATTAAATTATTTTAACATCGACATCGAAATTTGTCCAGAAGCCTTGATATACGCACATATTTTTTGATATACTAGGAGCGTTGGATTTTTATCCAGCGCTCCTAGAAGTAAATTGAAAGCGAGAGTTAACTATGAATTGTCAATGCAAATCACAATCCAAATGCACTCCTCGTAAATTTGCCGACCCATCAATTGACATTACACTTTTCGATCCTTTTCTCGAAAAGTATGCGGGTGATGACGGCGCACTCATTCCAATCCTTCAAAAAGCGCAAGACCTGTATGGCTACTTGCCAATCGACCTAATTGAATATATTTCATGTAAAGCAGAAATACCTCTTGCAAAGGTCATTGGAGTCGTAACATTCTATACCCAGTTCAGGATGAATCCCGTCGGAAAAAACCTTATTTTACTCTGTCAAGGCACAGCATGCCATGTAAATGGCTCGGCTGATATCGAGCATGCAATCCGCGACCACTTGAAAGTCGAAGAAGGTGAAATAACTCCTGACGGCTTATTCACATACAACAACGTCGCATGTATCGGATGTTGCAGTCTTGCTCCGGCAATGATGATTGGCAGTACGACATACGGTCATTTGACAAAAGATAAATGTGTTGAAATCCTTAAAGAAATAGAGGAGAACGCCGAATGAAAATAACTGTTGGTAAGGGTAGTTGCGGTATAGCCGCAGGCGCAGGAGAAATTTCCGCACAATTTGAAGAAAATATTAAGGCTAATAACATCAATTGTGACATAGTAACAACAGGCTGTATAGGCATGTGCTATATCGAGCCGATTGCAAACGTCATTGATGATAATGGTAAATGTACTACATATGTAAATGTGGGCACAAATGCTGTTAATGAAATAGTGAAATCGATTCAAGGTCTTGAAAACCACGCAAGCAAATATGAAATTTTACAAGAAGACTTAGACGTTCTGGCTACTCAACCCAGAATCGCACTTGCTAACTGCGGCATCATCAACCCTGAGCATATTGATGAATATGTTGCTCGTGATGGATACAAGGCAGCAGAAAAATGTATTAAGTCCCTTACACCTGAAGAGGTCATTGAAGAAATGAAAATCTCGGGCATCGGTGGACGTGGTGGTGCAGGCTTCCCCACATGGTTCAAATGGAATGCCGCTCGCGCATCTGAAGGCGATAAAAAATATATGATTTGTAATGCCGACGAAGGCGATCCCGGCGCATTTATGGATCGTGCAATAATCGAGGGTGACCCTCATGCTGTGATTGAAGGCATGCTTATCGGCGCATATGCTATCGGCTCTGATGAAGGCATTGTCTACGTCCGCGCAGAATATCCACTGGCAATAATAAGATTAGAAAAAGCACTTGAACAAGCTCGCGAAAATGGTATGCTAGGCAAAAATATTTTTGGTAGCGATTATAGTTTTGACATACGCATAAAAGCCGGCGCAGGTGCTTTTGTTTGTGGTGAAGAAACTGCTCTCATCGCGTCACTTGAGGGTGAACGCGGTATGCCTCGACTCAAGCCACCATTCCCGGCACAAAAAGGTTTTTGGCAAAAACCAAGTAATATAAATAATGTTGAAACCTATGCCAACGTGCCATGGATTATTCGCAATGGTGGCGAAGCTTTTAGTAACATGGGTACTGAAAATTCGAAAGGCACAAAGGTTTTTGCACTAACAGGCAAAATCAATAAAGGCGGTCTTGTAGAAATACCTATGGGCGAATCCATTCACAATGTAGTCTTTGGTGTTGGTGGCGGTATTAAGAATGACGTGCCATTCAAAGCCGTACAAATGGGCGGTCCATCAGGCGGTTGTATACCTGCAGAGATTGCAGATACGATGATAGATTACAAAACTCTGGCCGAAACTGGTGCCATCATGGGTTCGGGCGGAATGGTCGTCATGGACGAAACCACCTGTATGGTTGATATCGCAAGATTTTTCTTGGACTTCACACGTAAAGAAAGTTGCGGAAAGTGCACTCATTGCAGGGTTGGTAATCTGCGATTATTGGAAATTCTAGAACGCATCTGTGCAGGCGATGGTCGCGATGGCGATATCGAGCTTCTAAGCGAGCTTGCCGAGCAAGTGAAGGAAGGCTCTCTATGCCAGCTTGGACAAACCGCACCAAATCCTGTTCAAACCACTATTCGATATTTCCGCCATGAGTATGAAGATCATATTTACAACAAAAAATGTACTGCACATCAGTGTAAAGCTCTCATCACATACAGCGTTGATGCTGAAAAATGTATCGGATGTACATTATGCAAAAGAGCATGTCCAAATGATGCCATAGCAGGCGATGTTAAAAAGCCACATACTATCGACATCGAAAAATGTATTAAATGCCACAAATGCGTTGATGTCTGTAAGTTCAACGCAGTCATTGTAGATTAGGGAGGTGAGGAATATGAGTGAAATTAAATTAAACATAAACGGTCTCGAAGTTATCGGACAAAAAGGACAAACAATCGTCGAAGTTGCGCAATTAGCCAATATTGATATACCTACACTATGCCACGATGAGCGCCTTGAAATATACGGTGCTTGCGGAATATGTGTAGTCGAAATTGAAGGTTCAAACAAATTGTTCAGAGCATGCTCAACCCTTGCTGCTGATGGTATGGTTGTGCATACAAATACTCCACGTGTACTCAAATGCCGTCAATCTGCGTTGGATTTACTTCTGAGTGATCACACAGGGGATTGTCTTGCTCCTTGTACCCTTGCATGCCCTGCAAATACTGACTGTCAGGGATATGTCAATCTCATAGCAGATGGCAAAAATGAAGAAGCGCATAAGCTCATAATGGAAAAAATACCATTGCCATCATCAATAGGACGGGTTTGTCCTCATCCATGTGAAGATGCTTGTCGCAGAGAAATGGTTGAAGAGCCTATAGCTATAGCCGCACTTAAGCGATTTGCCGCAGATCAAAATCTTGGCGCAACATATGTCAACAAGCCAGATAAATCTACCGGAAAAAGCGTTGCAATTATCGGTGGCGGACC
>WQWL01000033.1 GCA_009785345.1 Oscillospiraceae bacterium
CTTCTCCGCGCATCATTCTTCCTGCTGCAACTGAAGTGGCATCTAAAGACGCCATGTAGCGCATATGTGCATCCCATGCATCCCATTCTATGGATGTATCAAGGGGAAAATAAGCTGTGGCAAGTTCCAAAATGTGTATAAATTCTTCACTGTCTAAATTAGCTGTATTTTCTACCATATCAATAAAGCCCAGCTCGGGATCTGCCAAAGCTCGATTCACAAATGCTGTTGAACTCATTTCGAATTGAAGACTGTTAGATATAATGGTAGCCACACCAGCGTGAACCGCTCCTTCAATCAATGAAAGCATTTCATCAAAGTTCCAAGTGTCGGAATTTTGAACTGTGCCTGCCATACCGCTCAGTGAAAATAATGTGAAATAGTAATATATTGCAGGTAATGAGCCATCATGAGCTTCTAGCGACTCTAAAATGCTCGGAATAAAGTCCGAACGTTCCAAGACGGGGTCGGCATCTATAAATTCATATAAATCAAGCAGAAGTCCTGCGTCTGTGATAGGAGCCATTATATCCATATGTCCCATAATTATATCCGGAGCACGACCGGTAATAAGGTCTATGGCAAATCGGGTACGTGCAGCTATGTAATCAACATTGTCGCCTCCGGTTGGAAAGTAGTCTATGATTTCAATTTGGTGTGTTTGGCTTCGTTGATTAAAATCCATCACATGCTGTCGTGTATACAAGTTATGCGAAATATTAACGCCACCTAAGGTAATGGTAGTATAATCAGGCAGGTCAGCCCTATCAACACGAGCTAATATAGTATGTTCCACATAGCGGTCATCGGTGAAAAATCCCCTGTCGGTCAATATGGAAATCTCGCCGGTGTCTAAGAAGTTCAGGTGAGAGCCTGCACCTGCCGATGTTTGAGATTCTGTCCAGTTCAAAATTGTAGTTTTTTCTTCCGATTCTAGGCTGTATCCAAAAAGATATATTCCATAATCTATGTAAAAGTCAAAGCTTGTGTCGCCTGACGCCGGGTACATAGCGCGAATATCCGTTCCGGAAATAGGAAACCTTTCGCCCCAATCAGCAGACTCACGGTTAAACTCTCGTAAAGTGGAGCGATGTGCGCCTCCGGCTCGCTCTGTAAAATATACAAACAGTCGTCCTTCCTCAGTTTGTACCATTGGAATCATTGCCTGTGTTCCCATTTCCAACTCTGTCTGGCTATGTACAGAAAAGTGTTCATCTACTACGTAAAGAAACGTACTATCATCGGTGCTAACAAGCAACACCATGCCATCATCTACAAAGAGCACTTGTCTTAAATAGAACCCTCCGTTACCACGTTGGGCAAAACCAGTGATTTCATGTCTGGCAAGCTCTATGCCTTGTGACGAATATTCCGCATAAATCACCTGTGTACCATCATCAAAATGTGCAAAGTTTGAATCTGTAAACAGTAAAACAAAATTTCCAGCTTCTGTGATGCGAAACCCTGAAATGCTTATGAATTTCCCTGCATTTTCAATCTCTGTTTTGGAAACACGTGTTCCATCTGGGTACATGCTCTCAATAATGATTGTAGAAACGGGTGGTTCTAATGTGTCAATATCTATATTACCATCAATATCAACTTCAGCCTCAACAACATCAGTTTCTACATAGTAGAAGTATATTCGACCATCATGTACAAGTGTGCCATGAATAAAGTCGGGCACATATAAATAAAAAGAAGAATCCATGTCAATACGGTAAGCATAACTTTCAAAAAACTCATTATTTATGTGGACTTCGTTTTGCTCAAATGTTTCATCGTCGCAGGCAACAAGCAGGAGAAGAAGCAGTGTAGCAAAAACAAAAACACTGCTTTTTTTTAAATATAGACATATTTTCTTCAAAGAAATCAAACCTTTCTATCAGTGATTACTATAACTTCGCTAAGATTTTCCCCTCTTCTAAGCGTAGCGTAGGTGGCGGGTACAATTTTCCTCAACAAGCGGTGAGTTAAATCTCCCGCAACGCTCCACCCCATGCGACAAGTCGCACGGGAGCCCCGGGTTGAAACGCTTGATAAAATGACGCACTCGGTGCGGGAACAATGATCTCTTGTTTTAACGGAAGCTAGGCAAACAGTCCCTTTATCTCAAAGTAAAAAGTCTCAAAATGAGACTTTTCACTTATCCTAGTATAAATACATCTAACTTGCACCTGTTTCTGCGGGTCTGCGGTTACGGCTGAACTCCCATGGATTGTTAATTTTCGGAATATCATCAAGTAATTGCTTTGTATAATCCGCTTTTGGATTAAGGATTATCTCATTTGCGGAGCCATACTCAACGAACTTGCCTCTCTCCATGATATACACAGAGTCAGAAACATAATAAGCCAGACCCATATCGTGGGTAATAAAGATGATAGTCATACCTATTTCATCACGTAATTTCAGCAAGTAATCCAAAATCGTTGCACGAGAGCACGCGTCAATCATTGAGGTCGGCTCGTCAGCGAGCAAAATCTTAGGACGCAGGAGGAAAATACGAGCAATCATCAAGCGTTGCATTTGACCACCGGAAAGCTCGAACGGATACTTGTTAGTCATCTCGTCAAATTTTAGATTCACAAAGCTACAAGCCTCACGCATCATCTCAATCTTCTTTTTTATAGGAAAACGACGACCACCGCGCATGTTAATACAATCAAGTAAAACAGTATCTATCTTACTGAAAATATTATATGAAGAGTACGGGTCTTGAAAAATCGCCTGAATACCATTCCAGTACTCTTTTTTGTTCTTTCGTGAGCGGATATCACGCTTCTTACCCATGAAGAAAATTTCACCATCAGTTACAGATGTCAAACCGAGCAACATCTTAATGAGTGTAGTCTTACCACTGCCGGACTCACCAACAATGGAAATCAAATCGCCAGAATAAAATTCGAAATCGACGTTATTAACAGCGACTGTTTTCTTTCTACCATGTCCAAAGACTTTTGTCACGCCTTTTCCGCTAAGGCAAAGTTGTCTTTTCTCACTCATTATTGTGATCCCTCCTTAGCATAGGCTTCGCGAAGCTCATTCTCTGACATTAAGCATCTGAAACCACGATTGTTTTCAACATCATTGTACTCTACAGTATACACCTTACATTGTGGCATGGCATACTTGCAACGTTCAGCAAAGCGACAGCCCGTGGGTGGACTCTTTAAGTTAGGAGGAGTTCCTGGTATAGCTATAAGCTTAATGTCACGAGCACCTTCTTCAGGCACCAGCATAGCACCCATCAAGCCTTTTGAATATGGGTGAAGCGGGTCAAAAACCATTTGATTTGCAGTGCCTTTCTCAACGACTTGTGCAGCATACATAACCATTATGTCGTCAGTTACATTATACAGTAGTGGCAGCTCGTGAGTGATGAAAATCATGGACTTAATAAAACCAAGATCCATCAAATCATTAAGCATCTTTATAACTGCCTTCTGACTTGTAACATCGAGAGCTGATGACGGTTCGTCCGCTATAAGCACCTTTGGCGAAAGAATCGTGGAAATTGCGATAACGGTTCTTTGCTTCATGCCACCTGATAACTCGACTGAGTGTTTGTGCAGTGTACTTTCAGGCAGATTGAGAACCTCAAAACGTTGTCTTGCCAGATCATAGATATCTTTCTTTGATGCCTTAGGCTCATGAGCACGTACAACATCCTCAATAAAGCGAATAATCTTTCTTGTGGGATTGAGCGCATTCATTGCCGCTTGTGGGATGTATGAGATTTCAGTGCCTAATACATTCTTACGTACATCGTTAGGATCCCTTTGCGTAATGTTATTTCCGTCGATTATGATATCTCCGCTCATATAATGGAGTGGCGCAAAATAGTAGCCCATCAAGCTCAGTGCAAGCGTAGACTTACCGCAACCGGATTCGCCCGCTATGCCGACTGAGCGTCCTTCTTCAAGCTGGAATGAAACATTGTTAACCGCATAAACATCTTCATTAAATCGGGTAACATACTTTGTAGTTAAACCCTTTACATCAAGTATTATTTTACCCATATCATCAACCCTCCCGTAGTTGCGGGTTGAATATCTGATCCAGCCCTGTATTCATTAAGTTGAGCGCGAAAGAAACTGTTGCAATGACTAGAACAACAGGGATATATGCCCACCATGCTCCAATCAAATGTGCACCAAAGTTCATTGCCCAGTTCATCATAAGTCCAAGAGTTGCCTGCTCAGTGGTCATCGGTCCTAGCCCAATCATTGAAAGGGCGGCTTCGGCAAGTATGGCTGTTGAAACTTGAAGAATGAACGCCATAACAACATATGAAGCGATGTATGGAGCAACGTCTCTTACTAAGATTTTTGGAAGTGAGTGACCACTTAACTTGCTTAAGTTTACATGATCACGGTTACGTAGTGACATAACCTGTGAGCGCACAGAACGTGCAGTCCAGACCCATGAGGTTACCCCTATGACAATGGCAACGGTTAACATACCTCGCTGCTCTTGTCCTATTGCAAATGAGATAAGTACAAGCAAAATGAATCCGGGTATGACCGTAAATAGGTTAAAGATGAACATGAGTATATCGTCAACTATACCCCCCAAATAACCTGACAGAAGCCCAAATGTAAGACCTATTATTGTAGCGATAACCCCCGCAATAAGACCCATGATTAGTGATGCTCCCGTTGCGGATACAAGCTGCTTGAGCACATCACGTCCGAAGTTATCTGTGCCAAGTGGTAGCCAGATTGTATTTGCCACTTCACGGATATTCACATAATCAGTGGCGGTAACAACCCCGAACTCTTCATATTCTCCCGTTTCATAGTTGTACATCATTAGGATAATATCGCTATCCTCGAAAATCCTCTCTACTCTACTATCTATACGGGCGACAAGTCTGCGATCGGCAGTGATCATTCCCTCTATAAATACATCTGTTGTATAATGCTCCCACCAAAGTGCAAGCAAAGCGTGAACATCGTAGGTGTCGATCTCCTCATAAGTAAGCCCAGCAACACCCTCTTGCTCACCATATCTAATAAGCCAATCCCTCATACTCTCTCGGTCATCATATGAGAGCTTACCATCTATACGATTTGCAGCAGCTTCAGGCAAGCGTAAGGTATAGGTGCGTTGCACATTAAGTGAGTCATAGACCGACACATATGTACCGGGTCTAAAGAACGTACCTAGACCAATCATTTCAAGTGGGTTGCCTGGATTAAATAACGGATATATAAGGATAAATGCAACTATGACAAAGATTAAAATAAAGCCTGTCATAAATTTTGAGGAGCGAGTTATTTGTTTCAATTGAGATTTCATGTATATGACCATTCCTTTCGATTTATTCGGTTACAAAATAGCCATGAAATAGGAATGGTCATTTTGTGCATCAATTTGCGGTTCCCCGAAGGGGGAGCTATTGGCACATTAAAATATTTGAATTTATTCAAATTATGTAACCCTCCCCTTATTCTACCAGCGAAGCTTTGACTCTAGGGTCAATTATCGCATAAAAAATGTCTAACAAGAATACCATGACCAGCACCATTATAATTATAAAGAGTGTAAGACCGGATAATAAAGGATAATCATTTTGGCTTACAGCGGACATCAAAGTAGTACCTAGTCCAGGATATGAGAATACAATTTCAACAAATAGTGCGCCACTCAAAAATGTGCCTATTTGAAGTGCTAATCCTGTCACTTGTGGAAGCATGGCATTTCGGAAAACATAACCTACAATCTTGCGATCTTTAATTCCCATGTATCGACTGTATTTAACATAATCGGCGTTTAGCTCATAGATTGACATCGAACGCATACCGATTGCCTGTCCGCCGATTGCCAAGAGTACCATTGACCAAAACGGCAGGTGATAGTGTTGTAAAAGCCCCATGAAGAAACTCCAACTCCACGAAGGAATCATAACAACAGGATATGCTCCCCCAGCAGGAAACCATGACAGGTTAACGGCAAAGACAGTAAGTAAAATAATTGCCATTCCAAATGCCGGAATTCCAGTTATGAAAAGAGAAATCGGCAACATTATTTTATCAAAGCCCTTACGAACATAAGCAGCGACAGCACCCAATACATTTCCTAGAATCCATCCCACAAAAATCGCCGGAATCATCAAAGCAAGAGTATAGGGCAGGGAAGATAGGATGATATCAGAAACAGGTCTTGGAAACTGTGAAAATGATTGACCAAGATCACCTTGTATTACATTGCCTATATATGTAAAAAACTGCACATAGACTGGTTGGTAGAGTCCGAATTGGTAATAGAAATGCTCGATGGTCCTACGAATTAGCTCAGCATCAGTTCCAGCAGCCAGTCTTGCAATTAGAGTTGATATGGGGTCACCGGGCATTAAGCGAGGTAGAAAAAAGTTGAGAGAAACTGCTGCGAAAAGTGTTATTACGAGCCAAAATAACCTACGTACAAAGAACTTAAAAAACCCATGTGATATCGTGCGTTTTACAAAGCTCTTTTGTTCACCAGGCTGTTCATTATCATTAGGTTGTTCGTTAGGTTGATCATTAAGTTGGTCAATTGTTGTGTTTTGCTCACTCATAGGGCAAATCCCCCCGTTCTTCGTCATTCAGCGGGTCGTCGCAGAATCCAAGAAATCTGTGCGTACTAGATTCTGCGACTACGCGCAGAATGACGTTAGTATTTTTATAGAAATGCTTGATTTTTGGAGTAAAGTGAAAGTGCTCACGTTGAGCACTTTCACTTTTTTGTGCGATACAGGATAAATTATCCAACTAAGCGTAGATTAAAGAGGTCTGCTACTGCATAGCCACTCAAACCATTTAGTGGTGGAACATTACGTCCATCACCGGCTTCTGTAAACCCTGTCCATACAGACTCATTGACTGTGTGGAACATTGCAGGACGATACATTAGTGAGAATGATGGTACATAGTAGAGGTAGATATACACCGCCTCTGTGTAGAGTGCTCTAAGTTCAGCGTCGTCTGTTACAAGTGGAATTTGTCTTACGATTTCGTTTGCACGCTCATTATGGAACATGCTGTAGTTTGCACCGTTCCAGTTATGGGGCCATTCGTCGAGACGCTCAGAGCTAATTAACCAACGTGTACGATCCCATGCGCCAACTCTCGTAATACTTGGAGTCCAGAACATGAAGATTCCGGGTGAATCAGGATTTGGTGGTGCAGCTGCTGTGAAATCATAGAACTCAGCTTCAGATGGGAAGAGGGTGGTGATTTCAATGCCGATTGAAGCACCGGCGGCAGCTATGATTTCAATTGATGCTTCCCAGTCAGTCCAGCCTGATGGAGCTGAAGCAACAATTGATATCCGTTCGCCATTATATGTACGCCATCCGTCGTCGCCCATTGGGAACAAACCGGTTTCGTCAAGTAAATCATTTGCTCTGTCTACTTCTCCGCCTGTCCATTGTAGATGTGCAACTTCAGCTTGATTATACAGCGCTTGCTCACCGGGAACCGGCGCGAACAATGAGCGTGGATATTGTGCAAATGTCGGGCTTTGATTTGTCATTGCATTTGCAATGATTGCTTCATAGTCAACTGCCCATGCGATTGCGCGACGGAGCTCAACATGATCTCTTAACATCGGTATTGTCATATTGAAGTGAGCTGTGGGCATATTTGCAGAGATGTTGAAAGGTGGTTGATCCATGAATGTAGAAATTGGTAGACCTTGTTCTTCCCATAGTAGGTGAACATCAGATATGAAGTGTTGGCTCATGTCAATGTCGCCGACCATAAGTGCTGCAGTAACAGCAGGGTTGCCGCCTTCAAGAATTAAAGCAACGATATATCTTGGTGTAGGCACGGTTCCCCACATTGAGTCATGCTGACTCCAGTGGTAATCATCACGTACGAGAACGTTTCTGGTTTCATCACCGAAGAATCTTGTGAAAGGACCTGACCATACGAAGTCATAGCCTGGATCCGCTGCGATTTCATCAGCATCAAAGTCGTTACGCTCGAGAAGATCTCTTAGCCACGCTTCTTGAAGAACGTAAACTTCATAGATAAATCTCTCAACTTGTCTGGCAAATACAGGGACATCGCCATACATAACAGCTTGAACTTGAACTGTTTCATCATCAAGTGCTACAACATCTTCGATAAAGTCAAGCCATAGAGTGTTTCCACCATGTGTATAGAATCCTGCTTCCCATGTAAACGCAGCATCATGGGCTGTTACTTGGGTACCGTCACTCCATACTGCATTTGGGTTCATTCTATAGGTCAGATAAGTCATATCTGCACTCCACTCAAATGGACCATATGCAAGAAGTGGAATTAGTTCGTCTGTCAAAACATTGTACATGAATGGTGTTTCATATACCAACGTACGTGAGCCATGCCCTACTTGGTCGATGGCAAAGTTTAGAGCTTGTCCGTGGAAAGGATGCCAGCCTTGTGGTTGTTCCCACTGAAGACCACCGAAAATCAAGGTTTCTTCACGTGGTAGTTCTGTTACCATTTCAGGCATTTCAAAAGCTTCGCCAACTACTCTGGGGCGAAATACTTGTGCAGGAGCTACAGGCTCTTCGCCATTTTCGTCTTCATCATCTGCTGGCGGCGGTGTTGGTGTAGGTTCGTCACCATTGTCGTCCACTGGCGGCGGTGTTGGTACGGGATCATCGTCTGTACATGCAGCCAATACACCTACTAGGCTAAAAACCATTACAACTGCGAGTACAAGGGAAAAAATGCGCTTTTTCATCTGTTTACCTCCATAAAATTTTGTTAATTTATCGTCACGACTTATAGTCGGTTGACGTCAGGTTTATGCAGTTTCGCCAATCACGAATTCGGTATTAAGAACTGTCGTAACAGGGGGTGCAGAGGGATCTTCTATGGCGCGGACAATCAATCGTACGGCTTCGCGACCTATTTCAAACATGGGTTGGCGCATTGTAGTGAGTTTTGGGAAATTAATTCCAAGAGTGTCGGGTACATCTCCATCAAAACCAATTATTGCCATATCTTTTGGAGCGGTGAGTCCGCTCTCTATCATGGCTCGTAAAACACCATATGCGGTTTTATCGGCTCCGGCAAAACATGCTTCCGGTATGTTTCTGCTGCGAATCACTTCTTTCATTTTGTGATATGCGAGTTCTTCCATGAAATCCGTGTAGATAATCACATCATCAGTTGGTAGGGAATAATCGCTCATGGCTTTTAAAAAACCGTTCATCCTATCGACTGAGCAATGGTAGTCCATATCGCCGGTGAAGTGGACAATGTTTTTATAACCTTGCTTAATAAGATATGTTGTGGCGCGATATGCACCGTCAAAATTGTTTATTTGAACTTTATTGAATATTTTACCGGGAACATTGCCCTCTACTATGACGAAGTTTGATGCTTTTTTAATTTGCTCGTAAAAGACATCTTTCATATTACTGTTATACGCAATTATACCATCAACTCGACCTTGTGAAAAATAATCTATGTACTGTGCTTTTAAGTCATAATCATCATTTCCACTGCAAAAGACAACATTATAGTTCAGTTCTTCTGACATTCGATGTACTCCGTCAATGAAACCAAAGAAAAACGGATCAGTAAGATTGTCGAGTACTACGCCGATTGTAGATGTCTTTTGTGTAACAAGTGAACGAGCGATGGCGCTTGGTACATAATTGTGTTTCTCAATGATTGCTTGGATTTTTGCTCTATTTTCCGGGCTGACTCCGGGTTTGTTATTAAGTACACGTGAGACAAGGGTGTTTGACACATTAGCCTCTAATGCAATTTCGGTAATAGTTGCGATGATGTATCACCTCTCCGTTTTCGGGTATTTCTATAAACCTAGCGTCTAATTAGATTGGTGGATATTATTTTCTCAATCAAGGCAATTTTTCGTAGAAATACATCCGTCTTTCAAGGAAAATTAACGCAGAGTGGGGAAATAAGATTCAGCAAGATTATGGGCGAAGGGTTCATAGAGATGCAATTTCAATAAGAAGACTCTAACATATAGTAAAACGATTTACAACTAAATGTGTGTTAATTTCACGTCAAATATTAAGATTCTGTTAAACACACAAAAGCGACTACTCTTTTTTGTGCAATATTAACAATAATACTTTTGTCGTTTTGTCATGAAAGACAAAATGATGATTATCGTTTTACATTAAATCAAAAGTTTCTGTTGATTTAAAGGTATCATATGATATAGTATTATTGCGAAATGTGCGGAATGGAGTACTGTATGTCAAAAGTTAAGGATATGACAGTGGGGAAGCCTATCAACCTGATGTTAAGGTTCTCTATCCCTTTGTTGATATCGAATGCTTTACAATTGCTGTTAGTTGTGGCGGATAGTGCAATAATCGGACGAATACTGGGAGTCTATGCATTTGCTTCAATTGGAGCGGCAGCAAGTCCGCATTGGCTTTTGTTTAGCGCTGTTCTGGGCCTCAATCAAGGATTTAGTACATTGATTGCCCAACGTTTTGGTGCAAAAGACTCTGATGGTTTACAGAAAGCATTTATAACATCAATCTACATTGCTGCGGTATTTTCAATTATTATGGCTGTTGTCGGCGTATTTGTATGCAGACATCTCATGGAACTTTTACAAACTCCACAAGAATTGGTTGATGGATCGGTTATATATTTAAGTTGGATATGGGCAGGAATGCCATTAATGTTCGGATATAACCTGCTTGCAATGACACTTTTTGCTCTTGGCGATAGCAAGACACCATTGCGTGCAATGATTGTTGCGACCATCGTTAATATAGCATTCAATCTGATACTGGTATTCCCATTTGGTATAGCCGGAGTTGCAGCAGCTACATTGATTGCGCAAGGTGCTGCATTAGCTTTTTGTATATGGGCAATCAAAAAGACGGGAGCTTTTGAGGGATGCGGGTATAAAATTGACAAAAATTCAGTACGCCCTCTTTTGCGATTGGCGTTACCACTTGGAATTCGCAATGCAGTTGTTCAAGTCGGAGGACTTGTAGTACAACGCTATGTTAACGAGTTTGGTACAGAGTTTGTTGCGGGTATAGCAGCAGCGAAGCGGATGTACAGTCTTTTGATGATAGCAGGCGGTGCAATTGAAGCTTCGATAGCGACATTTGTAGCACAAAACTTTGGCGCAAAGCAGCTTGATCGAGTTAAGCAAGGAATCAAAGATGGTCTAAAACTCGTATTCGGATCTGTGATTATAATCATGGCAGTAACACTACCATTAGGACGACAAATACTTGCTCTGCTTATCGATGGTGATCCGGCGCAGATAAGTGCGGTGTTGGATGTCGGAGTTGTGCAACTGAGGTTTATGACCCTGGGACTGCCTTTCCTATATCTACTTTTCCTATATCGTGCAGCATTACAAGGGCTGGGGAACACATTCATACCAATGATATCAGGTTTTGTAGAGCTTGCATTACGCATCATATCAGTAGTCGTACTTACACAGATATGGGGTTATCAGGGAGTGCTGCTGTCTGATCCGATAGCATGGCCGGTTGCACTAATGCTATTGTTAGTTGCGTATATGATTGTATTTAGACGACTCGAGAGGATGAATCGAGATGAAAATATCTGAGAGGAAAGCGTGAAGTGAGTAGTAAGAGTGGACGTTTACATATTGCAGCATTGATTGCCAATATTGGTGATATGTGTCAAAATGCAATTGTTGATGGTATCAATGACTGCGCTCATCAATATGATATTGATATCAGTATTTATGTTGGCGCATATCAGACGTTTGACATAGATTATGTTTCTCATTATGAGACATGCTATGAAATTATCAAAAATAGTGAGTCGCTTGACGGTTTGATTATATTTACCGGATTTATTGCTCCGGAAGAGAGCATTGATGATTTTGCTGACCATATTACGGAGACATTTAAGAATATTCCAACAGTATCTGTTTCATACAATCTGCCTGGTATTCCTGCGGTGTTGTCAGATAATATGAACGGAGTTTTTGAGATTGTAGACCATTTAATTAAGGTCCATGGCAAGAAGAATATTGCATTTATTAGAGGTCCGAAAGGTCATTTCGAGGCTGAGGAGCGCCTTGATGGGTATAAAAGGGCATTGGATGCTAATAATATTGCATTCGATGAGAGATATGTTTTACCCGGCAATTTTACTCAAAAATGCGGGTCTGATGCTGTTATAAAATTAATTGATGAGATGAAACTTCCATATGATGCAATTGCTGCAAGTGATGATGTTACTGCATTTGGCGCGATAAATGAGCTCAAGAAGAGGAGTGTGTCAGTGCCAAAAGATGTTGCTGTGATAGGGTTTGATGATGATAGAGTTGCGACAGCATTCACACCTTCATTGACTACGGTAAGACAAAACTTTCATGGGATTGGCGATGCGAGCATGAAAACTCTTATAAGAGTCATTAATGGTGACGTGGTTGAAGAACGACAATATATAGGCTGTGATATTACAATAAGACAGTCATGTGGTTGCTTGAACGAGGAGTTTTTGTCGAATAAAGTTGCTCATGATGACTCATGGACAAACTCGGATACGCTAAAAGCATATGCTCTGAATGAATTTATGTTATATTTTCATAATGATTTTAAAGATGAGCAAATAAAAAAATGGGCAGATATCCTAATTGATAGCATAAAAGCAAAGCCATTTTGTGAAAGACATTTCTTCAAAATATTTGATGAAATTTTAATTGAGTATAATTTGATTTCCAATGATTTCCTTAAGTGGTTTGAAGCGTTAGATACTCTTACTGCGGGAGTCGGTCTATATAGAGACGAAGTAGATAGTTTAACCACTGTTCTTTCATCGTTAATTCATGCTACAAAACTTGTTCAAGACGCATGTTTAAAAGAAGTTAAGGTATTGGAATTTGAGTTGGTGGATGACAGGCAAAAACTAAGTCAAATATCGAGCACGCTGGTATTAACACATGATTTGGAATCGTTATCCGAGGAGTTGAACAAGGCTCTCCCGTTTCTTTCACTAGATACGGCGATAATCGGGTTATATGAAAACTACATACATGATTCTGAAAGTAATGCAAAAAGAGATATTGAAACATTTTTTGGTTTTTCAAAAGGTAAAATAATCAAACCAAAATATCGAGGAAAAAGCCCGGATTTTTACTCAGTACATTCTTTAATGAAGAAGATCGAGAGTGGAAGGCGTACACAATGTATATTTCCACTATTTTATAAGGATGAAGAATTGGGAATATTATCTTTGCCATATAATAGCAAAATACCGACAGAGGTATACGAAGCAGTACGTATGAGTATTTCCTCTGCAATAAAAGGTATACAAATGCTGACAAAAATCCAAGAGCTATCCATAACGGATGAGCTTACCGGACTGTTGAACAGGAGAGGTTTCTTCCAATTTGCAAGTTCGAGACTTAGGTATCTAAAAAGAAATTCTGATCGAACCTCCCTTATTATGTTTTTTGATATTGATGGTCTAAAGCTTATAAATGACAACTTAGGACATAGTGAAGGCGATCTTGCTATTGCTGCGTTTGCTAAAATTTTAAAGAAAACATTGCGCGGAGATGATATTATTGGAAGAATGGGTGGAGATGAATTTGTTGCTTTTACAACAGTGAAGTCTGCGAAAGATGGTATACGTCTTGAAAAGAGGATTAGGAGCAAGTTTGTCGAGTTGAATGATAAAAAGAAGTACAAGTTTAAACTAGATAGCAGTATCGGAATAGTTAAGCTCGAAGAATTGACTATGGAATGTCTTGAGGCTGCAATGCTAAAGGCCGACTCGGTACTATATGAAGAGAAGAGACTGAAGAAGATGAAAGTATTAGAAATTATGAAATAGGGAGATAGGGCTTAGGGTCTAGGGCTTAGGGTTTAGTTACTATATACTAACCCCTATACCCTAACCCCTAGCCCCTGAAAAAACATGATAGCATTACTGTTAGTAATAATATACATAGCATTCATTGGACTTGGACTCCCTGACTCATTGTTAGGATCGGCTTGGCCGGTGATGTATGCAGAGTTAGGTACAAACTTTTCAAACGCAGGATTTGTCACAATGATAATCGCCGGTGGAACGATTGTTGCCAGCCTATTATCAGATAGAATTACCCGAAAACTTGGAGCGGGACTTACAACAGCGATAGCCGTACTTGTTGCAGCACTGGCGATGTTTGGTTTCTCGAACGCAACAGCGTTTTGGATGTTATGCCTGATTGCAATACCATATGGACTTGCAGCCGGAACGATTGACGCAGCACTTAACAACTATGTTGCGTTGCATTACAGTTCGAGACATATGAGTTGGTTACACGCATTTTGGGGTGTTGGTGCAGCAATAAGTCCACTGATAATGGGTGCTGCATTAGTGCAAGGACTAGGGTGGCAAACCGGTTATTTCACAGTATCAATGATACAAGTAGTCATTGCAATAGCAATGTTTGCAAGCCTACCACTATGGAGGAAGAATAAAGGTGGTGCTCCGACCCGAAAGGAACAAGGCAAAGCAATGCCGCTAAGGCAAGCACTAAAAATAAAAGGTGTAAAGCTCGTATTACCTGCATTCTTTGCGTATTGTGCAGTAGAAATGACAACAATACTCTGGGCAACAAGTTATCTTGTACTACATCGTGGGATACCTGCAGAGGAAGCAGCCAGATACGGAGCATTGTTTGTTGGCGGCATGACGGTTGGGAGATTTCTCGGAGGCTTTGTTGCGAATAAGTTTGGAGATCGTAATATGATTCGCGGCAGTATTGCAATAATGATAACCGGAATACTTATGATTATGATTCCATTTGAAGTAAATCAGGTAAGCTTGGCAGGACTGTTAATTTTAGGACTTGGTAGTGCAACAGTTTACCCGTCTATTATACATTCAACTCCGTCAAATTTTGGCGCTGAGAATGCACGAGCTATCATTGGTGTGCAGATGGCAGGCGCGTACACAGGCTCAACCTTTATACCGCCACTTTTGGGCTTGATTGCTCGTTTCACAGGAATAGCGATTTATCCATTCTTTATATTCGCCTTTGCATTATTGTTATTACTAATGACAGAGTTATTAAATAGAACAGTTGACAAGAATAGAGTTTAGTGTCTAGGGTCTAAGGTTTAGTATTCTGGTTTGAAAGAAAACACTAACCCCTAACCCCTACACCCTAACCCCTAATATAACAAGGAGGTATCAGCATGAGAAAAGCAGCAATCATTGGAGCAGGGAGTACCTATACACCGGAGCTAATTGAGGGCTTTGTCGAACGCAATGACAATCTGTGTTTTGACAGTTTCGCACTAATGGACATTGACCCGGCAGGTCTTGACCTGGTTGGAGGCTTGGCAAAGCGTCAGCTCGTTGAGGGTGGGTTTAGTGGAGAAATAATACTCACTAATGACATGAGTGAAGCACTTGATGGAGCGTCATTTGTGTTTGCACAGGTGCGTCCGGGAAGAATGGCCGGAAGAATTCGTGATGAAAAAATTCCACTCAAGTACGGACTGCTTGGACAAGAGACAACCGGTGCCGGTGGTTTTATGCAAGCATTGCGTACTGTGCCTGTCATTATGCAGCTTGTGGAAGATATGAAGCGACTTTCGGAAAAAGATGCATGGCTAATTAATTTTTCGAATCCATCAGGAATTATAGCAGAAGCTGTGTTGAACCTGACTGATGCCAATATGATAGGGCTATGTAACTGTGCGATAAACATGGTCAAAGGTGTAGCTGATGTTATAGATTCATATGATTTTGACTACGAGTATGTCGGTCTCAACCATTTGAGTTGGATAACAAGTGTGGTCAAGCATGGGGAAACAGAAAACATTATTGCGTCACTAGCAGGCATGGCAGATACAGCAATGAAAAATAATCCGGTTGCAGAAATTGACCCTACTTTATTGAAAGCAATACCGTATGTGCCATCATCGTATCTCAACTATTATTATGCGCGTAGCGAGCAAATTCAAAAATGCATCGATGCAGAAAAAACTCGTGGTGAAATATGTGTAGAAATTGAGAGTAAACTACGAGAGCAGTATTCAAATCCGGACTTAAAAGAGAAGCCTGCAGAGCTAGCAGAACGAGGTGGCGCACTTTATGCAACAGCTGCAGTATCTGCGGCGGAATCTATAGCCTGTGACAAGAACGATCTTCACGTTATTGCTGCGAAGAATAACGGGGCTGTGCCATTCATGGATGATGATGATGTGGTCGAAGTTTTGTGTCGCTTGGGAGCAAATGGAATTGAACCCCAGCCTGTAACCGTGTATAATGAATATGTTAAGGGACTTATGCGTGCCGTAAAGGCCTACGAGAAACTAACAGTTCGTGCTGCAATTGAAGGCGATAGAGATATAGCATTAGAAGCGTTGATGGCTCATCCTCTGGTTGGAGATATTGCAAAAGCAGCACCACTTTTAGAGGAAATGCTTGAAGCAAATAAGGAATATGTACCGAATTTTTTTAGGGCTTAGGGGCTAGGGGTTAGTATTTGAAGAAAATAGTGCTTGACAAGCATAGTGAGCAAAAGCAAAATAAGCTAACCTCCAATAATTTTACAAGAAGGAATAATATAGATGAGCAAATTAGTTTTAGGTGTTGATGGTGGTGCTACTAAGAGCCATCTTGCAGTATTTGATAGTAGCGGAAAATGTGTAGCTTCAGAAACCTATGGTCCTTTGAATCATGAAGTAATGAGAGGGTCATATGCGGAGTTGGAAGAGCGTCTTACAGAGCTTTTGCCACGGGTAGTAAAAAGTGCAGGTGCAACAATTGATGATATTTCTTATGCCGTACTCGGACTTGCTGGCGTAGATACAGATGCACAGCAAGTGCTGATTTCAAATATCATCAGTAAAATTGGTTTTAAAAACCAGATGACATGTAATGATGCATTTCTTGGTGTGCCGGCAGGTTGTCCAAACTGTGTTGGAATCTGTGCTATTAATGGTACGGGATTTAAACATGCTGCGATTGATAATAGCGGAAATGCTGTTCAAACTTGTGGTCTGGGTATTTTTACGGATGACCTTGGTGGCGGAAGTTGGTACGGAAATAGAGCAATTGGCTCTGTGTATAATGAGATTTATAAGCTTGGTCGTTCGACAATTATGAAAGATATGATATTTGAACTACTAGGAATTTCTCGCAGAGAGGATTATTTGGAAGTTCTGACAGAAAAATTAGAAACAGGCAATATTGATAGAGTAGCATTGAATTCCATCACATTTGCTGCAGCAGCACGTGATGATGCAGTCGCATTGGGTATCTTAGAAGAATCTGCTGAACAATATGCCGGAGCAATTGCACGCTTGATAATGGATTTGGATTTCCCAAAAAGCAAGCCGGTATATGTTGCTCTTGCAGGTTCTGTATTTGTTAGACAAAAAGTTAAAATATTACAAGAAATGATAGCAATGCGCGTCGATAGTGCATTAGACTCTCAAGAGGTAATATATACAGAGCTGGATGCCCCACCGGTAGTAGGAGCAGTAATGTGGGCAGCACAAAAAGCCGGATTTGAGTTTGATATAGACAAAGTCAAAGCCGAGTTGAATATAGTGCTATAGAAATAATAAATAATTAAAGGGGCTGTTACAACAGCCCCTTTAATTATTTAATAGCTCTAATACTAAACACGAGGTTTATGGTGCGCAGCGATTGTTTGCATCTTCGTGTATACTGACATCTGCTCCCGGATGTAAAAGCACATCTCCGCAACAATCCCAACAAAATATAGATGATGCACGTATGGTAAATCTGCCGTTACTTCCGACTACGACGTTACCTTCGTTGATAAATATCGAGCCGCTTACATTTTCTACCAAACCATTAACGACTAGATTTCCTGTGTCCGCAATCGTAATTGTGCTTCCATTACCTTGATTGTTTATTCTTCCACCCGGAAGCACTACTAGATTGCCATTGACTAAAAGATCTACATCATGACGTTGTACATTTAATACGGTTTCAATGTACAGTGTTCTTCCTTCAGGTATCTCAAATACACTTTGTTGTTCAAATATGCCCAAGTTATGGCGTGTCGCCAAGATGACATGGTGATTCTCTAACAATTCTACTAAGTGTCGCGGGTTTGTGCCATAGAATCTAACAGTGGTTACCCACGGGCAAGTGCCATCCATGTAAATTGGAACAACAAATGTTTCACCATCGCGAGTGTATGTTAATTCAGCAGGAAATCCTGAATTAATGAGAGTAAATGTATCACCTGCATTTAAGCCGTTTACATGGGGTATAATTTGACCATGTTCACTTCTCAAGTATACTCCTGTGACACCATCAGGTACAGTGAGTGTATAGAATACATCACTAAGGTCGATTTGATAGCCTTGACGTAAAAATGTCGGACGTCCTAGGTTGAAATCTTGTGTCCAATTTACACCGCCAAGTCTAATGACAAAGTATTGGTTGTCGTACTCATGCGCTCTGAATGTATAGAAGCTAAATTCGCTGTCTTGTATTGCAGGAATCTGTTGTACCAAAGGACCCGGTGTACCATCATTATTTGCGCGATGCACAGAAACCATAAGACCCGGCAACTCGATTCCGCTGATTTCTACATTTGCAACAGGTAATGTCACCACATTAAGTCCTGTGCCAACAGGCATGTCTAAGGAGCGTAAATTGCCTTGTGTCGTAGCATAACCGCGAACCATGCTTCCGGGTGTAAGTCCCATGAAAACAGCATAGTTATCGAAAGTCTCAGTTGTAACGGTTTGCCAATTAGGTATGCCACGCAGTCTAACATCTGTCATACCTTCAAAGTTAATGACCGTCATGTCGCTAAACAAAGTGGTATCACTGCCAAGTATAAATGGAATTCTTGTAAAAGTTTGACCGCCATATTCAAATGTCAACCATGCCATGGTATTGTTGTTAAATAGTGTTATAACATCACCACCTGCTTGGCTCGATGGAGTTACAGTAGTGTTAACCCAGTTTCCATTAGATATCCTAATGTTTGTAACACCTTCGGGTACTAAATGTTGTGTGAACAGGCTGCCAAACCAAATAGTTTCGTTTCCTGTAGCTGCAGTCATTCTACCGATGAGATTATGATAACCTGCAACGCTCACACGCACTTCATATGGTCTGCCATTATCAAAAACAACAAAGGGATTAGCTACATTGTTGCCCTGTACAGGAGCTTGAAGTACCCAGCCACCTTGAACTATGTGTACAGTTGCCGGAGCAAATGCCGGAGCATTTATACCGGAAACCGCGATTGTACGCGTCGGTACATCCATTGTATAGCCACTTTCATAAAATACTATCTCATCCGGTCCGAATGTGAACGACATGCCATTTCTTTCCACTTGCACATGGCTGACTTCGCGAGTTGGTTCAAACGAAAACGTTTCATCGCCGGTTCCTACAGTAACCCAACCTGTGACTCCAGGTGTGTGTGAATTGTATCGTACTGTAACACCATCAACTCCCGGGAAGTTTACAGTTATGTAACCAGGTCCAATTGTCGGCACTGCACTTACTGTTTCCAAAATTTCTTGCGCTTCATATTCTTCTGCAATAAATGCTGTTGTGAAAGGAAAAATTCCAAGTATCATCGTGATCACTACTAATATTCCAAGTACTCGCTTTAACTTCATAACCATTACTCCTAAATATAAAATAATTTTATAGGTATATTGCTAGAAATGTTGTTGCGTGGTCTTGCCGAATGCAAGATTTGAGTTACGCTCCCGTTCCTTTAAAACGGAAATTTCTCAGATGGAATATAATCCCCATCTGAAACATGATGCTTTCGACTTTAGAAGTCGAATATAAATTTGAATTATCACCCCTTGCCAATCTAACTACCGCATCAATGGCTACAACATGTCCAATGCTGTCTCCATCTCTTGCATCTACAATTACTCTCATCTACCAATAACACTCGTCACAATAACACATTCCAAAACCATTTACAACAGTTCTGGTGTGAAAGGTATCATTTTTGGTGTGAAAAGCATCGTTTCTGATGCGGAAGGCATCAATTTTGGTGTGAAAAGCATCGTTTCTGGTGCGGAAGGCATCATTTCAGGTGTGAAATGTCATTTTTATCAGTGTTCAGTATTAGTATAATAACACTTTTATTCCATTATAACCCTATATCCGTTTTCCACAAGGTTTTTGACAACCCTTTCGCCGTGCTCTTTATCACCGACCTCACATGCAATGTGGAGTATAACCTCATGTGGATCTAAGTCAGCACTCATACGATCGTATTGTACCATAATGATATTTGCATAGTTGTCAGACATGATTTTTGCAAATTCCTCGAGACTGCCGGGAACATCTTTCATTACTGTCCTGAACTTGAGCTTACGATTACGTGCCACTAGTCCGATATCGATGATTCTGTGAACGAAACTAACATCAATATTACCGCCGGAAAGTATGCATACGCAACGTTTACCTTTCACATCAACTTTACCGCTTAAAACAGCAGCAAGAGACGCCGCTCCTGCAGGTTCAACTATTTGTTTGCTGCGTTCCAATAGTGTGAGGATCGCAGATGATATCTCGGCATCACTGACGGTTATAACTTCATCTGCATATTCATCAATTATGCCTTGAGTAATATCGCCCGGTGTCTTAACGGCAATACCGTCAGCAATTGTGTTTATGGCGGGCAATGATACGAGCTTCTTTTTACCAAAAGACTGTGCTATCGCCGATGCGCCCTCTGCCTGTACTCCAATCACTTTTATTCGCGGATTAATGCTTTTAAGTGCAAAAGCTGTACCGGAAAGGAGTCCACCACCGCCTGCAGGAACAAAAATAATATCTACATTTGGCAGTGCTTCTAAAATTTCATGTCCAATAGTACCCTGACCTGCGATGACAGAAAAATCATTAAAAGGGTGTATAAACTCTGCTTCAGTTTCTTTTTGAATCTTTAACGCTTTGTCGCATGCATCATCATATGAATCACCATACAATATTACTGTTGCACCATAATCCTCTGTTGCTTTAATTTTTGCAATAGGTGTGGTTTTTGGCATGACAATTGTGGATTTAATTCCCAATGCGGTCGCCGCAAAAGCTACACCCTGTGCATGGTTTCCAGCAGAAGATGCAACAACAGATGACACTTCATTTTGCTCAACAAGCTCGCTTATCTTATTATATGCACCACGAATTTTGAATGAGCCGGTTTTTTGTAAGTTTTCGTACTTGAGATAAACTTCGCAACCTGCTATTTTTGAAAAAGTTTCAGAACGCTCAAGAGCAGTTTTATGCAACACCCCTTTTAATCGTTCAGCAGCCTTTTCGATTTCTTGCATTTTTAACATACTAATTGATTACCCCTCTTAAAAATCTTTTGCAATATCTAATAATGTAATTGCGGCTGGTTGGCCGCAATTACAGCTATGATTTGGCTGGTTATTACAAAATCGCACCCTTGTCTGCGCTGGAAACCATTTTAACATATCTTGCATGATATCCTTTATGATTTGGCATGGGGCGCAATTTCATGTTTTTTTTGCGTTCTGCCAACTCAATATCGCAAATATCTAATGAGATAGTGTATTTCTCCATATCAAAGCTGATTTTGTCTCCGTCCTTTACATAGGCGATTGGACCGCCACTGGTGGCTTCCGGAGACACATGTCCAATAGCTCCGCCTCTTGAGCCACCTGAGAAGCGTCCATCAGTAATAAGAGCTACAGTGTTATCTAAACCCATTCCCGCAAGGGAAGAGGTAGCTGCGAGCATCTCGCGCATTCCGGGACCGCCTGCCGGGCCTTCATAACGAATTATAATTGCATCTCCAGCTTTAATTTCAAGCGCGTTTATAGCTGTAGCTGCATCTTCTTCACATTCAAATACTCGTGCTGTCCCAGTGAATTGCAACATTTCGGGAGCAACAGCACTACGCTTGACAACAGCGCCATCAGGGGCAAGATTACCATATAGAACGGCAATTCCACCTGTTGCAGAATATGGATCGTTAAGTGGTCTGATTACACTATCACCACGTCGTTTATGATCTTTTATCGATTCACCTACATCTATACAATTAACAGTCATTGCATCAAGATTCAACAGCTCGCGCAACTCGTTCATAACAGCATATACTCCACCGGCAGTATCTAAATCTTGAATGTGATTACCGCCTTTGACCGGTGAAAGTCTGCATAAGTTTGGAGTATTCTCACTTATGTCGTTAAGGGTGCGTAAATCAAACTCGATATCGGCTTCGTGGGCAATTGCTGCCAGATGTAATACAGAGTTTGTAGAGCAACCCAGTGCCATATCAACAGTTAAAGCATTATGGAACGACTTCCTCGTCATAATATCAAGAGGACGGATATTTGCACGATAAAGCTCCATGACTTGCTCTCCTGCACGTTTTGCAAGACGTTTACGAGCGGAGTAAACCGCAGGAATTGTACCATTGCCAGGAAGTGCCATGCCAATGGCTTCAGATAGGCAGTTCATGGAGTTTGCTGTAAACATCCCTGCACAAGAGCCACAGGTAGGGCAGGCATTATCTTCCAGAGTAAGTAATTCTTCATCGGAACATTTACCCACTCTGTGACGTCCAACAGCCTCAAATACCGATATTAAGTCAGTTCCGTCAGCAGAGAGCATTGGACCGCCGGAAACGAAAATTGAAGGCAAATTCAATCTTGCTGCCGCCATGAGCATTCCCGGTACAATTTTATCGCAGTTTGGAATGAATACCAGTGCATCAAGTGCGTGAGATTTTGCCATGATTTCAATGCTATCAGTGATTATTTCGCGAGAAACAAGAGAATATTTCATCCCTTCGTGCCCCATTGCAATCCCGTCACACATGGCTATTGTATTAAATTCAAGAGGTGTGCCGCCATTTGCGAGGACGCCATCTTTTACTGCTCGTGCAATCGTTTGCAGCTCAATATGACCGGGTACAATTTCGTTAAATGAGTTGACAACCCCAACTAATGGTTTTGCAATTTGGCTGTCGGTAAGACCGGAAGCTTTGAGTAAACTCCTTTGTGGAGCACGCTCAGGACCTTTTTTCATGGAATTACTATGCATTGCTATAACCATTCCTTCCTTGTCATTCTGAGCGAAGTCGCAGAATCTAGTAAGTATTGATTTCTTGGATTCTGCGACTTCGCGCAGAATGACGTAGTTTTTCAGTATTATTTACTCCAAAGCATTTTGGAACGCAGTTCTGCACCTACTTTTTCTACTTCGTGATTTATGTCAGCTTGTCGCATTTTATTATAATTAGGGCGTCCGTCTTTATTTTCTTGAATCCAAGCTTTAGCAAATGTGCCATTTTGAACCTCTTCGAGAACTTTTTTCATTTCAGCTTTAGTTTGTTCAGTTATAATTCGATTCCCAATCATGTAGTCGCCATATTCGGCAGTATCACTAATTGAATTGCGCATGCCTGTAAGTCCGCCTGCAACAACCATATCAATAATCAACTTCATTTCATGTACACATTCAAAATATGCACTTTCCGGCTGATATCCTGCTTCGATTAATGTTTCAAACCCGGCTTTCATGAGGGCGGTAACGCCACCACAAAGTACAGCTTGTTCGCCAAATAGGTCAGTTTCGGTTTCTTCTTTGAATGTAGTTTCTAAAATTCCGGCACGTGCACCACCGACGCCATATGCATAGGCAAGTGCAGTTTCTTTCGCATTACCGGTATAATCTTGATAAATTGCAATCAGACATGGCACGCCTTTGCCTTCTTCATATTGACTTCGAACAGTATGTCCTGGACCCTTTGGTGCAATCATGATGACATCGACATTACATGGTGGTTTGATTTGTCCGTAATGGATATTGAAACCGTGGGCAAAGCATAGTGTTTGTCCATCACGGAGATATGGCTTGATATCATTTTCGTAGAGGTCAGCTTGTTTTTCATCATTGACTAAAATCATGATGAGGTCAGCTTCTTTTACCGCTTCCGGTGTATTCATCACTTTTAGTCCCGCTTTTGCAGCCTCATCTTTAGATTTTGAACCTTCATAAAGCCCAACGATTACGTCATAACCGCTTTCGTGCAAGTTTAGTGCATGAGCATGACCTTGGCTTCCGTAGCCGATTACAGCGATAGTTTTGCCTTTAAGTAGTTCCTTGTTGCAATCATTTTCATAATACAATTTTGCCATTTTTACTCTCCTTTATTCTAGTGTACTGTCTCGCTGATAATTAGCATATCCTTACGCTATCTATTTCCGTCTGCCTGCGTTGAAAAAACTTGAAAGGCCACAGGCATTACTGCGCTTTTTCGCCTTGTCAGACGAAAAAATATAGCGCAATTATATACCAATTATCAACGAGACAGCACACAAATTCTTATATAATTTTTACTTCTCTAACATCGTGTAATTTTGCCAATTGCTTTATTATTTGTAACTTTGTCGCTTCATCACCCTTTGAAGTCAGTATAATTCTTGAAAAATTATTATCTTCCGTCATGGGGTCAGCATGAAGGGTTTCAATATTGTAGCCACGCTTGCAAAACAATCCTGCAATACGTGCCAGAACTCCGAACCTGTTTGATACAATGATAGATAACGTAAATCCTTTAACTTCCATTTTATGTGTACTCCTCTCGTTTTTTGTGAACAATTTGATGTTACCGTCATTCTGCGACGACCCGCAGAATGACGGGGGTTTTGTCATCGATTATTCGACACTACCTCAATCAGTCAATTATCATGTCTGATACTGCCTTGCCGGGAGGAATCATAGGCAAGACTTTTTCTTCCGAATCAATTATACAGTTAATGATAACAGGTTTTTCACTCTTAAATGCGACCTGCAATGCAGTTTCCAGCTCTGCTTGAGTGCTTGCATCATAACCGACGGCTCCGAATGCGTCGGCAAGCTTCACGTAATTGGTGGGTCTATCCATAATAGTTTGGGAATATCTCTTGTCATAAAAGAGTTCTTGCCATTGACGAACCATACCCAAAACGCTGTTATTCATAAGAATGATAACGATAGGGAGCTTATATCGAACCGCTGTTGCTACTTCGTTCAAATTCATATGAAAACTCCCGTCGCCTGTAAAGAGAACGGTCTTCCCGTTTTTCATTGCAACTGAAGCACCATTTGTTGCACCAACGCCAAAGCCCATAGTGCCGAGACCACCGGATGTAAGGAATGTGCGTGGGTGTTCAAAATCGTAATATTGTGCTGTCCACATCTGGTGTTGTCCAACATCGGTGGCGACAACGGTATCAGGCGTAGCAGCCTTACAGACAGTTTTAATAATGTTTCTTGGGTTAAACCCACCTTGATTAAATTTCTCGTTTGCAAATTCTTTATATTTTAGTGCAAGCTTGTGCCAATCGTCATGCTTATTTGCATTGACAAGTTTAGTCAAGCGTGGGATTATAGCTTTTATATCGCCAAGAACGCTACAAGTTGTAGGGATGTTCTTATCAATTTCAGCATCGTCAATATCGATGTGAATGATTTTAGTGTCTTTTTGATATGCAACTTTATCACCAGTTGCTCTATCACTGAAACGCACACCAATTCCAATAATTACATCTGCTTCACTCTTCATTTTTGAAGATGCGTATGTTCCATGCATGCCTGTCATTCCTAGTGCAAGAGGGTTGCTACTGCTAACAGCAGATAATCCCATCATGCTACAGCCAATAACAGCGTCAATTTTCTCGGCAAACATGGCAAGCTCTTGGGAGACGTTTGAAATAACTGCTCCGCCACCGCAATAAATATACGGACGCCTGGCCGAGTTAATAATTTCAGCAACTTCAGCAAGTTTATCATCGTATACAATATTTGGAGGGAATAAAGGACGTGGATTTTTTCCTTTAAACTCGTACATTTCTGATTGAATATTTTTTGGGATATCAATCAGTACGGGACCGGGACGTCCGGATGCTGCAATTTGAAATGCATCACAAATGATTTCTTCAAGCTCATTGACATTCTTTACGAAGAAATTATGTTTGGTGATGGGCATGGTAATACCTGTAATATCGACTTCCTGGAAACTGTCCTTTCCAATAAGAGGGAGTGGGACATTTCCGGTTATTGCTACCATAGGTACTGAATCAAGATAAGCAGTAGCAACTCCGGTTACGAGATTTGTTGCTCCCGGACCGGATGTGGCAATGACTACACCAACCTTGCCTGTTGATCTGGCATATCCATCTGCAGCATGCGCCGCTCCTTGTTCGTGACAGGTGATGTAATGGTTAATTCTGCTACTGTTTTTGTAAAGGGCATCATACAAATCCAAAACAGCACCGCCCGGGTAGCCGAACACATCAGTAACTCCATGGTTGATTAATGTTTCAACTACGATTTCTGCTCCATTTTTTTGCATAGTAATAATCATTCCTCTCCTAATTTTGTTTGCTTTTTATCTTACCCGCCACCTACGCATTGCTTAGAGTGGGGAGTTGCGTGTATATAGGATTCCTTTGCATTTTCACTGGTTATTAGTAGGAGTTCATGTGTGTTTGCAATTTAACCGTGGGCGATAGTTGCCGCTCCTACAAGTAATGGTCCGTATATCCTTAGGAACTGTTAAGAAATAAGTTGACGATTTTGCCGCCGAATTTTTGTTGTCATGCGGAGTGAAAAAACCGCCGGAATGCCTGTGGCCTTTCAAGGTTTTTCCGCACCGCATGGCGGCAAAA
>WQWL01000034.1 GCA_009785345.1 Oscillospiraceae bacterium
ATACATATGCTTTACCCCCAAAATCGCTAGATATTGACGCTTGTACGGGAGTTATTGTAACACATAACGTCTATTTTATCCAGTGTTTTCAGCACTTTCGCGGTTTTACCGCAGACCCTAATTAGTGAAAAGTAGAAAGGATGATAATTGTGTCGATAATGATACCGATTGTCGCGATTTTAGCAATTGCTATTGTTTGGGCAATATTTAGATACTTCCATTCAAAAAAACAGTTGAGTTCCAAAAAAATAGTTTGCTTATTTCTTGATGAAAAATTAACAGATTATGCAGTAACCTTATTGTTCACAGTGTGTGGTGTGCTTTTTGCATTAATGTTAACTAACATGGATGCCGCAAATACTAACCAATCAAATGCTGCTATAGTTCTCAATGCCCTTGAGCAAGAAAGTCGTGAGGTTGAGGGGCATATAACAGAATTTTTTTTGCCGGAATTTCTGCAAATGCACTATGCCGGAGTTGACGATGAGAAAATTCTCTATCTATACAACGCTCAACCAATAGTGCCTGTTGTTGCATTTAGCATTGCTCTAAATAGCGAGTTGGTTATTACTAACATCAACCCATCTGTGTATGCGGCACTAATCTCTGCGTACAGGTCATCTATTACAAGTTTTGGACGACTTCAAAACGTAACCTCGGTAGACATTCTTATATATGAATTGGAAGTATTGAGAGATACAATGGTTTTTACCCAAGCTATTATTGGACTTCAATTGGATTATCCGACCAAAAATGCTGAAAGAATGCAGGTGAAAATTTCCAAAGCACTTCACATTTTGCAACAATAACAACTAATTATTTTGTGGTGAATATATCTGCCCTGGCTCGGTGGCGATATTGGGTTCAGTAGCTTCGACCAACTCGCCGCCAAGTGGTTCTTCTAGCTGCACCCGCCGCTTGCAGCATGCCGACATTACCTTGTCGAAAAGCTCTTGCATATCAAAGTTCTTTTTGCAGTAGTAAATGGGTAGTAAGTTCAACAGATACTATTATGAGCGTGCTTGTGGTTCTAAGGGCTTGTGAGATAACCGCTAGTGTTCAAAATGAGCACTTTCATTTTTTTACTGCAAATTTCAACAAAACATCCTTCTCATTATCAATCGCCCCATCTATAACCATATCCAGAAGTCGGGATAATGTAGCACCGATTTCTGTACCATCGGTAATGCCAACGGCTATTAAATCTCTACCATCAACAGCCAAATCCTTTAACGAAAAACACTGCTGTTTCTCTATGACATCGTCAAGAACCTTTGTAAACTCATCGAGTTGCTTTAACTGATCGGAACGTCGGAAATCTGACTTTCCTAGAGAATCAGCCCTTATGATAACAATCAACTTTCGAAGCATATCTTCGCCGATTTTGTTTAGCAATCGTCTGATATACTTTTCTTTTGGGATAACATCAATGTTATGATAAAGTATTAGAGTGGTCACAGTTTTGAGTGTACTATTATCATACTTCAAACGATTGAGAATTACTCTTGCCATATCAGCGCTAACCTGTGGATGACCATAGAAATGACCGATGCCGTCTGCGTCTTCTGTGTAGCATTCAGGTTTTGCGACATCATGAAGAAGCATCGCGAGCCGTAAAGTTGCGTCCGGTGGTGAGTTGACAATGCACTCTACAGTATGTCCCCAAACATCTAAATAATGATAGTTGCTATTTTGAATAAAACCAACCATGCCATTAATTTCTGGGATGAAGACTTCAAAAATCGGCGTATATGAAAGCAATATATTCCTTGCACCATCCCCGACAATTAGCTTATTCAATTCAACAGCAATACGTTCAACAGCGATATTTCTTAATAGTTCTTTATTACGAAAAAGAGCGTCCGATGTTTCCCGCTCTATTTCGAAACCGAGTACTGAAGCAAAACGCAATGCACGCATTATTCGCAGTGCGTCTTCTTGAAATCTCTTATCAGCATCACCAACGCAGCGAATTATCCGGTTTTCTATATCTGAAATACCGCCGAAGTAATCAATAACACCATCTCTCGGATTATATGCCATTGCATTGATTGTAAAGTCTCGTCTGGAAAGGTCATGCTTCAAATCACTTGTAAACTCAACATTATCAGGACGCCTATTATCAGTATACACACCGTCAATTCGATAAGTTGTTACTTCATAAGACTTATGATTAACTCTGAGCGTAATTGTGCCATGCTGTAATCCGGTTTCGATTATACCAAATCCATCAAAACATTTAGCTGTCTGCTCAGGCAAAGCCGACGTGCAAATATCCCAATCATCCGGAACCTTACCCAAAACAGCATCACGAACACAACCCCCGACAGCATAGGCTTCAAACCCATTGCGCTCAAGGGTATCAATGATAAAACGAACATCATCAGAAATGCAGATATTCATAAATTATAACCCTCTCCATATTCACCGTCATTCTGCGACGACCCGCAGAATGACGTTAGCTTTTCATGGACTGTTTGACATTACCATAAACGTAACTAGTCACAGATTAGCCGTAATCAAGCGGTATGTCTCGGATTTTTCGCGTATGTAGGGCGATGAGACCCGTTCTAGCGAAAAATTCGGGACATATTGCTTGATGGAGGCGGATGGTATGCGTAGTGTGATTAGTAACCCATAAACTCAACTCAAATTGTAACACGAACAACAATTCTTGTATATCCTAGAATTATCCTGTATAATAATGTTGATAAAATTGACAAGAAAGAAGACAAATTAATGATATTAAAAGTAGAGGGACTTACGAAACATTTTGATAAGAAAACAGTACTGGAGAACGCATCATACGACTTTGGACAAGGAAAAATTTACGGGCTGCTGGGAAGAAATGGGGCAGGTAAGACAACAATGTTCAACTGCCTTGTTGGTAATATGACACCTGATAGTGGTGAAGTGTTCATGGATTTCAACGAAGATGGTAATATACGAACAGCCACATTTGATGATATTGGATTTGTGTTTACAGACCCGCACCTACCTGAATTCATGACAGGTCAAGAATTTTTGAAGTACTTCATTGATATCAGCAAAGATAAAATCAAAGATAATGTAGATTTAGATCAAGCATTTGCTCTAATTGATTTTGATAATACGGATAGACATAAACTCATCCGTGAGTATTCTCATGGAATGAAAAATAAATTGCAAATGTTGGCATTTCTGATTTTGCGCCCACATGTGATATTGCTCGACGAACCATTAGCATCCTTTGATGTTGTTGCTGCACTTCAAATGAAAAACCTTATAGAATCAATCAAAAAAGACCACATAATTATATTTTCGACCCATATTCTTCCACTTGCTCAAGACCTATGTGATGAAATCGTAATTTTACACAATGGCAAATTGTCGGCACTAGATCCGGAGAAAATGAACGACAAAGACTTTGAGGAAGAAATTGTTAAGCAACTGACAAAGGAAGAAGCCGATGATTAATTTGATTATATTATCCCTGCAAGTAAGATTTACAATAATGTCTAACCGCCTAGTGTTTTTATTAAGACGCATTCCGCTTTTGGGCAAAGGGATACCGCAAAGTTTATATGGTAAATCAGAAGCAAAAATGGTATTTACGGTTCTTGGCGTACTCCATATACTCAATATGAGATTGATGCTGCACTTAGCCTACATGGCAATTTTGCTTATTACCGGAATTGTGCTGAGTCAGGCGAGTGCGATGGGTGGGATTTTTGAATTTCTAGGCTCAACGGAGTCATTTGCAAACATTGATTTTCAAAATGTTATGCTCTATGCACTAACCTCTTGGTTTTTCTTTAGTTTCGTAGGAGCTCCGCTTTATAGTATACTTGTTGGTGGACGCAATCATAAAAACGATAATAATATGATAAATTATATGAGGGCAAATCCGGCGAAATATGCTCAGTCTCGTATATTTTTGGACCGCATAGGTGATTTGATATTGTTTCTCCCAACTCTCCTGATTGTTTTTGCGATAGCCGGGCTTCCCATGTGGGGTGCTCTGATTACGCTTTTGATATTCACATCTTGTCGACTACTGGGCGAAACCCTTAATCTGTGGTTATACAAAATATGCGGTAAACATTTAGGACAAATACCTCTATCTTACATTATTGCGGTACCTGTTTATTTATTGGGGTTTACCGGTCCATACTTTTTTGGAGTGCTTCCGCTATCTACCATTTTTAATAATTTCTTTGCATCCACCGGTATATTGATAGCGAGTATTGTTATTGGTCTATTTGCATTACACTACATCAAGAATTATCAGCTCTATATGAACCTGTTGAAAGACAAACTGTATATTCTGGAAGCATATTATCAAAAACATGCTCAGGCAACCGCAGGTGGTGCAACCCTTGCCGTAGCAAAGAACTGGAGTAAAGACGTTACATTTGAGAATTTAGAAGAGGATAAATTCTCGCATAAATCCGGTTTTGCGTACTTAAATGCCATCTTTTTCAGTAGACACTGGAACTTCTTTAGGAAAAAGATATTGACCCGTTGCCTGATATTCCTTGCACCATTAGCCATTGTGATATTGTTGGCTATATATAGTCTTATCTTAGGCGAACCACTATATAGAACAATATACGTTCTGGTAACAGATATTGTGCCTGCCTATCAAACAGCAATGTATGATATGACCCCTATACTTTTCTTCATTCTTTCAATGGCATCAGTTGGCAGAGTGGTCACACTTTCCATTTTCTCCAACTGCGACATACACATGATGCATTATCCATACTATAGAACAAGCAAGACGATACTTGCATCATTCAGGTCGCGATACATGATGATTTTTGCTTACAATACGCTTATAACAACAACAATCTTTGTGTCTATGATGGGAATTATAGTTCTGATTTTCGGTTATATTGATATAGCTAGTGCGGGCGTGTTTTTCCTTGCGTTGACAGCGATGAGTGCATTTTTCTCATTTAGCGATTTGTTCCTATACTATGTCATTCAACCATATGATTCAGGCGGGAAAGATAAAAGCATTCTGCACAAAGTGATAAATGGTGGCATGGGTATACTGGCGTGGCAGTTTTTATTTAACATCAGAGTAGGATTGAATGTGTTTACAATTGGGCTTGTTGGAGCGGTAGTTGTTTATCTCTTAATCGGGTCTGTATTACTGATGCTGCTCGCACCGAAAAGGTTCAAATTGCGGTAATGGAAATTTTATCAAAAACGCAAGGGAATGTTTCGTCCCTTGCGTTTTTGCGTTTTAAGAAATGAGATTACAATGAAATGCCAATATATACGCCTATGTAGCGGATTAGTATTCCTGCAACTAAGCCGAGGAATGGGTTTTTGGTTAATGCGGTAATGGCCAGAGCTGTTGCAGCTTGACCTGTGTAACCTGTTGCAAAAGAACTGTTGAGGTTTGGCACGAATGTTGAGAAGAATCCGATAATGAACAAGAAACCTGCGATTGCTTGAACAGGAATGTATTTAACTGCCTTTGTCATTAGTCCGAGCAATAACAAGAGACCGCAAAGAATCATCATTACAGCACCTGCGAGAATCGGCCACGGTGCAGCAGCTGTTGCTGAGATAATAGCACCTACAGGTGCACCACCAAAGATGACACTTGGAATATCAGCAAGACTATTTATAACGGTTAAGTGATCCATATTCTGAGCTACACCACCCATGTTTGCGGTGATATTACCAAATGCTATGTTTGTACCGATATTCAAACTTATGAACGCTAGTGCAAAATAAAAGGCATAGAAACCAAACTTAGGTTTCATGATTTTGAAATCTGCCCAATATTTTTTTGTCCAGAATTTTGGGTTTTCTGTTTGTTTCATGTCGCCGACATAGCCATCGTCTTTTGAAACTTTGGCGATATCAATGCGACGCCCTCTTTTTCCGGTTTTTGGATCTTTTTGCAAAAGAACAAAGTCGAGTGTGGCAAGTGTTACAGAAACTGCAATGACGTAAACTAGACGATGAGGGCTTGGGAAAAAATGAAGGAAGATTACATGTGTAGCAAGTGCACTGATAAAAGCAATTGCACTTGTGCGTTTTGCTTGCTTAAACATGTCAATGCTAATACCTGCGACCATGAGACCAACACCCGCCATCATGCCGTTAACAACTGCAACGCCTGCAAATTCTGCAATGCTTGTAACAGCACCTGTTAGCCCGAGAGGCACCATTACGACGACAGCAATTAGTAGTGCGGCGATACGTTCATTTACATTCTTCATGAAATGCGAGACAGTCAGTATTGAAGACTGACCTGAGATGGGTGTTATTGACCCGGTCAAAAGATTACCAACTGCACCGACGAAAAATGCGAAAGCCGTCGGCTTCATTTTGTAACCTTGTGCTGCTGCCCAAGCGAGCATGGTTAAACCATTGATTGCGACAAATACGACTGCGATGACGAATACCGATAGATCTTGGAACATGGAAAATACCTCTCTTTTATTTTATTGAGATTTCTGCGCAAAAACCTCATTTGACACAATGACCGCATTATACTTTATACTTCTAATGTTGTAAAACTAAAAGTAGTAACATCGAAGAGTCCCATATCCGTGAGTTTCAGCTCCGGAATTACAGGCAATGCCATAAAACTGAGAGTCATTAATGGATCGACATTTTTATCAATTCCAAGCTCGTTATGGGCAACATCATGAATATCTGAGAGCTTCTTGTCAACCCATTCACCACTTTGAGCACTCATGATTCCGCCGATGGGCAGGGGCATTGACTCAACCACAGCACCATCTTTTGCCAAAACAACACCGCCACCTTGAGAAATAAGACTTTCAACAGCAAAAGTTATGTCATTATCAGATGTACCTGTTGTAATGATATTGTGCGAATCATGTGCAACTGATAAAGCTATTGCACCCGCTTTGATTCCGTACCCACGCAGTAGCGCAACGGCAACATTTCCGGTGTTTTGGTGTCTCTCTACTACAGCAAGTTTAACAATATCAACCTTGTTGTCATAAACAAAGTCACAATTATCATCTAGTGTGACTGTTGCAGTTCCTTTTCCTGTAGCAACGCCGCCCGGCAAGATATCAATGACGTGAACATGATTACTTTTGAGATTAAGTTTCAATTTTTTTTCAGAGAAATCCTTAACATGAAAGCTGCTTTCCATGGCAGAGCTATCATATCGAGTGACGGGAGGGAGATACTTGCCGTCATTTGCAACTAAAGTACCCTTGATATAGACTTGGCGGACATTGAAATCGGACAAATCGTCCAAAAGAACAATATCAGCTCTGAGTCCGGGAGCAATTGCCCCTCTGTCGGATAAACCAAAGCATGCTGCAGCATTTCTTGTAGCCATACCAATTGCGGCAATCGGATCAATACCGTGACGCACGCAAATGCGTAAATGATCATCCAAATGGCCATGCTCAAAAATCGTTTTAGGTTGTCGGTCATCAGAACAAAGTAGACATCTTGAAATGTTTTCAGGAGTCACACCGGTGAGTAATATCTCTAAATCATGACAGGCAGAACCTTGACGCATGAGAATATACATGCCTCGTGAAATGCGTTCATGCATTCCCTCAACTGTTGTACACTCATGGTCGGTGGATATCCCGGCTGCTGAATATGCATTTAGCGAAAGTCCGGAAAGTCCGGGACTATGCCCATCTATATGCACACCAGCTTCATGAGCAACAATGAGTCGGTCAAGGGCAGAGTCGGTAGCAAATGCGACACCCGGAAAATCCATAAATTCAGCAAGACCTAAAAGCTGACGATCTTTGAATGCTTCTTTCATGTCACTTGCCGATATGGCAGCTCCGGCATGTTCAAATGTGGTGGCCGGAACACATGATGGTAGCATATATTTTATATCGAGAACTGTTTCATTTGCAGCATTGATCATATACTCAACAGCTTCAAGTCCTTTGACGTTAGCAATCTCGTGGGGGTCGGCAATAATTGTAGTGCCACCGCGAGGAACTAAAAGACGTCCTATTTCCTCGGGTGTTACGTGAGAAGATTCTATATGGATATGACTATCAATAAACCCCGGTGCAGCGAACTTGCCATCTGCGTCATGTTCGACTATGCCCGTATACGAGCCAACACCTGCAATACGACCATCAACAATAGCAATGTCTCCTTTAATGACAGTACCACCGTATACATCAACGACACTTGCATTCTTAATAACCAGCTCTGCAGGAATACGCCCGGCGGTGGTGTCAATTAATATTTTTAGTTCGTCTCTTGTCATGAAAACGACCATTCCTCTCCATTTGTTTACAAATATGACTTATTAAATTAGGTACATTATATATAAAAGAAGAATGATTGCCAAGAGAAAAATAATATCCTTTTTAATAAAGCAGTGATTCGTGCTAAGTGCGGAAATATCAACATTAATACACTGTGAAATTATGATAAAATATGGTCGCGTCATGAAAGCGTGTTAAATCTACGTATGAAGCTTACCTTGCTATTTAATGTTGTGTTTTGTATAATCATATATGAAAAACGCTATATTCAAGTGCACATGATGAAAGGATTGAATATATAATGAAACACACAGAAAAAAAGAAAACAATACTTATCACTGGCACAAACCGTGGACTTGGTTTATCTCTAACGAAAGAGTTTCTGCGTCATGGTTTTATTGTATTTGCAGGAGTGTATAAATTAACAACACAAGGTTCAGAAATCCAGAAAATGAAAGATAATGAAAACTTGCATATAATCGAAATGGACGTCAAAGACACGAGCTCTGTTGAGAAAGCAGCAGAGTGTGTAGGCTCATTAACTCAATCATTAGACGTTCTTATCAACAACGCAGGAATACTATGTAAAGAGTCGTATTATAGAAAAAGCAATACAATATTCGATGAGCTTGATATTGACTCAATGATGGACTCATACGATGTGAACGCACTTGGTGCTGTGAGAGTTGCGAATGCATTTAGTCATTTGCTGATGAAAGGTGAAGACAAACTGCTGATTAATATATCATCAGATGCAGCATGTCTCACGATTGGTTCGACAGACTGGTTTGGATATCGCATGTCAAAAGCTGCAATGAACATGGCAGGATCTTTAATTCACAACGAATATGTCAAACATGGCGGAAGAGTATGGCAGATACATCCGGGATGGATGCAGACATATATGCATGGCGAAAAAGCCGACAATGCAGTTCACTCATCAGATTTTGCAGCGGAGCACATATATAAACTGGTTATGGAATCAGAATCACAAAAATCAGAGAGCTTACAGTTCACAGACATTCACGGCAGACCAATGCCATGGTAGCATTTAATGCTAATCCCCATTTAATGTATACAACCTTTTCGGTATATTTTCTGCCATGCAATGCGCCAAAACCTTGAAAGGTTATTGACATTCCAGCGTTTTTGTCGCATCGCCTGACAAAAAAATATCCGCGCAAATATAATACACTTTTTATCTCCCCCCACTTAACGCATTTGGCGTTTGAAGTGGGGGGTCTTTTGAGCTTAATCGCCTCTAATGCTCCTTTGAATTTAATGTACTTGCGCGTGAAAATTCATAGTAATCTTCAAAATGAAACTGCGAGTATTTAACAAATTATTAACAAATCCCTCTCAAGGATACGGTGTACTGTAAGAATGAAAATCTGACGGATACAATATTAATTTGCAAAAAACGGACGAATAAAGTGCAAAATGAAATGTCGAAATCGGGTGAAAGTGTATGAAGATTAGTGCAAAACGCACAAGTAACGCGCACATATAATCAAAAACCGCACAACAACAACAAATAAAAGTTGATTAAAAATGTCGAAATATCTTGACATGGTACAGATTATGTAGTAGATTGTGTGCAAGCAAAAATTCACAATATGTTCACAATGACTGTAACATATAGAACTCGCTACTAATGTTATTTGCTGTGGTAAATGCAAAAGAATTAAGCAAAATGCAGCAAAAAAGAAACATTATAATTGGTGTATAAAATAACACCATTAATTGGGTTATGATAATAGGTAATGTAAAGTAATCAATGATGATATAAGGAGGACTTATAATGAGAGAATCTAACCAAAGAAAAAAAGGCTATTGGCAAAAAAGAAGAGCGATAGCATTAGTAACTATGCTTGTGATGTTATTCTCCCTAACAAACATAGCTGCAGTATTTGTAGCAGAAGCACCGTATGATGAAATACCAAATGAATATGTTGTTGATCCTGGTTACGACAATGCAGTAAAAGATGAAATAAATGATGACGACTCGCTGCTTCTTATTGAGGATGCTGATGCTAAAGCGGCAGAATCGTTATATACAGCTTATGAAACAGTCTCGATTGTGCCGACAAATGGAGCAGTTACTATAACCGTGAACTTCCCTGGTGTTGAAGGTGTCAATGTGCGTTACTTTGCAACGGGATTTGGGTGGTTTAATGTAGCAGCGAATGTAGGCAATCACTATACATTTGAAGTAGATGGTGCCCATCTTGGTGCAATCACTGTCATTAGTGTAAATAGAGGGAGCATGATTTACAACCATGCGATATCGGCTGCTGATTTAGCGGGGCATTACATTGTCAATGTTCCTGTTAGGACAATTACCGTAACTGGTATAAATGCTGTTGCTAATCTGGGTGTTGTAAACCCGGGTTGGGTATACGGAATGTCAGCTGCTAATGTAGGTGTAGCAAATGTGTTCAATGTATTTGATAATGGCGACCCGTACGCTGTGATTGTAGGAAGAAGTCATTTTCGCCCGATAACCATGATTCCGAATGCTGAAGGCAATTTATGGATTCCAACAACTGTATTCGTTGACATTCCTATTCCAGAAGGGGTAACTAACATCAGTCTGTTCAATTATGGCATGGGTACAAGGGTCACGCCGGAAGTGCGTTTTAACCATGCTATGGGAAGCTATGTTATAAACTTATTTAATAATGGTACTGAAGGAAGACTATTCTTTAATTTTTGCTGCGAAAGATACGAGATAGACTTCATGCTTGACGGCACAAATCCGTTTCCCACCGACCTTGAATGCTGGTGCTGTCCTGGAAATATAGGTCACCCATGCGAACCTTGTCCTGACTGCGGTGAGTGTGAGAATTGTAGTGATTGCTTAGAGTTTCGTTGGAATATGTTCAACAATGGTCCTGGCGGATATCCAAGTAGAGTTAATAATAATATTGCTAGTGTGATTCGCATGTGGACAGGCTTTGGACCTCTTGACGGTGGAAATAGATACATCCCGATTACAGCGATGAACACTATTACTGCTACTCTTCCAAATGGCGAATGTGCTATGGAGTTTGTAAGAGTTAGTCCAATTTGGAATAATCAGGGCTTCTTCAACATGATTGATGTAAATAGAAATGCTCCATGGCAAAGAATTTATCTAACCATAACTGTATGTGGTGAAGACTACGGAGCGATTCTTGTCAATAGTAGATATTTCTCATTAGACATATTTAATAATGGTCCAGAAGGCACAAGACCGTATTTCAATCAGTCGCTGGCAGATGCGGGTCTGATTCGCATGTGGACACGTTTAGGCGAAATGAATGCTGATGTGTCGTACACAGAGATGACTGCTGTTTTCCCGGATGGCACAAATGCAATGGAATTCATCAGAGTCAATGAAGTTGACGGATTGGTAAGATCTATTGATGCTGTTCAAAACAACGCGTGGGAATTTATCTATTTCTCAATGACTGTACATGGTCAAACTGTCGAGATGAGATTACACAACGCTAGCTATACACCGGCTGCAACTAGTCACACTGTAACTTTCATAATAGGAGAAGGTGGCGCTGCAGAAACAAGAGAACAGCCAATATGTGATGGTATGTCAATAACAGAAATGCATCTTTATCCATCAGGCGCATTATCACTTGAAACACCATTATCAGGTTGGCGTTTCGTTGGGTGGCTTCCGGAAAATCCTGTAGGCATATTCCCGACGGGTTCTATGGAGTTTACAGCAATTTTTGAGCCCGATGATACCGAATCTGTCATTCCGTCGGTCAATGTGATTTTTAACGCAGGTGATGGCACAGGAACAATGGTGGATGAGGCAGTTCCGACAGGAGGAAACTTTACATTACCGGCAAATGGTTTTACAGCACCTGACGGCTACGAATTCCATGGTTGGTTTGTAACAGGCTATGCAGATCCACATGGTTTTTTGAACCCAGGCGATGTAATTGCAGTTGGAACATGGCCAGACACTTCAGTCGTTGTGACTGCCGTGTGGATTCAGTTAATTCAGATGACTACTGTCAATTTTGATTCAGGCGATGGTACTGGAACAATGACAAGTGTCGACGTTGCAAATGGAAGCAGCTTTATACTACCTGACAACGCGTTTGAAGCACCTCTCGGTTATGAATTTTATGCATGGTGGTTGTCTGGTTATTCAGATCCGCTTGGCACAGTGGCACCAGGTGAAACCATTATGGTAGGTAACGGTCCTGTAACTGTACTTGCATTGTGGACTCCACAACTACGCGATGTATTTATCTCCTATGTACTAGATAATGGTGACGGCGAATTTACTTTTTGGACAGACAACCCAAACGAATATGGCATTTTACGTCATTATAGAGTACCTGTGAATACATATTTTAGCCTCGCACATGTTGCGGACAAAAACGTTATATTCGCTGATAGCGAAAACGAATACGAATTCAAGGGATGGGCTGTGTTTGTTCAAGAGGGAGTAGGAGAAAACATGACATTTCCTTATAATCCTGACTATCTAGATTTTGACACATCTGATCGAAATGGAACGGTCTTTATACCTATGCCGACACCTCCAGCTGATTTTGCACAACGTAGTATTTTTTATGGTCTTGAGAATGCAATTGAACTAATGGCAATATGGGTTGTCGCCGGCGCAGAAGAGAGTGCAGCGGCTACTCCTCCTCCATCATTAGTAGCTGGCGGACTTCCTGCAACCGGTATTGAAAGCAGCGTCACACTATGGTCAGTTCTGCTTATACTTGTAGCACTTACAACAACAATCAGAATTATAATGCTAAAAAAAGATAATATTAAAAAACTTTTTTATAAGTGATGTAATGTAGTTTTATCACACAATCATTAGTCAAATACTGAATATAAGCGAGTGGAGTTATACAGCCTCACTCGCTTATGTGCTTTTAAATTTATTACAACATTATGCATGTGAACCTGTCTTGCTATTTAGTGTCGGGTTTTGTATAATTACATGTAGTAATATTAACAATTAATGTAATGCGAGTTATCTGACTTTGAAGGTGGTACATTTGGTAGTGATGTGTTATTGTTTTCGGGTTAAATTGAAGGGGAGCTTTTGCTTATGTCAAAGACGGCAAATCAAAAGTTAAGAATTCTGTACTTGATGCAGATATTGCTTGATCATACAGATAATGCACATAAGCTGAAAGTAAATGAGCTGATGACTCGACTTAATGATGTGGGAATAACGGCAGATCGAAAGACCATTTATGATGATATTGAAGCACTCAGGCAATTCGGTGTCGATATAGTGATGAAAAAAGATATGGCGTATGGATATTATGTTGCCACTCGTGACTTTGAATTACCTGAGTTAAAACTTTTGGCAGACGCAGTGCAATCATCAAAGTTTATAACGGAGCGAAAAACAAGAGAGCTTATCAAGAAGCTTGAAGGTTTAATGAGTAAATATGATGCAGGTAAGCTACGGCGTCAAATCTATGTGCGCAATCGTGTTAAGAGCATGAATGAGAGTATCTATTACAGCGTTGACACGTTGCACGAAGCGATCTATGAAAACAAAAAGATCAGTTTCAAGTATTCAGATTACGATGTGCATAAGAATCGGGTTTTTCGTAGAGATGGAGAGCCTTACATTGTCAGCCCGGCTGCACTAACGTGGAGTGAGGAAAAGTATTATCTTATAGCATATTCAGACGAGCGCGATTCAACAATTCATTTTAGAGTAGACAAGATGAGCAAGGTTAAAATTTTAGATGAAGTTCGAGCTAGGAAGGCTACATATTTTAAACTTGCAGAATATTCGAAAAAAGTTTTCGGCATGTTTGGTGGAGAGGAAGCAAATGTTAGGCTCAGGATAAATAATAAACTAATCGGCGGTGTTATTGACCACTTCGGAAAAGATATAATAATGATACCCGATGGAGATACTCATTTTACGATTCAAGTAAGCATTGCATTGTCTCCAATTTTCTATGGATGGTTATTTCAATTTGGAGACTTATGTGAAGTGCTTGAGCCACAAAGTCTAAAAGATGATTTAAAAGAGCGAGCAGAAGCCTTTATTGCATCGCTATAGTCCCTGTACCCTAAAAAAGGAGCGGTATTACAAATGGAATTGATAGAGCGAATAACGCCATATCTCATTGTTGCCGGTAGTTCGGCTGCAATTTATGTATTCTTGGTTGTTGCAATCAGATTGTTTGGTAAAAAGGAGTTTTCCCAACTCTCAATATTTGATATTGTATTTATACTTCTCATAAGTAATGCTGTGCAAAACTCAATGATAGCAGCCAATTTCACATTTGTAGGAGGAGTCGTATCTGCAATCACGCTTTTTATAATTAACTATGTATTTAAAAATCTAATATACAAAATCCCCAAACTCTCCGAGTGGGTACAAGGACATCCTGTAATGCTGATTTACGAAGGCAAACTGTTACACGACAATATGAGTAAAGCTAGAGTGAGCGTAGCAGAGCTAGAAGAAGCTACAAGAGAGCATGGGATAAAATCACTAGATGATGTAAATTTAGCCGTTTTGGAACTCGATGGCAGTATAAGTATTGTATCTAATGATTACAAAAATCTATTAAAAAAGAAAAAACGTCGCTACAGCAACGAGGTTTAGTTGTAGGGGCTAAAAGTGTTCAGTATAAAATAATGGTTCTTCTGCTCAATGCCAAGCAAAAGAACCATTATTTATATTTTAATAACTAACCCCTACTGATGCGCTAGTCCGGTTTTACGTAGTGCGTAGCGGAATTTGACGAGTATTGGAAATACCGCTATGTGAAGTGCGATAAGGATCGCAAACTGTGGGAGTCTGGACAAAAGTAATGGTAGGTACGGGGTGCCAAAGAGATGAGAAAGTCCTAGTGTTGTTAACACCATGCCGCCTATTATTTGTGTTGAAAAAGCATTCATAATTGAATGTGGCCAAATTTTAAGATCTTCACGGTGAAGTATAAGTCCGTATAAAAACCCTGTTACAACACGAGCCAAAAATATTAGTAGGATTGGGGGAAGTCCCATAATAGGCCATCCCAGCAAGTCGGATGCGGCAAATGCGGCAAGTCCCCACAATGGACCAAACAACATACCCACACACATCATTGGGATAAAAGCGAGTGTGATGCGCATAGTGGGCAAGTTGACAATTGGTAGCAAACGCTCAAGTACAAAGGCCAATGCAATAAACATTGCAACCTGGCTAAGTACGCGTAACGTTGGCTTGCTGTTTGTGCGCCATGTGAATGCATCAAGTAGACGAAAAGATGCATATTCAGAACTGTTTTTTTCCATAAAAAATTCCTCCTTTGTGCTTGACCACAAAAGAGGCATTTCTTTTATGGCAGCGGATGCGAAATCACACCGCGGGCTTTCACCCTTCGTCCGACAGCGACCTCCCATCTGTCGGCACTTAACGCATGATTTCTACTCTGACAATTAAATTTTAGAGTTTGCGATGCCTATTGTACTTTAAAAACAATCAAAATGCAATGGGGAAATTATGATATTATTTAACCAGGGGGTGCAAATCCACTGTTGATGCCGGGCGTTAATAGGACATTTGATGAAAATTTCCAATGCAGACATTCTGCAAGAACAACGTACTTAATGCACTTTCGTGGATCTTCCGGTGTAAACATGTAGTGTTCACCACCACAATAAATTTGATAGTTATCATTATGCCCATAGGACATAGCGGGAACAGCCTCAACTGGAAAGAACAAGTTGACCTGTTGACCGGATATAGTACCATCGAAATGCCAACCTTTTGGGTCAGTTTTCATTGTACCAACTCCACTTTCAACCATACCACCACCCGGCTTGGGTGAGGGTGTGCGAACTTTTACTTTTTCAACTATGGGCTTCATATCTTCGCTGAGAGATTGCATTACATGCCTTGCTTGATCCCTGTACCAAAGAGATATTTCTGGTTCTGTAACACTGCCGGGGGTTGCAGTTAACTTGGAATCACGACCTATAGTCGCAGAGTTACCACAGGAAATACAGAAGATAGAGTTGCCTTTACTTGACATTGTGAATTCTGTGTTGCACTTAGGGCAATAAAAAAGAACCAAATGCAGCCCTTCAGCCAAGCGCCTCGCGTGAAATGTTTGCAATGGCTTCTTTGAGGGTAGTGGTACACCTTCTATTCCACTTAACCTTGCATCTATGGCATTATTAATTTGATCCACAGATAATGTTTTTGTATCATCCGTAGAAAAAAGGTTTTTGAAAGTAACGCGAACCCTACCGAATCGAACACCTTTGCGCCAATGGGAAATGCAGTTTTCCCCACCCTCAATATAACAACTGAGTATGGGTACATCAAACTTCTTTATCATCTTTCCGGTTGATTTATGCATACCCATGTAAGTGTTGCTACTGGAACAACGCCCCTCGGGAAATAGAAGAAGTCCATCACCACGTTTAAGGACAGTTTTAATTCCAATGATGGATTGCAAATCCGGGTCAAACATATTCTTTGGAATACATCCGCCCATTGGTAGAATTTTATTTAAGAAACGAATATTAAAATACTTTCTTGATACAACCGTGTTCAAGCGTTGTGGATAAAGGGGAAGCATTGCAAACAGAAAATCAATCATAGTATAATGGTTTGCCAAAACGATATATGCACCTTTTGGCATTTCAAGCTCACTACGGTCAATTTCCAATCTGAAGAACAGTTTCAACAGCGGGTATGCTAAGATGTATGCAATAAAATATATTAACGCATTGGGTTTTTTTACTTTCATAATTATCCTTATACGATTTTGTTAATAATACTAACCCCTGTTAAACATCGTAGTATCTTTGAGGTCTGTTTTCCCTTTGCCTACGTTAAAAATCCTTGAAAGGCACGGGCATTTCTGCGGATTTTTGCCTTGCCAAATGAAAAATAGCCACACAAAGCTATCAACGATTTTTAACAGGGATTAGTATAAAGTCTGGAAACAAGAGAAAACGCCAGACAAAATAGTGCTGCGAAATATGTCGCTCTATTTATTACCAGGTTTGGATAGGTATCTTTGCCTGAGTATGCCCATATACCAAGATATAAATCGGAGATGAAGAAAAATAATCCACCAAGTGCAAGAAAAACAGTGTAAATTGCAGGTGCGGCGATAAAGATTGATATAGCCTTTGCAGACATAAATACTACGATAACAGTATATACATTTATTTGTGCTTTCTCTTTGCCGATTTGCCACTTTCCTTTAATTTGGAAAACAAGCAATATAGCAACGAAAACAGCGAAAATTACGAACTCAAAAAACGAGACAGGATATATCAGATAGTATGAAATAAGTAAACAAATATGTACTAAACCAAAAAGTGTAATGCCGATTCTGTACTTGGTCAGGTTAGTTTTAATGTATTGCAAAAAATAATCGGCCGGAACAGTAAAAACAAAAGCAAGAGCAAATATGTAAAATACATAGCTGTCCAACAAAATTGCGGCATAAATACAAATTACCGATGCAAAAGCTGATAGAATTACTTTCACCGTTGTAGCCAACCGAAAGTTGTCACGCTTTTCTAGCGCGCAGTAGTATACAAGCACAGCAACATATATCACACTAATTATAGCAATAGCAACACTTGACATAGGTATGACCATTCCTCTCATAATTTTGTTTAGTCGCAAAACGACCATGAACAGATAAACCTGAAAAATTGAGCACCTTGCTTAGTAGCTTGCACAACCCTATTAGCCTAGTCGGCGTGCTTCAAATTATATTTGCCTAATAGGTCAGTAATCTTCTTTTTGGGGTCTAAAATATTTGCAAGAGAAATGCCTGAGCTAACGGAATAAACATATAAAGAGATGTACTTAACAACGTTTACCTCTCTATACCAAGGAGCTTCGACGACCTCCCTATTACAGTATGAAGCATTTGAGATAAACAGTGCATCAAATATTCCTTTGCTGTAGGCTTCATTGAAGCTATGAATACCATTTGAAAAATTGCAAAACGTTACACCTACGAACACTCTTTTTGCACCTAGACTCTTAACCTGTGCAGCAGCTTCTAAAATTGATTTGCCGGAATCGATTATGTCATCAATAATTAGAACATCCTTACAATCTAATTCAGGACCAATGTATTTATGTTCGACTATTGGGTTACTGCCATTTACGATTATACTATGGTCTCTTCTTTTGTAGAATAGTCCAAAATCAATGCTGAGTGGAGATGCATACATATAAACTCTGTTCGCACCACCTAAATCAGGGCTTATCAATACCATGCTTTTACTATCAAAGCGAATATCTGAATAGTGCTTACACATTGCTTTAATAGTTTGGTATATTGGAGTCAAGTTATCAAAACCTAAAAGTGGAACAGCATTTTGAACACGATCATCATGCACATCGAGGGTCACGATGTTTTTCACACCCAATTTTTCAAGAAATTGCAATGCAATTGCACAATCCAGTGATTCTCTGTATGATTTTCGATCTTGACGTGATGCATATAGTAACGGCATTATGACATTTATACGGAAAGCCTTTCCGCCTATAGCTGATATTGTCCGAATTAAATTTTGAAAATGTTCATCAGGTGATAAGTGACGTTCGCGACTGCACACATCATTATTGCAGTCGCAATTTCTTACATCCACCAAGATGAATACATCCTTTCCGCGTACTGAATCCATTAACATTGCTTTCGCATCACCGGATGAAAATCTGATAATCTCAACTTGAGCTATTTCACTAGTGATATTTGGATTTATATCACTTATATAATTTTTGATTTTTTCTGCCATCCACTCCGTTCCGGGCAATGGCAATAGAACAAGTCCAACCCCACTAACATCATGCATAAATATGACCATTCCTTTCGTACTGTTCAGTCACAAAACAACCATTAATAAAGGTATGGTCATTTTGTGCATTAATTTAATATGTATCGTACACCATACTATAGCGAAATTGCGCGTGATATGACCAGACCGAGTATAAATAAACTCACTAACGACTCTGAGCCTGCCATTATTTTTGCCATATGAGAATAAGGCGATAGTGCAGCAGGAGAGAATGAAGTAGCAGTTGTAACCGAAAGATAAAGATAGTCGATAAAGCCTGGAGTCCAATTAGCTGGAGAAAAGCGTGGGTCATCTGACTCCTGTTGTGGGAAAACGAAGTCCGGATAAATTTTATTCCTAAATACTGTCGGTAGTCCGAGTGCACGTATTTCCGGTCCTCCTGTGTCGAGTTCCCAATATGACAAGGCAAAAACTCCAATATTTACAACCCATAGAGCAAAACCGGCAAGTAACAGTTGATGAGAAACAGTTACAGTAGCAGGATTAAGCATGTCGTAGATAAACCATCCCAAACAAAGGAAGTTAATCAGCGGGAGAAGAACTACAGCTGTAATAGATAATGCACGTGCTGACTTTGAGGGCTTTGTATGACTGCCTGTGTATGCAAGAATAGAAGCAATTAGCACTACACCGGAAATAACAGGTAATATCCAAACGAAGTAGACATTGATGGAGTATGCTATCCATGTTTGTCCCGCAATGACCACGATTGCTGTGATGATTGCACCAACTCGTGCACGAAAATATGAGCCAACTTGAAGTGGCTTATTTTTTGTGACTTGATCTGCATTTGTAGGTTGTTCAGATGGTTGCATGTGAATTACCCAGTCTTTCAGTAAGTTCTTTAGTGATTAGTATTATATACTATATGGTATAATATGTCGATATGCTGCAGATGAATTAATAACATTTGATGTACAGAATTTTGGTTAATGGCAGTTAATACTAATCCCCGTTTAAAAATATAGTATCTTTGCGGTATATTTTCCGCCATGCAATGCGCCAAAACCTTGAAAGGTCAGTGACATTACTGCAGTTTTGTCACATCGCCTGACGAAAAATATCCGCGCAAATCTAATACACTTTTAAACGAGGATTAGTATTAGTATGAGTATAATAATCTGTAAAAATAAATTAAAATGTTGACAAGGATTATAGCTATATGCTAAATTAGAAAACAGTTGAACGACCACTCAACCGTTTGGGTGATGGATAACAGGAGAATTTATTGTAGTGAATGCAAATTTTAACATAGGTGGCATGAACTGTGTTGCTTGTGCGAATAACATTGAGCGCATTGTTGGCAAGTTAAATGGAGTTGAGCAGGCTCAGGTTAATTTTGCTGTTGAAAAACTCATAGTTGAGTACGATGATGGTGTAATTAATATTGATGATATTGCAACAGCGGTTAGCAATGCCGGATTTACCATTGAAGTTCCAAAAAAGAATGAAGTTGAGGAAATCTCTCGGCGCAAAGCTGATGAGATTAGGCAACTATGGCTAACATTCAAATGGTCGTTGATTGCCACAATACCGTTGTTTTTATTTTCGATGTTGCCTATGACTTTCTACAGCTTAAACATGCAGGTGTTGCCGTATAACTTAGATCCCTTAAACTTCCCAAGTATAAACGGAATAATTCAGCTAGTGCTGACGCTGCCTGTAATGTGGCTTAATAGGAATATATTCAAAAGAGGATTCACAGCATTTTTCTCCGGTGCAGCGAATATGGATTCGCTAATTGCAAAGGGGACGATGGTGGCTTTTCTATTCAGTTTGTATCTCACAATAGATAATCTGTTTTCATTAGGCGCAGGAATGATAGAAACCATGGGTGAAATGATGTTTATGGATTACAATCAATATTACTTTGAAACCGTAGCCATAATTTTAACGTTGATAGTTTTAGGAAAATATCTCGAAGCAAAAACAAAAGGCGGTACATCAGAAGCAATCAAAAAGCTCATGAGCCTTGCACCTAGGACAGCAACGATAATCCGAGATGGAAGCGAAATGCAAATCTCTATTGATGGTGTGGTCGTGGGTGATACTATATTGGTAAAACCGGGCGAAAAAATGCCCGTGGACGGCATTGTTGTTCAAGGCATAACAAGTGTAGATGAGTCAATGTTAACAGGGGAAAGTATGCCTGTTAATAAAACTGTAGGAGATAATATCGTTGGTGCAAGCATCAATAAAAATGGCTCCATAAAATACGAAGCGACAAAGGTTGGTAAGGACACAGTTTTTGCACAAATTATCAAGCTCGTAGAGGATGCTCAAAACTCAAAAGCGCCCATTGCAAGGATTGCAGACCGTATATCGGGCTACTTTGCATATGTAGTACTTGCTGTTGCAATAGCAGCAGGGGTTGCTTGGCTTATTGCAGGGTATGATTTATCATTTGTTATGGTTGTGGTCGTTTCTGTTTTGCTCATAGCATGTCCATGCGCACTGGGATTGGCGACACCGACAGCAGTAATGGTTGGAACAGGCAAGGGAGCGGAGAATGGAATATTGATAAAAGGTGGAGAAACCCTTGAAACAGCGAATAAAATCAAAATGGTAGTGTTGGATAAAACGGGGACTGTCACAGAAGGTAAACCTCATGTTACAGATATTATAGCAAAAGGTGCATTTAATGCAGATGATATATTGTTGATAGCGGCTTCTGCCGAAAAACGTTCGGAGCATCCACTTGGCGAGGCTATTGTAAATCGTGGCATGGAGAAACTAGGTGTGTTAACAGAGCCATCCAATTTTACATCTATAACAGGACAGGGGATTGCTGCGGTAATTGATGGTAAAGATGTTTTAATCGGAAATAAAAAGCTAATGGACGAAAGTAAAATTTCTCTTTTGGACTATGCTGCAGATTCAGATAATTTGGCGAATGAAGGTAAAACTCCAATGTATGTGGCAGTACGTGGACAACTTGAAGGCATAGTAGCTGTTGCAGACATCATAAAACCAACCAGCAAAGCAGCGGTTAAGCGGCTATATAGTATGGGCATCGATGTTGCAATGATAACAGGTGATAATGAGCGGACAGCAAAAGCTGTGGCAAAACAAGCCGGTATTGAGAATGTCCGCGCCGAAGTATTACCACAGGATAAAGCGGAAAGTGTAAAAGAATTTCAACTACAAGGTAACAAGGTTGCAATGGTAGGTGACGGTATCAATGATGCACCGGCACTGGTGCAGGCAGATATAGGTATAGCTATTGGAACAGGCACAGATGTTGCAATTGAGTCTGCGGAAATAGTTCTCATGGGAGGAGACCTGCAAGGCGTAGCTCAAGCCATATATTTAAGTAAGCGAACAATGCGCAATATTAAGCAAAATCTATTTTGGGCATTTGCGTATAATATAGCAGGTATACCCATTGCAGCAGGAGTTTTATATCTCTTTGGAGGTCCACTCCTCAATCCGGTAATTGCAGCACTAGCAATGGCATTTAGTTCTATATCTGTTTTATTGAATGTACTACGGATTAAGAGACTAGATTTGGTGAATTATTAATTTGAACATTTATTGTGTTACTGTTTATGGTTAGCTCAAGCCAGAATTTAACTTCGTCATTCCGTGCTTGACACGGAATCTCATTGACAAAGAGCACATTATTTGTGGGATTGCGGCTCGGAGACCGGCAATGACGAACAACCCAGTTACACCACAAAAGCATACCACTTAGCGATGAATGATTGTAAAAATAAGTATCATTTGTTAAAGTACGGTCTGTACTAACCAAGATTGGAAGTTTTATAACATGCTTAAATTATACAAAGAAAATAAAATGTTTCGTGTGCTACTGACGTATCGGTTCTTTTCGGCAATCGGTAGCGCCATGTTTATGTTTTTCATTTTACTCTCTGTGCACCTTCTTTATGAAAATCCGATATACACAGGTATTGCCGGCTTCTTGATGGTAGTTCCTAGCATGTTTTCATTTGCTATTGGACCAATTGTTGATAGGCGTAATAAAATTACCATTATGCGATTTACAACGTTTCTAGAATTCCTGGTGCTTTCTCTGTTAGCCTTTACTCCCTTACAGGAACAGCTGGGCGTCTTGTTTACATTTGCTATTATATTTACATTTAGTGTTGGAGTTCTCTTTGAGTCGCCTGCAAGCAGAGCATTTTTACCACAAATTGTTCACGAGAAAAAAATAATGGAAGCAAACTCACTTATAAGTATTGTGGCGATGATAGGCGGAATCGCAATTGGAGCTGTGTTGTTTACATCGCTAGGTGGGGATATTAGTTTCAGTTTTCTGTATGGTGTCTCCGCAATTTTTGTAGCACTATCATTTGTTACGTCTTTATTTATGAAAAATGTCAATAAAAAAGATTATGAAGAAAAACCAACTTTTTCAAGCTATTTACGAGATTTGAAAGATGGTGCTAAGTTTATTCGACATACAGTCCTATTTTATTTTCTGATTGCCATTGTTGTGGTAAGTCTTGCAACTGAAATTGCATTTGTAAACAGACCGATGTTTCTGGAGTATCACGCTGGTGCGCAGGGCTATGTACTTTATGCATTAGTAAGTCTGATTGGTGGAGTTGTGGCATCATCTTTAATGGGTAAGCTGGGTAACAAATTCAAAATTGGAAAGTTTGTATTTGTACTTTTTGTACTTACAGGCATTGCGCGTATTATTTTTACTATAGTTGTGCCAATTGATTTAATTTTAGGACTTATTTCAATGGTTTTTTACGCTGGGGTAGGCACAGCGATTGGCATAATTTATTCGTCATTAGAGCAAAAAGTGCCACCGAATGACATGGTGGGTCGAGTAGGCACTATTTCGTCAACATTTAGTGCGATAGCGGCCACAATCGGCGCTCTAGCGGGAGGTTTTTTAGGGAGCATCGTATCGGATGTTGCTCATATTTTCATTTTTCAAGGGATTAGTTATATACTAATTGGTATGGCGTTGATATTAGTGCCAAGTGTCAGAAAAATGCCAATAATGGATGGGATAAAAAAGGTTGACAACGGTGATGCTGAAACTGAGAATGAAGAAGAGAACCTCACAGAGTCTTATACTGAACACTGATAGAACAGTAGACATCTTTTCGGTAAGAGAGATAACAGTAGTATGAAATTAGAAAAGTGAGCCAATCAACTGAACTGACGGACTCACTATTTTTATGTTCCTATTCACTTTTCTTTGCGGCTCGTATACGAAGATTGTGATCTAAAATGCGTTTTCTTAGGCGCAAATTTTCTGGAGTGACTTCGAGTAGTTCATCATCCCCAAGAAATTCAATGCATTGTTCAAGGCTTAATATTTTCGGTGGTGTCAAACGTATGGCATCATCACTACCTGCAGCTCTGAAGTTTGTGAGCTGCTTTTTCTTGCATACATTTACAGTTACATCCTCTGCTTTTGCAGCCTGACCAACAACCATTCCCGCATAGACAGGCGTATTTGGTCCGATAAACAGAATTCCACGCTCCTGTGCACCATATAGTCCGTAAGATGTGGATTCGCCTGCTTCAAAAACTACAAGTGTGCCTGTAGTTCGGCGGGAGACATCGCCTTTGAATGGAGCGTATTCAGCAAAAACGCTACTCATAATGCCTTCGCCTCGTGTGTCCGACAGAAACTCGCTTCGGTAACCGAAAAGACCACGGCTCGGGATTAGGAAAGTAAGTTTCATGCGATTTCCAACGGGAGTCATTTCAACAAGTTCACCTTTGCGAGAACCCAATTTTTCCATGACCGAACCCATTGCGGATTCAGGAACATCTAGTACAACTTGCTCGAGCGGCTCACATCGCTTACCATCAATTTCTTTATATAACACTCTTGGAGGAGAAACTTGAAGCTCGTATCCCTCGCGTCGCATTGTTTCAATGAGAATGGAGAAATGCATCTCGCCTCGCCCTGCAACAAGGAAGCTGTCGCTGTTTTCTACAGTGGTGACACGAAGGCTCACATCTTTCAAAGTTTCACGGAATAACCTATCGCGAATGTTACGTGTGGTGACATATTTGCCCTCTCTACCGGCAAATGGACTGTCGTTAACGGAGAAAGTCATCTCCATAGTGGGTTCGGAAATTTTAACAAAGGGAAGTGGGGATGCATCACCAGCCGCACAGATGGTATCGCCGATGGAGACATCTTCAATGCCCGAAAGCGCTATCACATCTCCCGCATATGCTTCTTGTACTTCTTTGCGAGACATGCCTTCGTGCTCGTAAATGCTCACAGCCTTTGCTTTGCGTGTTGGTCGCTCATTGTGATAGTCACAGACAGTGATTTCCTGGTTATGGTGAAGTGTTCCTGCAGCGATTTTGCCTATAGCAATCCGACCGACGTATTCATTGTAGTCGACAGAGCTGACCAGCATTTGGAGCGGTGCATCTATATCTCGCTCAGGCGCAGGAATATAGGACACGATTGTTTCAAAAAGTGGTGAAAGATCAGTGCCAACAACATCAGGACTAAATGAACAAGTTCCTTGGCGGGCACTGCAAAAGAGCATTGGAGAATCTAATTGCTCATCCGTTGCATTTAAATCCATGAGAAGTTCCAACACTTCGTCAATGACTTCGTATATACGCTGATCGGGTCGATCAACTTTATTAACCACAACTATTACACGATGTCCTAACTCTAGGGCGCGTGAAAGAACGAAGCGCGTCTGAGGCATAGGACCCTCGGCGGCGTCCACCACGAGAAGGACTCCATCTACCATTTTGAGCACTCGCTCTACTTCACCCCCAAAGTCGGCGTGACCCGGTGTGTCTACGATATTGATTTTACAATCACCAAATTGTATTGCAGCATTTTTGGCTAAAATGGTGATGCCACGCTCTCGCTCTAAATCACCGGAGTCCATGACTCGCTCATTAACAGATTGATTTTCTCGAAATACACCCCCTTGATGAAGCATGGCATCCACAAGGGTGGTCTTGCCATGGTCAACGTGGGCGATGATAGCTATATTGCGTAAGGTTTTCAAAATATATGTTAGTCCTTTCAATGGTATGCAGGGAA
>WQWL01000035.1 GCA_009785345.1 Oscillospiraceae bacterium
GCATAATATTTTTGTTTATTTTTTTGCAAGACAAGGCGTGAGGAGGGCGAATACCCATTGGTATTTAACTGACGAACAACGCTGTATTGTGAAAAAATACACGGAAATATCCAACTTTTAGATTTTACAGACCACTAGTATATATTATGCGAGCAAGTAGATTGGGTGGCGGGGCCTGCTCCCTCTAGAAAGGAGGAGTATGACACTACTTGAGACTATTGCATTATTAATGTTAGTTATTGCAGTTATTCAACTTGTGGTGAACCTCTTCCGTGAAAAGAAGTAAGCCACACCTCTGTTAGCTAAGGCGTGGCGCTCCTATTGACAATTACTCGAAACGAGGGGCGACCACACCTTCCACAAAGGAGTCACCCGACTGCTTGCATCATAACACACACAATACTCATTTGTCAAACAGAGGTGTTTAATGACTGCTTACCATTCCCTTGCTACGCATTTTTTGCTTATTGCTTATCAAGCCACTATTTTGGCGACTACTAAGCCCTAAACCCTAGCCCCTAAACCCTAAGTTTACATAATTATCTCAATTGCCTTATGGCAGTTTGTTATTTCTACCTTTTTGTGTTTTCCGCCGTCTTCGCCGTCGATTGTCCATGCAACTTCTTCGTCAAAAATGAATCTCACTTTTGATGCATGCAATATTTTTACATTATCTCCATCGTAGGTTTTCGCTGCCAAACTTGCTAATATATCCATAAAGTCCGCCGGTACAAGTGGTTGTTTGACGAGTATTACTTCAAACTCTCCATCTGCTAAATCTACGAGTTTTGGATCAAGTTTTATAAGTCCGGCGACAGAGGTTGAGTTTGTGACAGCCCCAAATACGAAATCACCTTCAATTGTTTTACCATCATATTCAACAATCGTATATCTCGGCTTTATATTAGCAACATCAGCTATACCACTTAGTACATATGCAAAATGCCCAAGCGAACGCTTGGTAGCTTGAGGTGTTGAGTATGAAACACTTGTAAATGCTCCAAATGCAGCAATGTAAGTGAAATGCTTATCGTGAAACTTGCCAATATCAAGAGGTTTAGGCGTACCTTTTAATATTTTCTTTGTAGAGATTGATGGATATCTTGATAGTGCAAGTGAGCTTGCAACGTCATTTGCAGTTCCGGCAGGGATATACCCAACAGGAACTGATGCTTGCGATTGAAGTAGTCCGGAAATTACAGCGCTTAGTGTGCCATCACCGCCAACACAAACTACTAAATCGTGCATTTGAGCATGCTCAAATGCTAACTCTTCCGGAGTTTTTTCATGAGAATAATACACTGTGACACTATAGTCCGCAGCACATAAATTTGAAATGATAGTGCCGAGGGCTGTTTTAGTTAGCCCTCGGCCTGAATACGGGTTTATGATAAGCATCATTTTGCGAGTCATAGATGTCTCCATTAGGGATAGCGTTTAGCCCAATACTCTAACTCTAGTTACTCCATCGATTTGGCTGATAGCTTCTTCTAGTCCATCTGCTATTTTATCGACATCAACTAATGTGTATGATGCAAGTTTGCCTTTTGCTCCTGCGTTTAGCATGTTTTCAATATTTACACCAAACTTTGAAATTGTTCCTGTTATGGTTGCAATCATTTCCGGCACATTGTTGTGGATGATACATAGTCGTGGATCACCCTCAATACGTGGCAAAAATGCTCCCGGTAGGTTCACGGAGTTTATGATGTTACCGTTTTCAATATATTCGACAATTTGATCGGCTGCCATACTGACACAGTTATCTTCACTTTCAGGTGTTGATGCACCGAGATGTGGGATGGCAATTACACCTTTTGCTCCTGCTGTTTTAGCATTCGGGAAGTCTGTGACATAGCATGATACTTGCCCAGATTCGAGTGCTTCAAGCATATCATCATCATTGACAAGTTCCGCACGTGCTGCATTAATAATACGCACACCTTTTTTCATCTTCGCAATGCTTTCTTTATTAATAGTATGTTCTGTCACGCCTTTAATGAACGGAATATTAATAGATATAAAGTCGCATTTGCTGTAAATTGTGTCTAAATCATCAGCCTTTCTGATTTTCGAGGATAGATGCCATGCTGATTCAACAGAAATGTATGGATCATAGCCATAAACCTTCATGCCCAAACCAAGTGCTGCTTCTGCTATTTTTGCACCAATTGCTCCAAGTCCGACCACTCCAAGTGATTTTCCTGCTACTTCTGGTCCAACATATTGAGCTTTTTGTTTCTCAACTAATGCCGGTATTGCATCGCCTTCAGAAACAACTGTTTTAACCCACTCGATTCCGGATACTATATCACGTGATGAAAGAAATAGTCCACAGATTACAAGTTCTTTAACCGCTCCGGCATTTGCGCCTGGTGTGTTGAATACAACAATGCCCTCTTCAGCACAGCGGTCAACCGGAATATTATTATATCCTGCACCTGCACGAGCAATACAGAGGAGTTCTTCGCCAAATACCATATCGTGAATCTTCGCACTACGAAGCATTAGTGCACTATGATCTTCCGTTTCTACGCCAACTTCGTACTTTTCTTTGCTGAATATTTCAAGTTTTTTCGACTTAATATTATTTAACAGTTTTACTTTGTACATTATGTAACAATTCCTTTCTTATACATTTTTTCTTTCGAATTCACGCATGAATTCAGCTAGTTTTTTCGTACCTTCTACCGGCATTGCATTGTATATTGATGCGCGCATACCGCCGAGAACACGATGTCCTTTAAGTGTATCAAATCCTGCAGCTTTTGCTTCTTTGATAAATTGTGCATCAAGCTCATCACTGCTTGTTTTGAATGTAACGTTCATGTCTGAACGCGCATCTTTATCTGCGCATCCGATAAACATTTTACTGTCATCCAGCACATCGTAGAGATATTTTGATCTTTCGACTTTTAACTTTGCCATTGCTTCAACGCCACCTTGTTTTTCGAGCCATTTCAACACCAGTCCCAACATATATATTGTATATGTTGGAGGTGTGTTGTTCATTGAGTCAGAGTCAATCATAACTTGATAGCTCATGAGTTTTGGTGTAAGTGGATGCTCATTTCCTGCAAGTTTCTTATCTATAATAACTACAGCAGCGCCAGCCGGTGCCATATTCTTTTGAACACCGCCGTATAAAATACCAAACTTTGATACATCTAGTGGACCTGATAGAATGTTCGATGATACGTCACATACTAATGGCACATCACCGGTTTCCGGTATATATTTCCATTCCGTACCAAAAATAGTGTTGTTTGAGCAATAATGGAAATATGATGCATCTTTTGACACATTTATGTCTTTCTGCTCTGGAATATATGTATGTCCTCTATCTTCTGATGAACATGCAATGTTGATTTCACCATATTTTTTCGCTTCTTTCATAGCAACAGTTGAGAAGTTGCCTGTCACTGCGTAATCAGCTTTGCCTGTTTTCCCAATCAAGTTCATTGGTATTGCTGAGAATTGTAATGTCGCTCCGCCTTGCATGAATAGTATTTCATGTGTGTCCGGAATACTCATTACTCTTCTGAGGTCTGCTTTTGTTTGCTCGAATATTTCTATGTATGCTTTGCCTCTGTGGCTCATTTCCATGACGGACATTCCTGTACCGCGATAGTTTGTCATTTCCGCTGCTGCTTCTTCAAGCACGGGTAGTGGTAGCATTGATGGTCCTGCTGAAAAGTTGAAAATTCTCTCTGTTGACATGTTCATCCTCCTTATGTTGTAAAAATGTGCAAAATATGCACTTTCCTTGCTAACAAGTATATATTACATGCTTTTTCGTGTCAAACATTTTTGTAATAATTATTCCACAATCTTTCCGTATAATGCCCCCCTTTTTATAGCGGTAATTTTTACTTTACTTATTGTATTTCGCTCAACTTTCTCTGGAACTTTAATTTCAAGATAGTTATCAGAGTGACCCACAGTGTAGCCTTCCTTTTCTTGTTCAAATAAAATCTCCATAGTTTTTCCTATTTGAGTTTGTTTAAAGTCAAGCGACATTTCATTTGCAAGTTTTTTTGCCTTTTGTGCTCTTTCTTTTCGTATGGTTTTATCAACCTGTTTCGGCATTTTTGCTGCTGTTGTGCCCGGTCGTTCTGAGTATGGAAAAATATGCATTTCTGATAGTTTTGCTTTTTCAATAAATTCCAGCGTTTGCTCGAACTCTGTATCAGTCTCTCCGGGAAAGCCTACAATCATGTCTGCAGTTATTCCGCAATTTTCGAAGTGATTTCTGATTGATTCTATTGAGTTTAGCACTTGCTGTGCTGTGTATTTTCTTCCCATTTTTGTTAAAATTTCGTCACAACCGCTCTGTATCGATAGATGGAAGTGATTGCATAAGTTTGATACTTTGCTTAATTCTAGGCATAGTTCTTCTGTCATTATTGAAGGGTCCAGCGAGCCAAGACGGAGCCTGGCAGTTGGTGCTGCATTATTGACTGCTTGTATCGCTGCATGAAGCAAGGGGACAGTTCCTCTGCTTTCTTGCAGTAAAGCAGAAGAACCGTCCCCTTGCTTCACGATGTCTTTACCCCATGATGATATCTCTATCCCGGTGATAACTATTTCTCTGTATCCTTGCTCTGCAAGCTTTGTTGTGTACTCTGTAATCCGCTCAATTGATAATGAACGTGAGCGACCTCTTGCATATGGGACAATGCAATATGTACAGAAATTATTGCAACCGTCTTGTATTTTCAATAATGCACGGGTACGATTCTCGCTATTACCCGGTGGAAGTTCTTCGAATACGGACAGGGGAACTGCCTCCGCGCCTGCCGTGTATGGCTTTGCCTGGACGCGAGGAATGCCCTCTTGTCTTTCTGTTTGTTCTTCAGCATCAGACAAAGGAACCGACCCCTTGTCCGTTAAAAACTCAACAATTTTCAGCGCAAACCCTTGCCTATCTTCTGTGCCACTCACAATGTCTGCACCCAGCTTTTCAGCAGTCTCCGAATCTAGTTCTGTATAGCAACCACATACAGCAATCAGCGCGTTCGGCTCTGATTTTCTCATGCGTTTGATTGCTTTTTGTGATTTTTTCACGCTTTCTTCCGTTACCGCACAAGTATTCAAAATGCATATATCACAACCGTCGCCAAGCGCAACAAGTGAGTGACCTTGTTCACGTAAAAGTCCTTCGATTGCGATTGTTTCATATTGGTTGACTTTGCACCCAAGTGTCATTGTACAAAAGGTGAATTGCTGCATAGTTTCCGGCTCCTTGCATTTTCTGCTTGCTGAAATTAAATTTCTATTGAAGTTTCTGTAGATTTAATATATTGTATCAAATTATATGAGTTTTTATCAACTCTATCGATTCCAAATATTTGAATTTTTACTGAGGTGTATGATTACATGAACAACCACAAAGTTTATTTTGATAATGCTGCGTCAACAATGGTGCGTGATGAAGCTATTGAGGCTATGACTCGTGTAATGAAGTCATCTTATGGTAATCCTTCGTCAACTCACGAGCTGGGGAGACTTGCCAAACAAGAACTGAATACTGCTCGTGAAAGTGTCGCTTTCACCCTTGGTGCGCAACCTGATGACATTTATTTCACATCCGGCGGAACTGAAGCTAATAATTGGGCTATTCGCAGCGCTGCTAAAATTCTCATGCGTAAAGGCAAGCATATAATCACATCTGCAATCGAACATTCAGCTGTTCTTGATCCTATGAAGATGCTTGAAAGCGAGGGTTTTGTGGTCACATATCTGTCGCCTGATGAGTCGGGGCGTATTTCAGTTGAATCTTTTTCTGATGCACTCCGTGATGATACTGTACTAGCATCGGTAATGCTTGTCAATAACGAAACAGGCATTATTAATCCTGTCGATGAATATGCCGCTGCAATAAAACAGCGTGGTTTGAGTACGATTTTGCATACTGATGCGATTCAAGGTTTGTGCAAAATTCCTTTCACCGTTCAATCTCTCGCTGCTGATTTAATAACAGTTAGTTCGCATAAATTGCACGGTCCAAAAGGCGTTGGTGCTCTTTATTTAAAAAGTGGATTAAAATTACCTCCCCTCATTTTAGGGGGCAGTCATGAAAAAGGCATTCGTGGCGGCACAGAGCCTTTACCTGCTGCTGTCGGATTCGGTGAGGCTGCGCGACTTGGCAAGCTGGAATTTGATGATGTAACTGCGACAGTCTGCGACTTGCGTGAATATGTTGTTACGTTGTTGAAATCAGGAATACCCGACATCATTTTCTTGAAGCAAGGGGACGGTTCTTCTGCTTCACTGCAAGAAAGCAGAAGAACCGTCCCCTTGCTTCACTCTCCTTTTATCCTCCCCATTTCATTGCCCGGACACAAGGCAGAGGTTTTGATGAACTTCCTTGACGGTGAGGGCATCTGTGTATCGAGAAGTGCTGCATGCAAAAAAGGCGCCCGTAGTCGCACTCTTGAAGCAATGGGGCTAAAGAATGATGTTATTGATGGATCTCTTCGCATTAGTTTTTCGCGATACAGCACAAAAAATGAAGCTGAGTACTTTGTTGCGATGTTGAAAAGAGCGTCAGAGACATTGTTTAAGTCGCTATAGTTTCAAACAATTACAAAATTCATTTTTATGTGTTTTATCAGTATTCATACCTTCCGCACTCATTTTTTGGGTGCGGTTTTTGCATGTTTTTATGCCCAATACTACTACTAATCCCCATTTAAAAGTATAATCCTCGTTTAAACGGGATTAGTAGTATTTTATGATTTCAACTCAAATGTAGAAATCGTGCCTAAATTATGAATCTTTCTTGACGATAACTATATATATATGGTATGGTGACTTTATTCTTTCATGCATGCTTTACGATGCATATTTGTTTTTACAAACATTGAATATGTCACCAACTCCCTATGGTAATAGCAAGATTACGTGCGAATGTATTGCAATATCGCACACAGTATTTCACCCTAAGTTCGAAATGTTGAAATTTTGCGAAAAATATATCATCATTGGAGGACATACAAATGATTAACAGAAAGACAAAAATGCTATCAAAAGGAACGGCAAAATTCATTGCCATCTTGATGTCTCTGGCAATACTTTTCTCTATGCTTGCCTTTATGTCTAATATCGTCGGCGCTGCTACAGGTAATATGTGGGATTTGAGTAACTTCGTTCAGAGTGTCACCATGACAGATGCTAATGGTAATGTCATAAATTCCGGCAGTCCTACCTATGTTGGAGAATCATATACATTCAGCATTAACTTTACTGAAAACACACAACGACAACTTTCATATTCCGGTTCGCCTGTGTCAAATTATTTAGTATTCCAACTGCCCTCACAACTCAGGATTCAAAACCCAGTCGGTCCATCGCCAATACCTGGTCCTGCTCCGGCTAATGTTACAGTCGGTACTTACAGTATTGACACTTCAGGTCAAGTGACCGTACAGTTCAAGAATGTTGATAATGCTGGAAATTCGACTCCGGGTAACTTCATAGATAATTATACTAATGTCAACTTTTGGTTAAACATCACTGCTCAACTCATGGACGGCGGCGACGGTAGTTTAGATTTCGGCAACATTGTCGTTGATATCGTTCCACCTGTACCTCCTCCTCCACAATTGAATGTCATCAAGCAATCGGAATACAATCCTGCAACAGAGCGAATTTATTATACTATAACAATTACAGCTTTAGGCAGTCCGGTCACTAATATCAACCTTGTCGATTCTGTTTTTATTAACAATGTGGCTATTAACAACACTCCGACCAACGCTCTGTTTGGATTTAGATATGCTATAAATGGTAGTACCAACTTTATGCCTATGGGGGTCAACTGGCTAGGTAGTGGCGGGAATCTATTTACCTACAATTTCGCTGGTGTGACGTTAAATCCAACTGACTATATAACAGTGTACTTCTATTTGGACCTACAAGTTTTAGCTGCAAATAATGGCATTGATTTATTGAACTATGACTTCAATGTTACTAACTCTGCTAGTGTTACAGGTGATGGTGGTCTTCACGGTAATGATAATGTTACAAATCATGTGCAGAAAACTTTCCCGATGTCAAAAACAGGAGTGCTCGGCGGTGGCAGCGGCAGTGACCCTTACTATATCGAATGGACTATAACTGTCGGACCGTCCGGTGCTACCCCATTAAATTCATCTGCTCTATCACAAGCTGCAAAAACTATAACTGATACTTTGGGAGCTGACCTGTTCTTTATCGACCCGACACAACCAACACCAAATGATGCATATGATAATATAAATATTGAATTGTATGATAGTACCATTTTGACCAATCCAAGCGCAACCCCAACATTCACTGGCAATCCGAATGAAATAAACACATATGATACATATTTTACATTAAATTCCACAACAGGATCAGATTACAACTCATTTACTTTCGTTCTACCCCCACCCGGTATTACCCTACTTGCAGCTTCAAGTTTATTTGAAATTGCGGACTACGAATCACCTGATGACATAGCTGACGCCGATGAAAGTTCAGCTGCAAACAATGACTCTACCACTGATACATCACAGGCAGAAAATGACCCTACTGACGATGATGAAATTGATGAAGAAGAGTATACAGACAGTATTGGTGATACATTACCTACTGACGATTCTCTTATCGATGAAGAAACTCAAATCGACGACAACCCGGATATTACCAGCTTGATTATAAGTGCAATAGCTGCGAGTGTTGATGAAGATACGGATGATGTAGACGAAGATGATCCCGAAGATGAACAAAATCAGTCTTTTGAAGTTGCATCCGATGAACATTTGGAAATAGCAGCTATAAATGGTGATATATACAAGGTTATTATCACGTTTAAAACTGAAATTAATGCCCCGCCAACTATAGCTGGTCACCCTGCAGTTGTTTATCAAAATAACGTAACATTTGGCGATTACGGTAGAACAGGCATCGTGCCCTTCAATCCACCTGCAATTACAATTAATAAGCAAACATCAGGTATCTGTGGAACTCCTGCTGCCGGATACTGGGTTGATTATTCTATTAACTTTACAATACCCGCTGGTAACGATGGTCAAGAATTTTTCATTTATGACACCTTGGGAATGATGCCCGGTGGTGGTTCTGTTGCTAATACTCCGGATAATTTCGTCCTCACTGCAACAAATGCTTCTGGGAGTCCTATTCCACTTCCCAACACAGGTCCCGTACCTAATACTGCCAACTCATGGAAAGTGTATTTGAATGGTACTGATTCTAATCCGGATAGTGGGCAAAATATCTGGAACTTCCTTTTTGACGTAAATATTAATATCACATACAGCATACTCATTCCAATCGATACCGTCAATTGGTTAAAAGCCGGAAATTCTCGTATGATTCAAAATACCACCTATCTGGTTAACGGTCCTGTCGGTAGGACTCCCGGAGATGGTGTCGCAATTTCCGTTGGTGGTAGCAGCATTAATGACTATTGGCCAATTTTCAAATCCGCACAAGGGACAAGTAACCCTGCGTTGTTCAATTATACTGTGATTTTAAACGGTGCATACTCTGGACGCCCCAATGCATTGTTTCAGACAGGCTCACCAGCTCAACCTTCAAATCCTGTATTCACAGACACATTTAGTTCAATGTTAAGCTATGTACCCGGAACATTCTATGTGAGAGATGCAGGTACGGGCTATATCTACGCACCTCCTCCCGGTACAGATGTAACTGTTAGCGGCAGTTCATTTAATGTTACCTTTAGATCACTTCAACGGTTTAGTGCACCTCCATCTGCCGGTGGCACTCCCATAGATCCAAGTCCTGCAGACCCAACATGGTTTACAGGTCGAAGAAATTACGAAGTACACTATCAATTAATTCTGAGAGACCAGTACTTAGAAGTTGCCAGACCTAACTTGACCAACGTTGCGTCTATTGCTGTCAGTCCCGGCGCATGCACATTCCAAAGTACGGCCACTGTAAATTATAGTCCTGAACAAATTTCAAAAACCGTAACCACAAACGGCTCTGATATGGCTCATGTTGAGATTATAGTCAATCCTGATGGCGGATACGTTTTCTCAGATGGCGTTCATGCTGCCCCTAATCAGATTGTAGCCAGAGACGTTTTAACAAACTTGATGGTCTATTTAACGCAAATTCAAGTTTACACAGAAACATATGTTGGTGGGCATTGGGATGGTGTTTGGAAACCACAGCCTATAACATTTAACGATGGTGCGTTGTGGAGTGCAAATGTCGTCAGCTCTGATGTAGTCGATTTTGTACTACCAAATGAGCAACCGGTTAAGATTGTTTACGACGCTTTAATAACTCTTGAGCCTGGATCACCTGGTACTGTAAATAATATCATTAGTATCTTCGGAGTGACCGGGGAGGATGGCGAAAACAACTATGTCGTCAACAATACAACAGGTGGCGCATCTGCCGATGCACTCCGACTCAGACTATTCAAACAAGACCCTGTTAATAACATCAATGTTCCGGGTGCAGTTTTCACTCTATATGTAACAGATTTGGAAAATCCGGGACTTCCGCCATATGGCATCACTGACCCACCTCGTGTTATCAACGGAGTCAATTTTTATCCATTAGTAACAAATCGAGTAACAGATAACTTTGGTATTGCAATCTTTGATAATCCCGGTATCAATACTACATTCGAATTTTTGTTCATGCTCTATGAAGATGTTATACCTATGGGATATTCACCGCAACCACAAAACCCAACTCCATTGGAAAACAGTACATTCTTTACAATTAAACCAAATATAAATCAGACTTTGCTTGCTAATGCAGTAAATACAATTAACTCTAATCTTCCAAGTGGTCAAATCACAGTAAATCAAATTACCGACTTTATCACTGTTAACAATATCCCTGAAAGAGGGGCTCCCGGTTCTCTGAGACTCTGGAAACTGTTTACCGGAATCGATATTACCGATCAACACTACTTGGATCAACTATCCGATTTTAGTATTACAATAACTGACCCTCGTGGTGTGAGACATAACTTCACTCTTGCACAAGCTCTTGATCCATTTGGCATTGTTATCAATAATGCAATAGAAGGTACATATCTAGTCCAAGAATACAATGCTAATGTCCAAGGTTATAATATGCGCACCACTCCGGATCCACTAAGGTTTTATGTCATGCCTAACATGGATAGAGAGTATGTAATTCAGATGAACAACATATATACAATCCCATGGGTACCTTTGCCACCCGGTGTGCCAAACTATCCGGAATCATTGAACGTTTTGAAAGTTGTCAATGGTCTTACCGATGAACAAGTCCAACAAAATTTGAAAGATGCGGTCATATATATTACCGGACCTGCAGGGTTCAATGAGACTATCAGCCTTATTGATGCAATCAACGGAGTAACTTTCGAGGATGTTCCGCAAGGCTCTTACTTCTTCAGTGAAGCAAATGCAAATGTTAACGGATTCAGTTTGATAACAACTCCACAGGTACCTTTCAGGCGATATATTCTTCCAACAACATCAGGGGCCGTGACGATACTCATTACAAATGATTACACGCCTATTCCCGACTCAGGAAGGTCTCCACAAACTGGTGTTCGTCATAACATATTAATACCCGCTCTTCTAGTCGCATTAGGTGGTGGAGTTGTCGTTATAGCAGAGGTTCACCGAAGACGTCGCAAAAATAATGCAAAAGATGACATTCAATAAAGTGGTAAATGTCATTCCGGAGCCTCACCGCTCCGGAATGACAGAGGGTTAATCGCAAAATTAGAATAAGTTTTTGGAGGTACTTATGACATGCTAACAGGAAGTTCAAAGAGGAAATTTTTGAAAGCGACGTGCATGATTCTTGCCGTCGCAATGGTCTTTTCTATGCTTACTTTGAGTTTTGGAGGAGTGTTAGATGAGCCAACAGCCGCCGCCGTGACAGCAACCGGTACGGCACTGGTCCCCGGTGTAAACCTTATTGATAAGGTGTCAGATGTCGATACTTCTAACTTTATGTTTTTTAGCGAATTTGACGCACAATCAATGCCTGGTTATCGGTTTGTGAACACATCCAATAACGATGGACGTATGTGGACTGATAAGTCGGTAAATGCTTCTCGTGCCAGCATATATGACACGCTGGGCGGTGTTGCCGATGTAGTAACCGTTGCCGCCAATACTCCTGAATTTTTGGTTACATTGTCCGCTCTCAGTCAGACAATAAACGAAACGAATATTATCGTTGAGCCTTCAGATACTGTTATTATTGTTGACGTGTCCGGCAGTATGGCATCAAATACTGTACCTGGTGACGGGCGTTCCAGAATTGCAGTTGTTGTTGATGCTCTCAATGATGCGATTAAACTACTTATGGATGCTAATGATAACAACAGAGTTTCTGTTGTTATATACGGTGGTCAAGCTGTTAGTGGTGCAAACTATGCCAGAGCTCAACCTATATTGGCACTAGGTCGTTATGACGCATCAACACCGATATTTACCGTAAGTGGTTCTAATGTAACTGTGCGAAGCGGTGTTCCGGCAATCCACAGTTCTTTTGCCGTTACCGGCGGTACTCCTACACAGCTTGGTATTAGAAGAGGTGCACAAGTTCTGCTTGATGTCCCACAAGGTCTTGCAGGTGGAAATGGTACACAATTTGATACAGGAGTGCCTAATCCTGCCGGCTCAGGTAATATAATCGTGACTCGCCAGCCTAATATCATTCTAATGACAGATGGTGAACCCACCTTTGGTTACACAGACTATAGGTTGGATTCTTTGAGAAGTATTGATGGAACTGACAATACCTTTAACTTAGGAAACGGTTCTACAGCTGATATGGGTCTAACTGCCCTTACCGTTATGACTGCAGCATATGTCAAGGAAACTGTTCGTGCCTGGTATTACGGAGCAGATGCTTCCAGGAGTGTTGGTTTCTACACAATTGGTCTTGGTGTTAATTCGGATATTGCAAATGCAATGTTGGATCCATTCGGCATTTCTGCAAGTGGCGTACCGAACGCACAACTCGTTACGCAAACTTCCGGCACCACGACTTATAATATGTATAATATTTTGACCAGCTTTGCACCCGGCACAGCGAATGTGTCATTTCCTGCTATAGCTAAGAATGCAAGCACATCTAACCCATCACGTCCAATAACAACGGTTTCGAATACAGGTGGTGTTTCAACAGCTAACTATGCCACAATGTCTTTCACCGCAATGGATAAACAAGGCTTAGATGATGCCTTTAACTCTATTACCAATCAAATAGTAAATCAAGGTCACTATAGTACGGTTGTCGATGGTAGTCCACAATTCAGTGGATATCTTACCTTCTCTGATGTACTGGGTGAATATATGCAGTTCGGATCATTTGTTGGCTTGTGGTATAACAATGTAAAATTTGATGGCGCAGGTTTCGCTGGAGCTGTGGCTGCAAACAGAACCAGTTTCCTTAACAGCCTAGTGGCACAAATGGAAGCACAGTCAAGCCAAAACGTCTCACCGGTGTTTGACTTATCTGTCGCAGATCAACTTCTAACATCAAACATGCAAAATCCTAACTTTACAAATGTTATTTCGTACTTTGTTGATGAAAGCAGGGTGTTCTTGAGCAGTGCTTATGATTTAAGTGGTGCACCAATTGCGGCTAGCACTGTGCGTACCGATGGTGGACCACTAGCCAGAGTCGATATGTACATTGTTCAAAATAATAATGCTGTTGATAGTGTCACTGGTGCACCATCTGACTTGATGTACATTATTTTCCAGGTTCTAACTGTTATAAATCCTGGATCATTTGCAACAGCTGATGCGACACAAAATCTTAGTCCAACCTTAGCTGCAAACGATCAGATTGTGCGTTGGTATATCCCTGCGGCATTGATTCCAATGCGTAGTGTTGAGCCTGTAATTTATGGTGGTCAGGCTCTTGTGGATGACCTTGGCTTCCCCTTATATAATATCGCAGAAGCCAATCCACTGCGTGTTATTTATACAGTAACACCAAGGCTCAATGACATTGTCCACGGTCTTACAGCGCAGTATATGAGCGTAAATACCGCTCCCGGAAATAATTCATTTTATTTCTACACAAACCGTTGGCGTGGCACTAATGGTTTGGTTGACAGAGGCGATTTAGCAAATATGACGCTAGCATTTTTCCAGGTAGATGCGGGAAATTCATTTTATGCTGATAATACAGATTTAAGAGGTACGGCAGTAATTAAACTAGCCATCCCAGTGGGTCCAACGGGAACTTCTCCATTTGTTGTGGACTATAGATATTTTACAACAAATCCAACATTTGAAGTTCAGAGACTTGGAAATAATGGTCGGGTAACCTTGGAGATTCCACCCTATGATGTAACCCTTAGAAAAACATTTAACTTCCCTGCGGATTCAGGTCTTACAGTGGCAGATCTTTCTGAAATTTCTTTTACCATTGTTGGATTTGATAGCACACTGGTTGAGATATATAGAACTACAGTATTTTTCAATCAACTAACACCTGATGGCACGGGTGGATATACAATTCAACTACAGCTCCCACCGGGCACATACACTGTAACAGAATCAGGCGGATATGCGTTGGGCTATTTGGTTGAGCCATCTGATACCTTGCCAATAATGATTCCCAACATAGCGGGTCCACCATACGAATTTAATTTGACAAATGCATATATAGATGGTGTCACGCCCGGAGGTGGAATATACTTAAACAAAGTATGGCATGGTTTGACCCCGAATCAAATTCCAAATTTTCAGATTGAATTATTTTATGATGGGTCTGATGATGTTGCTGTCCCTTCTGACACACCTTTTGCCATTTTAACTCAATATGATTTCGCAACCGCACCTCAAACAGGCATTCATATACAGTATTTTGACCAATTCGATACTCCTTCACCTCACACCTACCCTCTTCTACCCGGTTGGTATCGGATTGTAGAAACCGTTCCCAGCGTACCGGGCTTCACTTTCATACCACCTTCTCCTACAGTATTTACTGTAACTGCTGAGGATCTAATAGACGGCAATGGTTTCATGTTTACAGTCAATAATATCTATACACCAGAACCTCCACCTCCGACTTTCAATCTTACCATGCTCAAGCGTGTGCTCGGTATCGATGGAGCTACTGATGTAGCTGGCAATGTTGTCATTCCGAACGATTTGGCATTCAAGATTGAACTTAAAGATTCAACAAGTCCTCCCTGGGATACCGTTTCTTTAGCAACCATTACCTATAGTGACATAATGAGTGGTCAAAACGTTCTAGTCAATATGCCTATGGGCACATATACTATAACTGAGATTGGTGGAGTAGTTCCTGGTTTTGATGGACCGGCTGTTAGTTTCTCTGCAACATTACCTCCAAATCCGGACGGCACACCAAATAGCTATGTGCTTAACTTTGTCGGTCCCGTTAATGAGTCGTTTTCATTCGGATTCACAAATGTTTACACACCCCAACCCCCGCCTCCTCCGCCTGACAATACCATGCGCATTGCAAAATCATTCGTAGATTTACCTGCTGATATGGATGTGTTTGATGTAAATAATATCTCACCTATAACATTTCTTGTGCTAGGTAATGATGCAAATAATGTTGAGATTTTCCGTCAAACTGTTGAATTCAACAGAACTAACTTCATGTTCAATCAACTTACAGGACAATACGAATTTGTATTGCACAATTTACCACCCGGCAACTATCGCGTCTATGAGCAAGGAGGAATTGCTCCCGGGTTTGTTGTTGATCGTCCTAACCCACCACAACTTGCTACAATTGTTGATGGTGAAGCTGGGGTGACCGTAACCTTTGTAAACCAATATGTACAAGCTCCTGATGTAATCAGCGGCTTCACAGCACACAAGATGTTCCACGGTCTGACTGATTCAGAGAGACCGCCAAACTTCCAACTCCATATTACAGGTCCGAATGGCTTTGACGAAATTCTGGATTTAGATCAATCTGTTAATGGCACGACATTTGCAAATATTACTCCGGGAACATATACAATTGATGAGCTGAATAAAATTGTAGATGGGTTTGTTGTCAATGTAATGGTTGGTGGTCAACCGGTAACATTACCATACAATTTTGACGTTGCTCAAGATAGTGTAAACCTTACAATCGTAATAGATAACTTCTATTCTCCCGAAGATCCGCCTGAGCCACCCGAAGAGCCACAAACACCCGGACGCGCTCCGCAAACAGGCGTCGTCAGAAATCTGCTTGTTCCAATATTGTTGCTTGTATTTGGTTTCATAATAGTCGGTGGTGCAGAGGTTCATCGTAGACGCCAAAAGCGCGAGAAGTAATGTAATACTAATCACATGTAATGATAAAATCCCGCATTCACAAAGTGGAGCGGGATTTTGCATTGAATGTGCTAATGTTCATCCCCGATAAAAGTGAAATAATCAACATTTTTAGTCAAGTACACAGGCAATTCATACGATATATGTAATAAGGGCATCTCTAAAAAACCAGCGTTCATCACCTTATGAGTCTTTGACAAAAGTTACGCTCATCATTACACCACCCATTCCCACCCATTTCACGCGCTTTTAGAGGTGCCCGATATAATAATGTATTGCATCTTTGTGTTGTGGGGTTGCGATATGAAAGTTAAGGTTTTAAATAATACATATTTGTCCATGTTCTGCTCTGAGCTTGCTATGCTCCTTGATGCAGGACTTTCATTATCTGACAGCGTGCAGGTGATTGGCGAGGATGAGCACAGTAAAGAGGCAAAAACAATCATGAGCTGTCTTTATGATTCCCTCATGCTTGGGAATCAATTTGCTACTGCACTTAAAGAAGCATCTGTCTTTCCAAAATACATGGTGCATATGGTTGAAGTTGGCGAAAAAACAGGGCGTCTTGTTCAAACTTTGACTGCTCTTTCTGAGTATTATGACAGACAAACACGCTTGTCTGTCACAATAAAAAACTCGGTCCTCTACCCTGCCATACTTCTCATATTGATGATTGTCGTTGTGCTCATATTGATTGTCCAAGTGCTGCCCATTTTCAATGATATTTTCGGGCGCATGGGTACACAGATGGATCCTTTTGCAATACGACTTATGCAGTTTGGTGGATGGCTCGGAAACGCTGCAATAGGCATAGCTTTAGTATTTAGTGCGATATTCATTACAATATTGATTTTATTCGCCGTACCTGCAATTCGCAAATGGGTTACTCAAGTCTTTACAAATAAATGGGGCAATCGTGGAGTTTTTGGCAAAATCGCTTCATCCCGATTTATTTTTGCAATGTCCCTTGGCATGGCAAGTGGCTTGGATATTGCAGAATCGGTAAATATCGCTTCCGCAGTCAGCGGCGGTTCTAAAGCTGTAGATGCTATGCATAAAAAATGTGTTGCACTTCTTGAGTCGGGCAAAACTCTTTCTGAATCACTATCCGAATCCGGTATTTTGTCAAAACAAGATAGCAAGATGTTATCTGTTGGTAGTGTCAGTGGCAAGGCTGATATTGCAATTGCAGAGATTGCTCGTAGAAGTGATGTTGATGTGCGTGACAGCATAGATCGTGTGGTTAGCAGAATCGAGCCTACTCTTGTTATTCTCTCATCGGTGATTGTAGGTGTCATTTTATTGTCCGTAATGCTTCCATTAATGGGCATCATGACTTCGCTAGGGTAGGCGAATTGTGTTCGCAGGGGTTAGGGGTTAGTTATGGATATTTATCGAAAAAGCGGATTAGATTTTTTGCGTTCGGCTGTTCTTCCGATTTTTTTTACCGCTGTAATTATTGTTATGGTCTTTTTCGGTGTGCGTCAGGCTGGTGCGTCTAGCTCTTATGAGGGAGTTCGTATTCTTGAAGATAGTATACGTCGTGCAATCGTTATGAATTATGCGATTGAAGGACGATATCCGGAGAGTATTGAGTATATCGAACAACGTTTTGGTATTTACATAGATAGAACAAGATTTGTTGTGCACTATAGGATTTTTGCTTCAAATATCCTGCCGGAAGTGACGGTGATTCCAAGATAGTTACCGTAGCCTCCTTCGCTTGCGAGGGAGGTGACCGCCGAAGGCGGTCGGAGGGAGTGAAGTAGACAATCAATTTGAGGCTGTGTGTGCGGACATACACTTTAATATTGAAAAACTAACGAGGTAACTCAATGAAAAAATTTGGTCGTAGTATTGATACTGTTTTTGTACTAATTGTCTTTAGTGTTTTTGCTATATCTGTGTTGATGGTGCTTATGCTTGGGGCTAGTATTTATCGTAATATCAATGAGATTTCAACTGAAAGACAAAATGAGCATACCGCTCTGGCATATATTTGGACAAAAACCAGAAATTTCGATCAAGCGGATGGTATGTCTGTCGGCGATTTCAACGGAGTTTCGGCTCTTTTAATTGATGAAAATATTAATGGAACTCACTTTAGAACCATAATTTATAATTATGATGGTTGGTTACTTGAACTCTTTAGTGACGCATCTCTTGAGTTTTCTCTTAATGACGGCGTGCCAGTCGTACCGGCTGATGGTTTACACTTTGATGCCATTGAGCATGGACTTATACAAGTCACAATCGGCGATATGAGTTTGTACTTATCTCCGCGCAGCGGGGCTGGTTGTCCAAATAATGAAAGTTAGGCGATTGCAATGAATCAACGTTCAAAATCTACACTTTTTCTAATTGAACAACTTATTGTTGTTGCAGTATTTGCAATATGTGCTACTGCATGCATCAGTATTATGGTGGCTGCATATTTTAATGCAAATGAATCTCGCTCAATAAGTGACGCGCTTCTTAAAGCCGAAAGTGCTGCTGAAGTATTCAAGGCAACGGCTGGTAACCCTAATGCAGTTGCAGATATATTAGGTGGTGTGAGCAATGACGCATATGCATTTCCAACATCAGATTATGCTCTTGTAACCGTATATTATGACAGCACATGGCAACCTATCCATTTATGGGACACAAATACACCTACTCCTATTAGTTCACCACTGCCTCCAATACCAGACATAAATCCAAATGTAAGTTATGTACTTACAATTAAATTTGATGCTCCACAGCAAACAGCAAGTAGTTTTAATTTCATTAAAGGACAAGTGCACATCGGAAGCTCCACAGGCGAGGAGCTGGTTAGGCTACCGTTAGCAGTTAGGGGCTAGTGTTCTGTAAAGTCTAAAATTGCGTATAGTGCTGAGTATATTTTTTGCTCGGCGAGGCGAGAGGAGGGCGAATACCCATTGGTATTTAACCGACGATTAACGAAGCAGAGTGAAAAATATATCAGCGATATATGCAAAATTTAGGTTTTACAGAACACTAGGTTAAAAAATGAGGTGCAATATCATGAACAAAGCAGGAATCGGTGTTGGTAGTGCTTCAATAGTGCTTGTATTTGCCGTGCTTTGCCTCACAATTTTCTCACTTATCACCTTTGTTATTGCCGGAAATGAAAAAGCTATGGTCGATGCACGAGCAGAACTGGTAATAGCATACTACGAAGCTGATGCGCTGGCTGAACAAATATTAGTCGATATACTATCCGCTGACCTCTTGCCGGAAACAGTTCGAGGCATTGAGGTACATAAACGTTGGGATGATGCGCTTGAGACTGAATTAATATATTTCTTTTGCGATATTTCTGATATAAAGATTCTTTATGTCAGTTTCGTAATTCACGATGATACATTTGATATACTAAGTTGGCACATGCAAGCAACAGATGACTGGGAGTTCGACGATTCACTAAATGTTTGGCGGGGTGAGTAGCAGTGAATAATACAAATGAAATTATTTTAGAATATTTAAAACTGGCTGTTGATGAAGGCGTTTCTGATATCTTTATCGGTGCAGGACGGCAAATTACGTTTAAGAAAAATGGCAATCTTATTGCCCAAGATGGTGATATAATCAAACCGGATGAAGCAAAATATCTTATCATCGCGTTGTATGAAATTGCACATAGAGATATGGCTAAGTACATTGAGTTGGGTGATGATGACTTCCCTGTTACCATTCCCGGACTTGCAAGATTTAGGATTAACACATATCGTCAACGCAGCACTATGGCAGCGATAATTCGTGTTGTTTTATTTGACATTCCTGATTATAGAGACTTGCGCATACCGGAAGAAGTTATGCGTCTTGCATCTGAGGTTGACGGACTTGCACTCGTTACAGGTCCGGCAGGTAGTGGTAAATCGACAACCCTTGCTTGCGTGATTGATTTGATAAATAAAACAAGAAACTCCCATATAATCACCTTGGAAGACCCGATTGAGTATCTTCACAGGGATAATGAGAGTCTCATAAGTCAGCGCGAAATATCTACTGATACACATTCATATATGGACGCACTTCGTGCCAGCCTTAGGCAAGCACCGGATATTATTTTACTCGGTGAAATGCGTGATCACGAAACAATAAAAACTGCAATAACCGCCGCCGAAACAGGTCACTTGGTCATCTCTACACTTCATACAGTCGGTGCAGCAAATACAATTGATCGCATTATTGATATCTTCCCCCCTGCGCAGCAGCAACAAGTGCGTGTGCAGCTTTCCATGTCTCTCAGAATGGTTGTATCTCAACGTTTACTGACAAGTATTAGCGGAGATTCCATACCAGCATTTGAAATAATGCGAGTTAATAATGCAATCAGCAATATTATACGTGAAGGCAAAACTCATCAAATTGATGCCGTCATACAGACCTCAGCTCATGAGGGCATGATTAGCATGGATGCATATATTTTGAACCTATTTCGAAGGGGTGAAATAACAAAAGAAACAGCCATCAGAAACGCATCAAATCATGAGCTAATGATAAGGCAAACTAGTGGTCTGTAGAAATTTCTACATCGTGTAGCCGTAAACGTGTATTGATATGTAGAGAAGCCTTGTGGTATGCTGAGGTAGCAAGTAAAACGGCGGTCGGGTTGTTTCTCTGAAAGGAGGAACGATGACACTACTGGAGACAATAGCATTGTTAATGTTGATAGTGGCAGTTATAAACCTAGTGATGATTATTTCCCATAAGCGGAAGTAAACGCCCCACCGCATCTCGGCATGGCGTTTCTCCTGATTAAAAATCTAATTCGAGAAGCGACCAACCGTTACCGCGGCGACCGCTTGTTGCTTGCATTGTAACATATATGATTTTAACTGTCAAACAACTACTCGCTCCGCAGTGCTTCTACCGGTGCTTTGCTTGCTGCTGCTGATGCCGGCATTAATCCTGCTATGTATGTTAGGAACATACTGATTGCTATCAACACGAATGGCACGCCAACCGGCAGTATTACAAGTTGTTCAATATCAAGCGCATTATATAATATTATATTCGCGACAACAATTATTCCAAATGTCGCCAGTACACCTATAACTCCTGCTATAAACCCAATTATCAATGTCTCGGCGTTGAAAACTAATCGGATATTTCCTTTGCTTGCACCTACTGCGCGAAGGATTCCGATTTCTTTTTTACGCTCTAGTACGGATATAAATGTGATAACACCAATCATAATTGATGAAACAATCAAAGCTACCGATATGAATGACACTAGCGCATAACTGACCATGTCAATAATATCTGTGACCGTCGACATCATAAGACCTACAATGTCGGTGTAATGTATGATTCTCTCATAGTCGCCTGCAGCTTCCATTCTTGCATTGTAATTATCCAGTATGCCGATTATTTCTTGTTTTGCATCAAAGCTACGTGGATATATAAGGATTTGTGCGGGTATATTTGGATTGGCATATCCCAATCTGCTTAAATTATGATTATAACTGCTGACCGATGGATTCATGATTGCCTGCATCAGGTCGAATATCTCATCTTCGCCCATTTCAAACTGGAATGCCTCTGCGAGTGCCTCACCATCAAAACCTTCCATCGATTCTTGCATTTGTTCTGCTATTTCTTCAAATACACCTGTTATACTCTCCTCAATCTGACTGCCTATACCTTGCATTGCATTTTGTATTTGCCTTGATATTTGCCCCATTGTGCCAGTCATAACAGATTCAAGTGCAGAGCTGATTTGTGTACTCATGCTATGCATTACCTGCCCCATGACCTGTTCCATGACATTTTGCATCGCACTCTGCATGGCATTTTGTATGGCTGTCTGCATCTGCGTTTGAAGCATCGTCATCATTTGCGTCATATAGGCCTGCATTGCGGTCATTAAGAAATCCTGCACTGCGCCAATGATTTGATTTTCAAATTCACTAATGTCAACAGCCGCTGAAATTTGCGCCATAATCATTGCCAGCACTTCCGGACGAGATATATACTCGCTAAAAGCAGCAATGAGAGCAGGTGTGTCAAAAATTAGAGCAGGATTAGTCATAACAATATCAGTCATAAAGCCGGTTAGTACAGATGTTACAACATTTGTCAAAACATCAACGGGAATATCAACTTGGTTTGCAACCGCTTGTATCAATGCTCCAATGTCAATATCCGGCGGAGGCAGGGCAGACATATCAAGGTCACCCAAATCCAAATTGCCCAGGTCAATATTACCAAAATCAATATTACCCAAATCCGGCATACTAAAATTCAAACCACTTAAGTCCAGACCGGACATATCCATGTTCCCGAAATCCATGCTGTTCATATCAAAGTCGAAATTTCCGAAATCCATATCGTCAAAATCAAGAGAAGAGAACATATCTTCAAAGTCCATGGCTTCACCGAATACGTCTTCATCAACAGAAATAATACGAGAAAAATCAAAATACGATTCAGGATTTTCCAAGTCATACTCAAATGTGTTGCCTGTAAATATATTAATTTCCGGATTTTCTAATTGCTCTTCTACAATACCCCTGTTTGCAGCTTGTATCATTAAGTGTTCTATTAACTGTGGAGTATAGTTCACCCCCATAGATAAAACATTTGTTGTGGCATCTTGACTGGGCTGCACAATACCGACGATTCTGAGTTCTAGCCCACCATTGATGAGGTCAGTCATAAAGTATTCATCACCTGATCTATCGACCCATACATTGAATGTTTCATCATATTGGAACCAGTCGGCAGGCTGTACTATTTTGAACGACATTTCCATAAAAGTATCGAATGAGAAATCTCCTTCACTCTCAGAAATTTCAAACTCCATATCTTCACCGGTCATCATCGATTCAAACATCGCCCTCATTTCCGAGCGGTCTCGTACGCCCATAGAAAACAGCATAAAGTCTGATATTCTTCTGCCAAATCCAAGAACAAGCACTGCTTCGTCATAGTTCTCCGGCCAACGACCTGTGAGAATATCATATTGATCTTCATACAATGCCGGTTCGTTTGGCATTTCTGAAAAAACATTCATGCCCGGCATAAACATATTACCACCCGCCGGTCCCATATCTCCGCCACCCATCATTGGTGCAAATATCGAATCCGGATTTATTTGATCAACACCATCTGATGTATCAGACAGAAATATTTGTGGTGTTAAATCAAATGTATAATGAACTGCACTGGCATATCTTGATATTGTCTCTTCGTTTTCAACAAAATATACTTTTAGCGCTTCCAGATCATTATTGTTTTGCGTGGCGAAAATTGTCTCCATTATCCTCATTTCGCGGACAGAATCCGGTGGACGTTCCGGTCGCGGCTCGTTACCGCCGTGTGGACTGCCGCCATTATCATCGCCACCACCAAAAAATGCAGACAAATCAAATCCTTGACTTTGAATCGCCAGCGGATACATACTAAGAGTCTCTTCTTCTATGTTGCGGATATACTCATTTATCCCATTTGACAGTGCTAGAATGGTTGCAATTCCAATAATCCCTATTGAACCTGCAAAAGCTGTTGTAAGTGTTCTTCCCTTTTTCGTCATTAGATTTGAAAATGATAACATTAATGCAGTAAAAAACGACATTCTTGCTTTGCGTGGTTCTCGACCAATCGGAGCGTTTTCCACTTCCGGGTCATATGGCTTAGTGTCTGATTTAACTTTTCCATCTGTGAGATGAACTATACGGGTAGCATATTCTTCCGCAAGCTCGCTATTGTGTGTAACCATTATTACCAGACGGTCTTTGGCAATTCTCTCAAGCAATTCCATTACTTGCTTACTCGTCGTAGTATCGAGGGCACCGGTCGGCTCATCTGCTAACAGTATCTCAGGGTCATTTACAATTGCACGTGCAATCGCGACACGTTGCATCTGTCCACCGCTGAGTTGTCCGGGCTTTTTGCGTATATGGTCTTTTAGACCAACTTCTGTTAACGCTTCAATCGCTCGTCTGCGCCGCTCTCTACGTGAAACACCGCTCAATGTAAGTGCAAGTTCTACGTTTGAAAGCACACTTTGGTGGGGAATCAGATTATAACTTTGGAAAACAAAGCCAATGCGATTATTTCTATAGGTATCCCAATCGCTTGCTTTGTAGTTTTTAGTTGAGATTTTATCGATTTCAAGATCACCTGAATCGTATTGATCAAGACCTCCGATAATATTAAGCATTGTGGTTTTTCCAGAGCCTGATGGTCCTAAAATCGCAGCAAACTCATTATCTCTGAACGCAATAGAAACGCCGTCCAACGCATTTTGCGTAAAGCCGGCGGTCGTGTATGATTTCCGTATATTTTTCAATCGCAGCATTAGTTGTTGTCCTTTATATTCAATTTATATTATAGTCTATGAGTATTTTACCACATTATTTTGAATTTACTATGAACAACAATATTTTTTTTGCAAAAATATGAGCTTGGTAGTTCAGCGCTACCAAGCTCACATAATTTATATGTATTCCTTATATTTAGTCTCTCTTCTGTTTACCTGCTTTGTGTCTCACAAAAAATCCGGTCATAGTGAGCATAGCAAGTGCTACCAGTCCTATACTTAGTAACATGTTGCTTTGCATATCGCTTTCAGGTTGGTTGGACTGTCCTACTAAACTCTGTGTGTCAATAATATCTGATTGAGGTATAGCTGTTTCATTGATGTTTAAGTCTGTTTGGTTATATATTGTTTCAGCAATTAATCCAATCTCTCCAGATAGGGTTGACATTGTTTCAGCAAATTCTGCTGCAGGTGCTTCTTGTAAGTTTGCAGGGGGTGCTGATATATTTGCATTATTCATATTGTTACGTGCATTACCGACATTATTATTGCCTGTGTTACCGGCATTACTGTTGCCTGCGTTACCGGCATTGTTATTGTCTGCATTACCAGCATTATTGTTGCCCGCGTTGTCGGCATCATTCTCCCCAGCGTTACCTGTGTCGTTATTGTCATCTGTGCAAGGTACATAATTTGTTCCGGAATCACATTCGACAAAACCTAGTACTCCACCTGAATGCATCGGGGCAAATGCGTTACTTACTAGTACTTCCCCTAATTCGGATACATCAGA
>WQWL01000036.1 GCA_009785345.1 Oscillospiraceae bacterium
AGCAATACGTGCCAGTTGGTTGTGGTGAGGAGCCGTAAGCAGTATCGTTGGAGATGCACCGGCTGCACCAGTAACGTTATTCCATGTTTCACCACCATCAGGTGATAGTTGCCAACGGAAAGTGTGGGCATGGGTTACCGGATATACATCTGCTGTAAGTGATTGAGCAACGGCAGGTACACCACGGATTGCAATATCAAGCTCTTCTGCAACCTCTCTAAACGGAATTGCTTCTGAATTTAGAGAATCTCCGGCATGTGTTACCACAACACGGATGAAGTTACTGAGATTGTCCATATCTTGCTCAACGAGATACAGGCGTCTGTTCGTTGTAACTGCGCTTGGAATGTGATTTGTTTGACGATTAGGTCCGGCAACTTGTCCTGTTCCTAGTGGACGGTTTGGTACATTGGTCCACGGTCCATCTGGTGTAGGTCCATGCTGCCATTGATATGTAGCATTTGGAGAAAGTGGTTGTCCAGGAGGATTGCTGACCGCATATGCATCTAAATATAGATTTGGAACAGCATTTCCTGTGACTTCAACATCAACAAGAGTTGCGGGTGTTGCAAATGCACTGGATTCAGGTCTTGGACCATTCCATACTCTTACATAATCAACGAGCATTTCTGAGAAGAAATCATCACAGAAATGCATGCCGGCTCCTAATGGCCACGCTGCAGGTGTAGATGATGCTCCGCCTGCTTCTGTTGAAAGCTTGATGTATGTCGGGTTATGGCTTATTTGATGTACCGCTCTGTTGCCTGAACCCATTCCAAATTCATGTCGACCATACTCTACACCGTTTATAAACATAGTGTAGCTAGTTGGTGTCCATTCCATTGAGAATGTGTGCCAGTTGCCATCAAAAATATCAAAACCATGAGCTGCATTTCTGTTTGAGCCCATACTAAAGCTTCTTGAACCTTGCCATACGCCATCAACCATACCGCCCCAGCCATTCCAGTGGAAAGCCGAGTTGAACTGGCTGTTGTTATAGTTTGCGGCAGAGCTGATGATAGCTTCTACTATATCTAATTCAGCACCGGTTCTTCCTTGACGTGCAGCTGCACCTTGATGGAAGTTTACGTTAGTACCTTGGTAGCGGTTCATGAGCCAGAATGCGCCCCACATTCCACGTTCTTTTGGAAGTTGAATGCGAGCTTCCCAATAACCGAAGCTTTGCTCAAAGTATATTTCATACCAGTCATGAGATATTGTGCGCACTGCACCTGATCTGAGAGCATTTTCTCTTTCACGTGCATTTGGATTTATCCAGCTGTAATCAAGCAGCAGATCATTGATATACGCTTGATAGTCGTCAACGGTCTCTCTAATGAGTTCGTTCGACAATACGAGGATGTGATTGCCATCGCGTACTTCAATGTTAGCATTATCCATACTCCAGTATGACATATGTTGACGCCACATACGGTCTGTTGCACGAGCAAAGTGTGTTGTTATTCCGCCATGTCTGTCATATGGGTTGTATTCACCTGAGAAGTCATCAAAGAAAGTGACAATTGCCGGTTGTACAGCTCCGGTTGGTTCAAATTCGATTGTGATAACCAAATTATTGCCAGCTTCTTCAATTTCAATATTTGCAACACCGTCAGTCGGTAGACCCTCGAGTTGCTCAAGAGTTGTACCTGTGAACGTTGCAGGTTTTGTTGTTGTACATGAAGTGAAGTTTGGAGGCCATACAGGACGCTCTACGCCGTATTGGTTCAGAACACCCGGTCTGAGTGCCCAGCCGCGCGGGTCATCCATGTTATGCGGAGGAACACGGTCTCCGGCATCATGTGGATTTTCACATTCAGGGTCATCACAGAACACTACGCTCCACCAACCATTTCCACCTTCTGGAAGGCTGGTCAAATGCGGCTCCAATGTGACTATTGCAGTGTACGCCTGGTTTGGTAAAAATGCACGTGGCACTGCCGGATACCATTCGATTGATTGATAGTAACCATAATTATGTTCTAAGACATATCCTGCACTACCATTAGGACGTAAGAACAGTCTATAGAAGCCTGTTGGGAAGTGTCCTGCTACAGGTCTTGCAACCGGTCGAACATCGTAGACAAATCCGTCATCACTCGGCTCAAACTCGTTATTGATATCATTGCCATCATTGAATGCATTTTCACCGAAAACTAGTGCTCCCTCCTGTTCAACAACATATATTTCGTTTTCTATTGTTGGGGTAAGCTCATCTGTTTCCGGTAACGCTGATGCAGTTGGAGCTATGATGGATGCCATAAGCACGATTGCAAGTAAGATTGCCAGAAATTTCTTGATTTTAGTTGATTTAGTCATATACCTTCTTTCGTTTGCCGTTTTTAGTTCGGCAACTCCTTTCATTGTAACTATTGTTTTCGTTTACTACAAATTATTTTCCCTTGATCACCTTCCCTTCTCGCTGTACTGTATTACGGACACCAAGGTACGTCAACAATAGATGAAACACTTGGGCTTTGATAGGTTTTCGCAGCATTACTTCGGCGCTACAAGAAATTTAGCGAAGCGTAGCAAAGAATCTGCTAAAAACAAACACCCTTTGTCTATTGTCAACGCACCCTGGAAAATGTTTTATACAAAACTATCTGTTAGGCTAACATACTTAATTTAATTGAGTAACATTTGCATTGCGGTTTATGTTAAATGGAACCGGACCGGCTGCTAATCCGTCAACATGAGTAAGCCAGTTGGTTCCGGCGCGTACTTCAAACCTTCCGTGATTGACTATGTTTCCATAATTTCGAACCGTTGAATTTGTTACATTCTCTACATAGCCATGATTAATTAGTCTGCCGATAGGGGTAACTACTATCGTTCCGCCGCCTGTTCCGCTGCCTTGATTGTTAATCCTGCCACCCTCTTCTACGAGAAGTCTGCCTTCAACAATCAGTGTAGCACCTCTTTGGATATTAAGAGTGGTTGTTACTGTCAGTGTTCTACCAGCCGGTATTACAAACGGACTGTGCTGCTCAAAGATACCTAAGTTATTAGGAGTTGAAAGTATTACATCCCCCTCTGCCAATGCGTCTGCTAAACGATTCGGGTTTGATCCGGTAAATACTTGTGCGGGTCTCTCCATTGCAGATTCCGGCTTGGGACCGTTCCAAACTCTTACCCAGTCAACAATCATCTCGCCAGATTCTACACGGTGCCAACCTAGCCCATTAGTAACATCATTTCTTTCGCTGACATAGATACAATCATCGCAGCTTCCGAAGGGACACGGTTTAGCAAGACCGGGTCCGGTTGTGCCTAAGCCTGACCAATCAGCGGCTTCAACGGATAGCTTCATATAGTTCGGGTTTTCAGCTATGCCTGCGAAGTGACGCGGGTCATTTAGCATATGAGGACCAATAAGACCGCCCCAGCCCCAGCCTTCTTCAACATTAGGGTCTGTGCTTCCGCCCCAGTTGAATGTTTCATGTCTGCTGAAACGCGCCCATTCTATGTCATTTATAAGGAAAATATAGTCAGTTGGAGTCCATTGTACTGCAAACAGATGCCATTCGCCATCATAGATGTCACCAATTTCCGCCAAATAATCATCGCTGGGAATCCAGTTGATATTACGGTTTCTGGTCGCAGCATTAGGTCCAAATAAATGGTTAGTTGGATTTGCATGATCATATACGTAGCCATTCCAGTGTGAAGCAGCATTGAAGTTACGGAATGGGTTGGCTGCTGTTTCGATTTGATCAATCTCGCTGCCTATACGTGCTGAACGCACACCTCTTTGTACTGAGCCTTGTGCGTACATCAGCCAAAACGCGCCCCATGTAGCATTAGCAGCTGGGAATTTTACACGCGCTTCATAGTGACCAAATGCATGCTCAAAGTACAAGTTTGCTGTTTCTCCACCAGTTTGACCGCGAGTACGGACTGAACCAGATTCTATCCAGTTATTTCTTATAAATTCTGATGGAGGGAGCGACCATGCAAACTGATCAGCAAGATAAGGATTATGCTGGAAACCTAGTCTGAGGACATTGCCGCCGGTTCCGTATGCACGCTCTACTATATCAGATTGGCTGTTTCTCCAACTGTCCATGCCTTGACGGTTGCTCCACTGTGGTGATCTTGCAAAACCAGTAGTTAGTCCTTGTGGGAAATTATTAAACTCACCGGAGAAATCATCAGAAAACACGAGTGACGCTTCTTCCATTTCTGAACCGGTTGCTTCAAAAGTGATATGGATGCTCAAATTACCATACATAACATTGCTTCCGACTGTGGCAGGACTTTGACCGAATTCCCAATCAATATCCGTTACACCGGGAAGATCCCAAAGGCTTTCAAAACGAGGTTGTCCACCATCTCCAAAGTTGGCTGAAGAGCCAAGACCGAAGTTAGCCGGGGTTATGCCGTTGCCATGGAAGCCTGCAATTCGAGCAAGCGTACGGTTTGCTGCATTATTCACGCCAGGAACCGGGAGCAAACTACTTGTTGCTGTACCGGAAGCTTGACCCCAACGATCATTAGGTTCAAGCAGTACTGTAACAGTATATACAGTATCGGGCAGGAAATAATGTTCAAGCGCAGGATACCATGTAAATGTTGTGTGAAAACCATTTGCATTGGCATTGCCTTGTCCATTATCTCTTGATGGGTTTAGGAATGCACTTGATGGGAACTCACCTGCGACAGGTGTACGAATCATTCTTATATCACCAACTCTGCCTTCATGCAGACTATCGCAAATACAGGTGTAAGCTCTGCAGTCCTCACAAAGCTCAAATACGCACACGCAATCTTCTAATTGACACTCGTCACAGAGATTAGGACCCGGCTCACCGGGTTCGTTGACGGCAACGAGAACTGCTTCACGCAGAAATACATCATGTGCCGGAAGATCAGGAAAACCGCCGAATATCAGATTGAATTGGCGCTCGGTATTTGCTGCTTGCGGTGCAATAGTGAAAGGACCAAATGTTTGCCATTCTGTGGTCAAATTGATTCTGGAAGTTTGCCAAGGATTGCTAAGTTGCCAATCCATTGGGCGGGCAATACTGGCTCTGGCAGTAAAATAGAATTCATATTCTACGTCTGCTCTAAAGGTATACATTTGTTGAAACATTAAATGCCAGTTTGCTGTTCCCGAGTTATTAATTGCAACTCTTTGGGAAGGGGCGTCAGCACCTGTAGTCAAGACTTCCATAGCTCCAAGTGATGCGGGAGCAAACAATTGTACAGTCCACGGTGAAGCAACTGCATTCATTGGAACTGTGAAGTTACCATCTTGAAGACGATTGACCGGCGTCGATGCGGAATCTGTGTCAATGTATGCGATAGCTGGCGAAGCCATTCCAAATATCATGGCTAGACATAACACGATAGTTATAAGCTTGAATAAGTTCTTACGCATCTCATTCCTCCTAAATATTGATTTAATTTTTGGATAATTTGGATAATATTTTTTTCATAATAAACAAATTGCCTTATTTTGCTATGAAACAATATGCGACTATTTTTCGGTTTACTAAATCAACCGGATTTCCTCCTTCCTACAATTTTTTAAAGCCTTCCAGAAAATTTTTGTTCGACAGATTGAAAAATTGCACACTGTTTTAGTGGAACTCTAGCACAATGTAAAACGTTTTACAACAAGATCGGGACTTTATTTTCGTTAAACATCAATATTCTACTAAATGCACAAAAAATGTATATTTTTTTGCACAATATCAACAACATCATTCTTGAGTGTCGATGCAATGATTATCGTTTTACATTTTTTTACACCAAAATATAATACTAATACTATGCACTGATTAAACAGTAGATAAGATTTGTGCGGATCTTTTTTGTCAGGTGTCGTGGCAAAACTGAAGGAATGTCACTGACCTTTCAAGGTTTTGACGTGGCGCATGGCGAAAAATGTACCGCAAATATGTCTACTGGTTAGTCGGTGTTTAGTATTAGTGACCAGTATCGGTATTAGATTGAAATTGATTTAACCCGCCCCTTACTTGAAGTGGCGGGTTATACTCACGAGTATAGATAATTTTCAGTCCTATTTTTCGTTTAACAAAAGGTCTAACATCTCATCAAGGGGTACAGTTGCCAGAGAGATCGACGTATCACAGCACCCGTAGTATATGTAAATCATATCATCATGTATCAGATTTGCTGTTGGGAACACTGTGTTGTTGATGACAAGACCGAACCTTTCATAATACATTTCCGGCTCCAGAATCGGGCGACGTGTACGAGCGATAACTTTGCGCGGATCATCTAAGTCAAGCAACATTGCCCCTACGCGATATATAGAATTGGAGTCTACGCCGTGATATAAGACAAACCACCCCTCTTTTGTTTTGAGAGGTGAAGCTGCTCCGCCAATCTTGAGACCCTCCCATTCCGGTACTTCTGCTGTGGCGAGAAGTTCCGGCTTTGACCAATCATGCAAATCCTCAGAAAAGGAAATCCACATACCCGGCATATCTGTACCATACTCTTCACCAACGTATTGCATCGGACGTCTCAAAATAGCAAACTTTCCATCGATTTTCTCAGGGAACAATGCATTATCCCTGTCATCGATGTCCGCAGGCGTTGTATAGCACAATTGCTCAAAGTCCACTCCGTTTTTAGAAATAGCAATACCCGAACGCGTCATCATTGGCTCAACACCATTCTCGGCCCACTCAGGATAGTTTTCTGGATAGTAAGTCGGCAAAGATATGCCGGTGGGCCAGCAGTCAAATGCATAGGGTTGTAACGCATAACACATATAGAAGATTCCGTCAATCTTAACAACTCGCGCATCTTCTACAGAACCATCCGGAAAACCCAGCATTTCGGCGGTAAAAATCGGCTCATCTGAAGCAATTTCAAAATTTATGCCATCTTTGCTCCTTAAAAGACCTATACTTGTTTTAAAAGGGCGCAAGCTTCCGGCAGCCCGCTCATACATCAGGAACTCACCGTTGTCATATATGACCCCCGGATTGAATACTGATACTCTTCGAAAATCGTGCACCCCCGGAACAACTATTGGGTTTGACGGACATCTTTTTAAAGTCATAGTAAATAAATCCTTTCTCAGTTCCGACACATGTCAGCATCATCGGAACATATTTTTGTTGTTTTTTACATAATCGTTGAATAAGAACAATATTATCACATATTGGTATAAAATCAAGAAGTAAACTCTATCATCATTTCAGATTTGCATTATTCACATTATTAGACAATTTATTCAGGTTTTAAATTGCTTTTTTGTTGACACTAATAAATCCTGGTGTTATAATTGCGCAAGCTAAACGTTTCGCGCATGTTGATAAAAGGTTGGAGTGTTTTATCAAATGGAAGAAAGGAGGTATCGAGAAACGGGCAGCGAAGCCCATACTCCGAATAAATAATGCTAAAAGGTAATACAGATAATGTAAGTAAATTCATTTATATTTGAAAAGAGGGTAAATTTTATGCATGATTCTTATTTAAAGGGAAAGAAATCACATAAACTACTTAGTATAATGTTGATACTTTGTATGTTTGCAACTATGTTCCCGATGTTTGGAAGCACAGCTTTGGCCACTGAGGCCGAACCTGTGAATCTTGCATTGGGACTAGATAGATCAGCTTATACCGCAAGTGCAGAATCCCCTGAGGATGGCGGTCGCCGAGAAGCATGGAGGGCTTTTGATGGAATCACAAGTGGTCCGGCCGTGCCAGAAGGCGGTGACAGCCGATGGGGATCCGGGTATGGTGATGACCACTGGATACAGGTGGATCTTGGACAACCTGCCACCATAAACCGTGTTGACCTATATTGGGAAGGCGGTTACGCATTACGCTATGTTTTGCAAGTCGCTGATTATCCCGGTGGTGCATTCAGGACTGTAGATAATACTCATGAGCACCAGGCCAAACCGGGCGGTTTGGGTGACCATGTGAACTCTATTATATTTGTTCAACCTGTTACAGGACAAATTGTACGTATGCAGGTGCTGCAAGGGGGACCATGGGGCAACTCTCTATGGGAATTCAAAGTTTGGGGAACTATGGGAACAACCGGTCTCGAACCTTGCGATGGTTGCGGATACGAAGATTGTGTATGTGTTGTGGACACATTTTTGCAATACACCCCCGATGATGCCGAACCGAGAAACCTAGAGCGCGATGACAGTGTTACGGCAGTTGCCTCTTTTGAACGGACAGACGATGGCGCTGCAGGAACTGCAATCTCTGTTCTTGACCAGACCGGTGCACCGAGCCGATGGGCGAGCAGCCGCGATGGACTTGGAGGACAAGGTGTCAATCAGCAAGAATGGATATATATCGATCTTGGTGAAACTAGAGCCATAAATCATGTTATCCTGAATTGGGAAGGTGCTCATGCCACGGTATATGAAATGCAGATTTCCCATGATGAAACACCACAACCGATGACTGCTGCTCAGAATGCAAATATCGGCGCTGTGTCTCCATCTTCACCGATTACAAAAGATTGGATAACAGTAGCAACAATAGAAAATGGCACGGCAGGATCTAGAACTATCCCTATTGAAGCAAATGCCCGATTTATTCAAATGAGGGGCATTAACGCGAATGCTGCATGGGGATATTCTTTATACACATTTCAAGTTATAGGCACTGATTTGTATGTGCCGGATTTTCGCATTTTGCACGTCAATCAGGAAACGGGTGACGATATTGTAGCTTCAGAAGAACTCGAATTAGGTGCTGCAGAAGTCACATTCGCAACAATCAACGCCGCTGCTCAACTGGCAGAGCCTGGTGATACAGTGCTTGTTGCACCGGGTGTTTACCGTGAGCATGTCATGCCGGCACGGGGTGGTGATTGCGAGGATACCCGTATTACATATTTAGCTGACGGCGAAGTTTTTATTAAAGCTTCAGAACAAATCCCGACGGTCTTTAATGGAGATGAGATTGGTTGGATTCCTGATCTCGCTCCCGGCGTATGGAGAGTAAACGTACCTAATCAATTCTTCATGCCTCCAGATCGTGGCGGACGAGGCTCACCCGGATGGACTAACGGAACGAGTCACACCGTCAATGATGAACTTGGAATCCTGGATTACTATAACCCATTCCGCCAAAGATGGCATAACATTGGCGGAGGTATCACAGCGGGCGATGTCTATGTAGACTACTATGCATTCAACCAAGTTGAAACACTTGCAGCCGTGAATGCCGGAGTAAGAAGATGGTTTGCCCACTATGACAGAGCAAATGAACAGACAGTCATCTTCGCAAATTTTGGTTCGATAAATCCAAACGACCCGGACCATCTTGTGGAAATCAATACAAGGCGACAAAATTTTGCGCCGGAAATAACAATGCTGCCTTATGCACGACCTGACGGCACAAGACTATCAGGCGGCTGGGGACTGGGCTTTATAACAGTTGACGGCTTTACCATGATGCATGCCGGCAACTGGTATTCAAGTTTCCCCGATCAACCTGAAAGAGCCCAAATGGGCGCTATCAGTGTCTCCGGCGGCTACAGATGGATTATTCAAAACAACCGAATCATCAATCCTGCATCAATAGGCATTGACATTGGTTTGGGCAGTGATATGTGGGCAGGAAACGGCGATCGTGGCGTCACCCAAAACAAGCCCCTCGTCGGCGTCGGCACATGGTTCACCGATCAGTACCGCTATGGTCATCACCTTGTCCAAAACAATTTTATTGACAGAGCAGGACAAAGTGGTATTGTTGGTGTGTTCTCATTCAGAGGTCAAATCATCAACAATCAGATCATGAACACGAACTACAGATTACGTCAAGATGGTGGCGGTGCTGAAACCGGTGCCATCAAAATGCACTACATGAACGAAGGTCTTATCAAAGGCAATTACATACATAATAGCCACACCTCAAACGGCGGCGGCATATGGCCTGACTGGGGATGCCAAGGTGTTCGCGTTACTCAAAATATCGTTATAAACGCTGATAACCCGTTTTATGCCGAAGCTGTTTACGGTCCGATTCTTGTTGATAACAACATCTTTATCGGCACAAATATGCGGACTTTGGATGCATCAGGTGTTGTGTGGGCTAACAACTTTATCGCCAGATCACCGCGTGTTGTATACCCTGACAGCCTGATTATGATAGACCATCCTGCAAATGCCCCGGGTCCTGTTGTCAATGTCGACGGCAGAGGACGTAATACCTACTGGTTTGAATGGTATTCTATGGTTCCGGGCATGGGACGCAACGTGCATAGCAACCCGGTCTTCAATTGGTTTGAAGTATCGCACCCGAGACAGGATTTCTGGTGGTACAATAACCTTTCCGCAGGCAACCCGTTCCCTGTCACGAATACTGCTACCACAGGCGCGTTTGCCCCTTACACTTGGACACACAACAATGTCAATACGCACAGTAGCGCACTGACAGATGTTACTTTCACTGCAACGCCGGACTTGTTCAGTCTTGATTTTAATCTCAACACTGACGTTCTTGGCGGACATGTGCGCGCAACACAGGAAACTTTCAGAGGGCAAATCCAACATCCAAGAAATAGAGATGCTCAAGGCGGGTTGATTCCCATCGTCTGGGAGAACGCTCAGGATATACAGGCCAACGTTGATCACGACTTCTTCGGCAACCCATTGCCACTAGACAGCGATAACGTAGCCATTGCCGGACCTTTTGCAAATGCAGTACACGGCGCAAATTCCATGCAACTATGGCCGCGCCCGGGTACCCCGGCAGTTCCACAGCCTTTCCCAATCAATCCACCGGACGATGGTGGTGTGATTGAGCCACCGAGAACAAACATTGCTCGATTTAGAGTATATGCAGATAACTCTCATCTAGATCCGCATCCGGATCCAAACCTGCAACTTGAATTCCATGCACAAAGAGCCTTTGATGGCAGTAGCACAACTTACTGGCATTCAAGACCGGAAGATGGTGCTGACGTGTGGATGCAAGTAGATCTGCAAAACTATTACGATATTGAAGAAATCGTCATCAACTGGCATCAGAATTATGCAAGACAGTTCAGAATTCTTGTATCTGAGGATGGTGTCGAGTGGAGAGATATGTTCGTACAAAGTGATGCAGACCGTGTGCTGAACTTTGCAGGTGATCCTCTTCAATATGAAGAATCAATTACAGCCTTTATCGGGCTGGGTGATGACCCTGCTGACATAGAAGATACATCAAAGCACGTGCGTTTTATCCGTTTCCTCGGTGTACAGACCGCTACTCCGAACGGTATTGGTATACGAGAGTTTGAGGTATATGGAACCCGCGCACCATTCAGGCAACCTGACAGATGGTATCCCGCAGGCGATTACTCTGGACCTCCCGATACATGGCCAAGGATTAACCTTGCCAGGATGTCAGTTCTTCCAGGCGACCAGTGGAACCCGTTTTCGAGAGCATTTGCATCGTTTGCTCGCCTTGACGGTACCGCTGCGCATGCGGCATCCAATGCAATAGATGGCAATCTTGGAACTCGCTGGAGTAATGACCATGGGAGTGCTACCAACAGCGACTGGATATATGTTGACCTCGGCGATATATTCACCATTGATACAATAATCCTTCGTTGGGAAGGTGCCTTTGCCAGAGATTTCCGTATTGAAGTTTCTTACGATGCAGGATATGGTGATTCTAACCGTGTAGCTGCTCCTGCTACCCGTGGCACTGCCACATGGGCAGATAATGTCAACCACGCTACAGATAATATGACATGGAGGACTATCCACACTGTAGTTAACGGCAGTGGTGGTGTTCAAACACTCAATCTCAGGAACATTCTTGGTGACACCGTTGATGCCAGGTCTATCCGTATGGTTGGTACAGCTGCGGCAAATGCATGGGGCTACTCGCTGTGGGAATTCGAAGTTTGGGGAACCAGACAAGTCGAACGCGAACCACAACCAAGAGAAAATATAGCATTACGTCAACCGGCACTTGCATCATCAGAATCAGGTACAAACGTGGCAGCCAACGCATTCGATGGCGAAGCGGACACTCGATGGGGTGCATCTCAGGCTAATCCTCAATGGCTTCAAGTTGATTTGGGTGCAATTTTCGACATCACAGATGTGAATATAGATTGGGAAGCTTCATTTGCGGCCAATTACTACATCCAAGTATCTGATGATGGAGAAGAATGGCTGACAGTCTATACTCAAACCAATGGCAGAGCAGGTGTGATAGAACATGTGCTTGACGCAAGAGGGCGTTATGTACGAATTTTCGCACCGGTAGGCACAGGTCCTGCAGGATGGGGTATTTCGATTTGGAATGTTGAAGTTTTCGGTGAACTTGCACCGCTTCCGCCTCTCCCTGGACGCTTCCCACAACCAATTCTGCCTAGGACGGCACACCCTGGACCATTCAGTGACGATCCGATGATTGGTGAGTCAAATACAATTCCTGCCGCTTATATGCGTTGGGTCAATGCATTGCCGGCGGGTAACGGCAGATTCGGAGTAATGGTATTTGGTGATCCCCTTCAAGAAATTACAATATTCAATGATGAGCATATGTTCCTTGCACGCCCTGAGCCTACATGGCCCGGACATCCGCACCACGCAAGAAGACTTCAAGCTCACAGACAATTCAACCGCGTACCTATGACGTCAATCGAGGAGATACGTCAATTATTGCTTCAAGATACACGTGAAGGATTCCTCGCAGCCAACAATAGAGCTAACGAAACGCACGGCTGGCAAGTCGGCGGTGAAGGAACAAAGCATCCGGCATTCTATATGTCAATCACACATCCGGAAATGGGAGCAGTGAGAGATCACTATCGTTATACCGATTACCGTGATGGTTATATCGGTGTAAGGTGGACTGATGACAGAGGCGATTGGGAACGTGTCTCATTCGTGTCCAGAGCTGACAGAGTGACTGTACAGCATTTGACCGCACCATCAGGCAGTGACACATTTGATACACATATCGATCATGCAATACATGGCGATATGGGCTTGCTCCAGATAGGGATGACTTATGAACGCAACAACTGCGAAGACTTCCTCAACTTCAGAGTACACTATTCACCGGCAAATGCTCCAGGAGCACCGCTGTACTCAGGCTGGCCTAATCCACATACAGGCAGTTGGGATGCCGGTTATGAAGGTGTAACAAGAGTTCTCACAGATGGTAATCGCACACTTTCAGAGACAGGTATTATGATTACTGATGCGACTTACATTCTGTTGCTCACTACCACAGAACGCTACACAGGTCGCTATCCCGGAAGAATTCCCGGAACATTCGACCTAAGAACACCAGATGATCCCTTGTATGAAGGACACTATACGGCAGAGGACATGTGGTCTCAGGAATTGGTTCAGGCATGGATCAGCGAGCTCATTGATGGATTCGATGTTGATGATGAAGATTTATTCGAGCTTCTATTTGAAAGACATTCAGAGATACATCGCGACATAATGGAACGTGTGACTATGGACTTTGACCCATCTGATGGACAGCGTGCAATGTCTAATGAACAACTCATCGCACTGCAAAGAGCGACCCCACAGTCCATCATAACCGGATTGTATGAAAGAGCATTCTATTCCGGCAGATATCTCTTCCTTGCTGCCAGTGCTGAAGATTACGCACCTGACCTTCTCGGAAACTGGACAGGTAACGCCGGCGCAGGATGGGGCGGCTTCTACCACATGAATGCAAACATCAATCTGCAAATTTCTGGTGGACATATCGGAAATATGCCGGAGGCTATGGCAGGGTTCATCTCAATGCTCGAACACTGGCAAGAAGACTTCCGCTTCAATGCGTATATGCTTCTTGGCATAGGTAGAGACAGAGAAACTGATACAAGGATACCGGGCAGATATGGTATGTTGGTAGGTGGAAATACTCCGAATAAGGAAGGGCTTATCTCTTCACTCAACTGGGCATATCCTTACCATTACGTGACAGGTGGAATGGGCTTCCTGCTCTACCCACTCTGGGAATGGTATCTCATCACCGGAGATACTGATTTCCTTGAAAACACGTTCTATCCGCTGATTCGTGATATGGCTGCCGTCTATGAGGATTATCTCTTAGATAGAGTAGAGGATAATATGTTCCCGGCAGGACATCCACTTGCTGGCGTGATATCAGACAATCCGGATCACCCACTTTACCCACTTTATGACACATATATCTTTGTCGGGTCGATTTCTTCCGAAACATCACCGCAAGGCGGAGTCGGTCAAGGTCAGTCCCTAGTACTCAACGCTGTGTATGATATTTCCGGTGCACGCTTTGCACTACATTCGCTAATCTATACAGCAGAGAAACTTGGACTGGATTCAGATGAGGATATCGCAAGATGGCGTGAGATATATGATCACTTGCCGCCGTATCTTGTAAACGACCACGGCAGCTTTGCAGAATGGGCATGGCCGAGTATGATGAACTACAGCCCATATCCACATCGCCATTCCAGTGGATTAATGCCTTTCTGGCCGTTCCGTACAATTACTTATGAAGAAAATCCTGAACTGTATCACGCAGGACGTCAGTTCAATGACCGCAAACATGACAGAGGCACATACGAGCGTTCAGGACATGGTAGACAGCATGCATCACTGATAGCCGCAAACATGAACAACACACGCATTGTACGTGACAATCTCATAGATGTTGGAATGAATTTCTTCTGGAACAGCCTTGCAACAGCTCATGACTATGTAACATGGACACAGGCCGCAACAAGTACAGATTATTGTCAAGATACTTCAGGTTCAGTGCCGACAGTACTCATGGAAATGTTGGCTACAACAAACAGAGGAAGACTTGAATTACTGCCGGCTCTGCCGAGAGATTTCAGAACAGGCAGTGCCCAAGGCATGTTGGGTCGCAGCCAGTTTGTGATCGACGAGCTACGTTGGAACCTAGACGAACTTGAACTATATGTTACTCTGACATCCCTCATAGATCAGGAACTTGACCTGGTTTTACGTAAAGGAATGACAGGCTATGAAGTAGTAAGCGGCGGCGCAACAGTAGAAGGCTTCCACCGCGGTGCTGAGTTAGTGGTACTTGGGTTGGAAGCAGATGATACCACAACTATCCGTATTACTTTCACGGATGAAACAAGGGTCAATGTCGCTCTTCGTAAGCCTGGGTCAGCATCGTCTCAATCTAACGAGCAGCAAGGACCGGACAACGCTTTTGATGGTTTATCGAACACACGTTGGGGCTCAAGTCAAGCAAATCCACAGTGGCTGCAAGTAGATTTATTAAACGAGTATGCCATTTTTGAAGTAACTATAGACTGGGAAGCATCATTTGCAGCACATTACTACATTCAAGTTTCAGATGACGGACAAAACTGGAGAACTGTATATACACAAACAGCCGGAAGACCGGGATTGATAGTTCACGAGTTTGAAGCTACTGCACGTTATGTCCGTATGTTTGCACCTATAGGTACAGGCCCAGATGGATGGGGTATTTCGATATACAATATGAATGTGTACGGCAATCCTCCTCCCCCGCTTCCAGACCTTGCATTAGGCGGACAAGCGCAAGCGTTCAGGTATAGTGCACAGTCGATAGGTACTGAGAACAATGCTAGACAACCATGGCGTGCATTTGATGGCGACAACAGCACCCGTTGGGCGGCGCATATACCGGGAGCACCGGCACAGCCCAATACATGGACTTGGCTCGCAGTAGATCTGCTTGATTCATACATGGTGGAAAGAGTGGAGATAATGTGGGAAGGATCCTTTGCGAGAGAGTTTGAAATTTGGGTATCAAATATACCTAACCCACGCACTAGCCCACCGGCAGTTGGTACCGGCGACATGGGTGCCACAAGCACTACCCGTCCGGGTGAAGGAACATGGGCTGATGACTGGACCGTAGTAGCAGTCGTGAACAAGCTAGATGCAGCGCCGGATACGATAACATTCGACCCGATAGCTGCACAGCACGTCATGATGTTCTCACCAAGGGTGACAGGTTCTGGCGGATGGCCAATATCCATCTTCAATATGGGGGTCTTTGGAAGATCGGCACAACAAGTTGGATGTGAATGCGTACCGGGAGAGCGTGTAGATGTGTTGTTACCAACATTCACAGAACCGGGCAGATGGGAAATCCGTTGCACGTTGTGCGATGAACTCATTGAGTTTGGTGTAATCTATCCGCTGTCAGAAACCGCAACAGTGTTCACAGGAACAAACCCGAGGAATCTTGATGCTGTGCTAGAAATAGGTGACACAATACTGCGAACTCCGAACAACCTGGGTATATTTGCACAACACAGTCCACTTGTAGTACCCGCGGGCTCGACTTTGTTTATAGCTACCACGCTGAATATACATCGTGATGCCGAGCTTATTATAGAAGGTACTGTAGTGGTACTTCCCGGCGGAAGAATCAATAACCAAGGCAGTCCCAACGGAGGTGGTACAATTATAATTGCACCAGGCGGCACTTTGGAAAATAACGGTCATGTTGAAAATGTTTCAAACTCCAGAATGTTCAACAATGGCACGATAATCAACAACGCAAGGTTTGAGGTGCGTGCAGGAGTAACATTCCTACAAGGCAACGTTGTCGAAAACGCCCCGATCAACATAAATCGTAGTGCTATACTACAAAGATAACAACTTGCGTGTCTGATTACGAATAATTCAAAATGAAAAATCCGAACCCCAAGCCAATCGGCGCGGGGTTCGGATTATCATTTTCGACGTTTCTACAAAAGCCAAATGAATGTTTTATACTAATCCTCGCCTAAAAGTGCTTTCATATAATCAGCCCCTGCTTTTTTCATTTTTCATTAATCTCTCTGATTAAAATTATACTATAATCTCGCAGTCATTGCCATTACTCGTTTACTCGTTTATCCGAAAATTCATATTGACAAAAACACAAGTATTATGTTACCGTAGTGTGAGTAAAATTGAATAAAATGTAGCGAAGCTATCCTTGCACCCACGCAAGCCAAAAATTGCGGTCAGCAGTAATGCTGGTAAATATTTTGGCTTGTTTTTGTTTGCATAACAAGCCAGTCATCAGGAGGAAGTTATGGCAAAAAATTCCATTAAAAGTAAGAAGCACGCAAAGATTTTTAAAATTGCAAGAGAGCACGCATCAAAATCGGAGGAAAATATCGCAAAAAAACCAACATGGACACATCTATTGAAGTTTACATTTCCAACGATATTGTCCATGTTAGCAATGAATACATTAGGGATAGTTGACGGTATTTTTGTATCTAGATTGATTGACCCTTTGGCCCTATCGGCGGTCAACATTGTATTTCCGTTTATGTCTTTTGTTCAGGCTTTTGGGTTTATGATGGGAGTGGGAGGCAACGCACTGGTTGCGAAAAAAATCGGCGAAGGACGCATAAAAGAAGGCAGGGAGAATTTCAGCCTTATAACACTCGTATCGCTTATGGGAGCTATTATTATAGCAATTATAGCAATAGTATTTCCCGAATTTATATTGAACATCTTGGGTGTTGATGATTATATTCGTCCAATGGCAATGGCTTATATGCAGCCGATGCTATATTTCTTGCCCGCAGCTGTTATAGGTATGGTTTTTCAACAGTTCCTAATAACTGTTGGTAAAGCGCATTATAGTGCGATAATATCATTTGTATGTGGTGCTTTAAGCGCAGGGCTGAATTATACATTTATTTATTTCTGGGGCATGGGGATTAGTGGCGCAGCTATTGCAACAGGTATAAGTTGGGTTTTGCCTGCTGCGGTAGGGTTGGGATATTTCACACTCAAGAGAAGTGGCACTGTGTACTTTGTACTACCTAAGTTCGATTTAAGAGCTTTGGGCAGGTCGTGCATAAACGGGGCATCTGAAATGGTTGTAATGCTCTCTGTTAGCATCACAACCATTCTGATGAACAATATTTTGATGAACTTAGACAGCGGAGGCACAATGGCAGTGGGTGCTTCTGCTATAATGTTTGGCGTTATGCAAATATTCGCTGCGCTATTCATTGGCTACTCATCCGGTGTTATGCCGATAATTAGCTTCAACTACGGCAAAGGCGACACCGATAGTCTAAAGAAATTGTATTCAAATAGCTTACGAATAATAGGTACACTTTCTGTAATTGCTACTGCTTTGGCATTTTTATTGGCAGATTTAATGATAGGTATTTATAGTATACCATTGGATACACCCATGCACAATATGGCACAAACAGGACTCATGTTTTTAGCCGGTGGGTTTATATTTATGGGCTTTAACGCTTTTGGTTCTATGTTTTTTACAGCGTTGAATAATGGAGTAGTATCATCGGTGATGGCGTTGTTTAACACACTTATCTTCGTCATTATTACACTCTTCACCTTGCCTACGTTATTCGGATTGACCGGTGCATGGGCAGCTACACCTGCCGCAGAAGTTCTAAGCATTATAATGACTATAACCTTCTTTAGAGTAATGAAGAAAAAATATGGTTACGCATAATATGATATATTTGTAATTGATGCCACACCTTCTGCAAACTGACAAGCAACTTATGTTTTGTTTGTATATTGAACACGTGAACCTCCTCATCACCAATGAGGTGCTCTGCCTCACAGTATGTACCTTAATACCATTGGTATTGCTGACTTTTTCGTATTCTCGTTTTCCGATTTTCACCATTTGACCCCATTTTGACCCCCACGGGGACGAACTCAGATGTAACGGGATGATATAGGATGGTCAATTAGAGTTTATCGCCATTTTCCTCATCATCTTTAGATTGCTCCCGAAAGAGCAAAGACAGATAATCTCTACCGCCGTAGACAACACGAATAATCAATACCTCAGTTTTGTCTACACGATAAAATACCAGATAGTTATTGCATACAAGAAATCGATAGTCAGTTTCAATGTCAACAATTGAGGAAAGAGGTGCTCCCATTTCTGGAAAGTCTTCTAACTTACGAATTTTTCTTGTAATTTTCTCAATCGTGTTTTTGGCTGCTACAGGACTGTCAAGTTCTTCGCTAATATGCTTTTTTATATCGTTTAGGTCAATCAAAGACTCATGTGAGTATTGTATATTATTCATTTGAAATCCCTAATGCCGATTCAACTTCATCAGCAGATAGCCAACCCTTTTCACGAGCGCTTTTTTCGCCCTTTGCAAGTTCAGAAAGCAATTTAATGGTGGCATTAGTATTTTCGTATTCACGCATATCTATTATTGCGTAGCGACCGCGCCCATTTCTTGTGAGAAAAACAGGCTGCCCAATATCTATTTCACGCAATACACTACTATAGTTTCTTAAATCAGACACCGGCATAATATTTGGCATAATAATCAACTCCTTGACAAAAGCGTAACATAATTTTACGCTAAATTCAACAGCAAATTTTACAGCGTTTCAATAAAATGCCTTACTGCCGCTCATTTGCTTCCTCCCTATCAAACTTCCAACCGTTTGTATTGATTTTTAATACAGAAAAATTGGTCTCGGTAAGCATACCTGCTTTAGCATTTATCCCCGGTTTGATGTTTGGTAGAGCAATTGGTGTGTCCGTAACGTTCACTGTAGACAGCATAGTTTTAACATATTTACTTACTCCCTCATTTTCAACGTTTCTGCAAAAGCCAAAAGAATTTTTTAGATCGTCATACACCGCTTTGCTTTGCAATACAGGAACCATGTTGACGTTGTATTGTAAATCAATCTCTGAAGCTATGTGACAAACTTGCTTGAAATACTTTCTTATCTCATGTTCGCCTATGTCAAACACAACCATTACATCAATATCAGAATCATCCGCAAAATCACCGCGAGCATAGGAACCAAATAAGATAATATCACTGAGTTTATCACCAAATAAATTAACGCACTCGTTGACAAATAAATTGAGTACCATGTTGAGTTCACTTTGTTCAAGCGCTTTCATGCAAACAGCCCCTAAGTTTCTAATCAATCTCTCTATCTATCTATCTATCTATCTATCTATCTATCTAAGATTATACTATAATCGTACAGTCATTGCCACTACTTGTTTATCGAAAATTTATCAGTGTCACCATTGATGTCAAAAGTTCTGCAAACTGATAAGTAGCTTTTTAGTTTGAGTTCGCATCACTAATCATGAGGCTCTGTCAGAAGGTCTCGCGAACTTATTTAGCGTACTGCTTTCCACTACCCTGCTGTTTTATCCTTTGATTTCGCGGCTTTCTCCTGTGTCGCTATCTGTCGTTTCATAATTGTATATTGTGCGAGCGTTGCCAGAAATATATCTCTGTCTTTTGAACTCAGTTTATCCAAAGGCTGGCATAAAATATCTTCACATACGCTTAACACCATCTCAACACTCTTTTTTGGTGGAAAGTTCTTCGCCCTTCTAACAACATCGCTAATGCGCTCGGCGACAGATGATTTTTCTAATGCATCTACTGTGCCTGTGATGATTTTCTCTAACTCGCCTGCTGTTATACCTAAGTGGCTTATGTTTTGTTCTTCAAGCTTTTCAAGTTGTGTCATTTTAGAACCAAAAATGTGTACTGGAGTACAAAATGGGTTTTGATTCTATGATACTAACCTCTGAGAGTCTCGTCAATTTCCTCTTGCTTAATCCATTCTCTTATGTTGATAATTTTCTTCTCCACATAGCCTCTATGCTCTAGCCAAGTTAATCCTGCAAAAAATGATAATAGAGTAGTAAGATAATTAATCCAACTTTTACATAGGGGAATGGCGCTTCCTGAATATACGTACGAGGTTGGTATTAATGGCATTTTCTTAAAAGCTTCAAATGTCTGATTATAATTGAGAAATAGTTTTAAGTATTCACGCTTTTTATCATCGCTCAGATCAGATATAAATGAAAATAAGCAGCCCATTTTTAGTTCATCAGAGGAAAAGCTTTGAATACAATGTTTAATCCACTCATCCTGTCTATCAGCTAATAACTTTGGTGCATCTTTTCTCGTATTCAATACCGACTTTAGATAATATTGAATACACATCTCGGAAAATTGTGGGGTTTGCAATAGTTGCTCAAAGATATAGTCGTATATTTCGATAAAATTATCTACCTCTAAGAATCGCTGGTGTTTCTCGCCGTATTCCTCCAAGTATCTCCCATTGTCATTAGTCAAATTATCAATGTATCTATCGAGCATTGATGGGAATGCTAGGTATATCGCTTTTAGGAACTGCCCGTCATAGTCACTGGAATCTTTCCGTTCTTCCATAAAAAAGTAGATGTTTGTGAGTAACTCTAAATTACCATCTTGGAATTTTTGAACTACTTCTTGTGGCGAATTATGATTATGGTTAAATAGCAATCCAAAATAAATGCCTACTATAAAAGGTGAGTATTCTGCTTTGGCAAAAATAATCTCACAACCTTTTGCAAAAACCTCTTCATCTGTAACACTATATTTTTCTAAAAAATCAACATTACGATATCCTGACGAGGTAATATTCTTATCGGAAGCATCAGCTAAAAATTCATACAATCCATTTAGATGTGATTTATTGATAAGTTCTGGTGGTAATTCATGATAATATGCATATATCCACGTATTTTTTTGCTGACCTCCGCAATTTTCGATCAACTCAAGAACTTCAGCATCGGATAGCAATGAGAATAGAGTCCCCACACAGCGTATAGGATACAGTACATCACGAGAGGGGTCTTTCTCAAAATAATACTTGATGGCTCCAACATAATCATCTTTCCTTGATGTCAGAGCATCCATTACTACTCCCAGCCCCCTGGAAACCTTCCTTTTATCGTGGTGATTAAGAGCATCTATATCAAGACTAACATCGATCAGGCCACAAATAGCTGATACATCAGCACTAGAAACATAATCTTCAATTGCTTCTTGTGTCAGTTTTTCCTGCTGTCTCCAGTCAAGTTCATCGCTGTATTCTACACCTTTAAGTAGTAGATATGCGTGGAAATTCGTATTTTTAAAATATTCGGAAAACAACGCTTTGTGCGTGTCTTTCTTACGAGTAAGCACTCGCACTAAACGGTTCGCTAAAAGCATGTTTCGTAATTCGAAGGTCGGGAATTGTGATTCGACCAGCTCCTTAATATAGCTTATATCAAACTCCAAGACAGAATCGCTCAAATCATTTCCTGACCCATTATATGAGTATAGAATTTCCCAGATTCTATCTCTATGTGAATCTATTTTGCAAATTTCTGCCAACGCCTGCCAAATTAGTTTTCGATACGCCTCTACACCCAGAGATAAGGTTAGTGGTATGTTGTAGATGGTTATCGAATGCTTGTGCCCTCCTTCCGCAGGCGTATGCGTCATCTTCAAAAACTCCTCAGCAATTTCTAAAAAGAGAAGAGTAATAGATTCTTGTTTCCAACCATCTGAGAACTCAATCATTTTTTCAAAGAGTAGTTTCTGTGTATAAAAATTATAATCAAATGACTCTTTTCGAATACCCATCCGCTGATTGATAGCATGATAGAATTCAATAGCTAGATCAGGACGCTTTAGATAATACGAGAAAAACAAATCTAATGCTGTTGGTAGATCATTCATATCTGCAAATCCAGATAGGATTTCAATGATATCGCTATTGATGTTTTGATTGTTCCTCCCTGTTTGAAAATCAATATTTTTACCATCAACAAGCACATATTCTTCGGTTTTAATTCTATTTTTCAGTATTAAAAGCGTAGCAGTTGGATTTATACGAAAGAATGCTTTAACAAAATCAAAGAACCATGGAGTATTTTCTTGTGATAATTCAATCCATAGTTTTTTGATTTCTTGTGCAACGAATTGATATAAGTCTTCATTTCTAAAAACGTTCAGTAAGGTATTTATTGAATGGATTGTCCGTGGTCTGTAATTTCCAAAGCAGAACTTTATCATCTGCTGTAGCTTGATAAGTTTTTTGTCATAGAAAACAAGCTTGAGTAAATAATTGGACAAACATTGTTCCGAGAATTTCACTGCCTTTTCATTGCAAATATCAACAATTTCTTTTTCATGTAGCGTTTGAATATTTTCAATAAAATCATCTCGGTTAATTTTGCATGACTGAAAAATTGGGTTCAGCACATCAAGGTGTTCTAGGTGTATCGCCTCTAAAAATGCAACGATGGCTGCGGAAATCAACAGTTTGTTCTCAGTAAGTAAGTGATTGTCTTGGAGGTATGCACCATAATAATCCGCATAAAGTTCAGAAGCATCATGAATAGAGTCCAGCCGATTTGTATCACAAGCAATCTTGCCTGCTAAAATAGCAAGTCGAGTATTTCCTTCAGCAATTCTACCTATTTGCTTGAGATAATCTTGGTTTTTAATTCCTAATGTTGATTCAATTAAGGTCTTGATTTCCTCATCATTGAATCTGTCAACTTTTACAGTCTCATATGTAGTGATTTCACGAACATTAGCTTTTACCTTCTCAATTGCATAGTCTCGAACGGTAATAAGTATTTTTACGTTGTACCCATCTGCCTTCTTTGTCGTATACTCAATTACGTGCTTAAACCCTGACAGCTGATTTGCATCATCAACCATAAGAAAATAATTGCCAGAGATATTCATGTAAATCAATAAATCTTCATATAGCGGCTCTGCATTACTACGAATGCAAAAAAGTTTTTCATTATGAGCTTCTGCGTGTTTTTGTGCATAATGTAATGCTAATCGAGTTTTACCAGCACCTGCCATTCCACTTAAAATGACAACATCTGTTTTCGTAAAAGCCTCGTCAATATCAGTGAGTTCCTTTTCCCTATACAAAAACTCGGTATCAAGCGGTGCTGCCATTTTGTTTGCATTGTAAGTTTTAACAAACTCAGCACATGACTGAATTTGACCAGTGCTCAAAGATATCTGTAAAAAGTCCCTAGCAATATCGTGATGGTAAAGGCGTATATCTTCTGCAAGCTTATCTATTCCAATTAAATTGAGATTAACTCCCGCATCTATACACAATGAATGGAGTTCTTTGTCTTGAGTTGGGGTGATATTTGAGGAGGTGTGGCAATAAATAATTTCTGCAATCTCATTGTGAGGAATCTCTGTCTTTGATACATCTAGGCATTTTTTAAGGTCACCTTTAATCTTCTGAAATACTCGTTGCCCTCGGATTGTATACTCAGCAAATACGTACTTACCGTCGGGTGTAAGAAAGTATGCATCAGGAGTTCCGACAGTGGTTCTTCCAGTTCCCGCCTGACTTCCAAGAGACATAATACCCTTATATCCTTTTTCTTTATACAGGTATGAATTGCAGAGATTTTGAAAAGTGCCAGCATCTAATTGAAGTATCTTTTGTTTTATATTTTCTATCATCAAGGTGCTGCTCCTTTTTTATAAGATTTATTAAGCGCCTCCAGAGTTGTCTATACTAGACTCGCAGCTTCCTAATAAAAGGCTATAACATAATTGTATCAAAATTGCGAATTGTGTCAATTTATTTAATAGAAGACCAATCGCCCGACTAATCACTTTAATTTTGTATGTATAGAAACCCTGCTAGATAAAGCACTGCACTCATTTAATAGAAATGACATTATAGTAGCTTCTAATTACATTAAGCAATTTTATGTATCGACATCGGAAATTAGTTTTATATGTGAAAATCTACCCTTTGCTGTATTGGTGCATACATACTGCTTATGTGGTGCATTGAAGCGCTGTTTGGTGCAGAACATTTTAGTGGCTGAGTATTTAGTAGGTATCCTAAATTCCGCACCATTTTATCATATACACTGTCAAACCATTACAAACACTAACTTCCTAAAAATATGGTTTGCGATATCATATGTTAATTTAGGATATACACAAAAATTGCCTTTTCTGAA
>WQWL01000037.1 GCA_009785345.1 Oscillospiraceae bacterium
GTATATTTTTACAAGACAAGGCGTGAGGAGGGCGAATACCCATCGGTATTTAACTGACGAACAACGCAGTATTGTGAAAATATACACGGAAATATGCAACTTTTGGGTGACACAGACCACTAGGTATCACGAAAGAAATGGTCATTATTATGGAAAATAATAAATCAATACTTGTCAAGGTAATCTACATAACGCTTGGAGTGACTGCACTTGGCTTGGGAGCTATTGGTACGGCAGTACCTTTAATTCCTACCACTCCGCTTGTTATACTAGCTGCAGTATGTTTTGGTAAAAGCTCACAAAGACTTCACACATGGTTTCTTACAACACGACTATATAAAAGTACGGTAAAAAAGTTTATACAAAAACGTGTGATGACGTTAAAGGCAAAGCTGATACTAATTAGCTCTATAACGATATTTATGGGTATAAGCTTTTTGACTATGGTTATTTTTCATGTTCCATATTTTGTGCGCATAATACTGGTAGTAATATGGCTTCTACATGTGGTATACTTTGGGTTCAAAGTGAAAACTGCAGAGGACGAGTAATGTGTTTCAAAAATGAAGTACTAAAATCAGAAAGGATTTTATATTATGGCAATTAAAGTTACGGTTTGGAACGAATATGTTCACGAAGTCGAAGAAGAAGCAATTGGAAAACTTTACCCTAAAGGCATACACGGGTGTATTGCCGAATTTTTAGAAAAAGCTGGCATGAAAGCACATACAGCAACCTTACGTGAACCTGAACATGGTTTGTCGGAGGAAGTTCTAAATGATACGGATGTACTAATTTGGTGGGGACACGTGGCGCATCAGGAAGTTGATGATAAAATAGTCGAAAAAGTATATGCCCGTGTTTTAGATGGCATGGGACTGATTGTTTTGCACTCAGGACATGCCAGTAAAATATTTAACAAGATTTGTGGAACAAACACTGGCGAACTTAAATGGCGCGAGGTCGGTGAAAAGGAAATTCTTTGGGTCGTTGACCCTTCTCATCCAATCGTGGACGGTTTGCCAGAGAAAATAATTATTCCCTCTGAGGAAATGTATGGTGAGTACTTTGGCATTCCTGCACCAGACGAATTGCTGTTCCTGAGTTGGTTTGAAGGTGGCGAAGTTTGCCGTAGTGGTTTTTGTTACCATAGGGAAAAAGGAAAGGTATTTTATTTTCGCCCGGGTCATGAATCTTTTGGGACATTTTACATACCTGAAGTTCAACAAGTGATAATCAATGCGGTAAAATGGGCTACGCCGATAAATTTCCCCGAGCTTGTGCGCGGCATGGTGGATCCCATCATAGATTTCACTCCATCGGGCGATTTTACAAGCGTCCACTAAGCTAAAGATAGGAAGGATGTTCACAATAATGGCAGACAAAATAATTCGAATGGGTATAATAGGTTACGGTGGCATGGCACGCTGGCATCATATGATGATGCAAACGCAAGACAATTTAGGCATTCAGGCAGTTGCTGTATACGATATAAGTGAAGCGGCGAATATGAAAGCAAAAGAAGACGGATTGCGTGTATGCTCGAGTGCAGCAGAGTTGTTATGTAAAGATGATATTGATGTAGTTTTAATTGCTACACCAAATGACTGGCACAAACCATATGCATTTCAGGCGATGGATGCTGGTATAGATGTAATATGCGAAAAACCGGTAACATTATGTTCTGCAGACTTGCAAGAAATGATTGACAAAGCCAACGAAACAGGACTCATGATGACAGTACATCAAAACCGCAGGTGGGATCCCGATTATCGTGCGATCCTTAAAGTGCGTGACGAAGGTACAATTGGCAATATATTTAAAATAGAATCTCGTGTTTCCGGTGCAAATGGTATACCGGGTGACTGGCGTGCAGTCAAGTCTGAAGGCGGCGGCATGATATTGGATTGGGGTGTTCATCTTATCGATCAAATATGCGATGCTTACAAAGAAAAAATAACGCAAGTCTACGCACGGGTGCAGCATATAACGAATCAAGAGGTGGATGATGGTTTTATGGCAGTATTAACTTTTGAAACAGGCTTAGTAGCAGTTTTAGAGGTGACTACAACAACATATGTCAATTATCCACGCTGGCATGTTTCTGGTCTGTACGGTACAATTCAGATAGATGACTGGGATTTGAATGGTAAAATTGTGCGTGAAGTCGCGAAGCAAGGGCATGATGAGCTTGTGCCTATACAAGCCGGAGTCGGACTTACAAAAACTATGTCTCCTCGCAGCTCATCAACAGTAGAAGAGCTACCTGTTCCCAAAGTAGGAGGACAACACATCGAAGATGAGTGGAGAAAGTTCTATGATAATATAGTTGCTCATATTAACCACGGAGTGCCTTTTATTGTAAAACACGACGAAGTTATGAGAGTAATGAAAGTCATGGAAGCGATATTTCAATCCGAAGCAGAAAATAGGGCGATAGATACATATTTATAGACGCCTTGAAAGCAACACTCGCCGAGAGGTGACACTATTGACTTCACAGATTAACTACGAAATAGTCGAATAGATTTCAGTTGTAATACATGATACAATGGCAAAAAATTATATTAGGTATTAAGAGGTATTAAATGTCTAATTATATTAGTGCGATGACAAAATCCGGGGATGTGGTCTGCTATATTATTGATTCCACCAACATTGTTGCCCGTGCTGAACAAATTCATAAAACATCAGCTGCCGTTACTGCGGCACTGGGGAGGCTGCTTACCGCAGCCTCTTTGATGGGTTCAAGACTTAAAGGCGAGACGGATTCACTTAATCTTCAGCTCAAAGGAAATGGTCCTGCAGGGTCATTCTTGGCGATTGGTGAGCCATCCGGTGACGTTCGTGGGTATGTGCAAAATCCAATAGTTGAACTTTCATTAAACCAGCATGGTAAACTTGATGTTGCCGGTGTTGTTGGAAGGGATGGATACTTACATGTGATTCGCGATTATGGATTTGGTGAACCATATATCGGCACTTCTCCGATTATTTCCGGAGAAATCGCAGAAGATATCACTCATTATTACGCCACAAGCGAACAGACACCAACAGTATGCGCATTGGGTGTGCTGATAGACAAGGATCTTACTGTAATAAATGCAGGCGGTTTTATTGCTCAATTGTTGCCTGGTGCAAAGGAAAAGGCGATTGAAATATTAGAAGCTAATGTAAACACCATGCCACCAATTACACAGCTTCTAAGCGATGGAAGGTCTCCGGAAGATATAGCAGGTATTTTACTAAGCGGCTTTGAGTATGAAATATTGGAGAGGCGTACAACCGAATATCACTGCAATTGTACAAGAGAACGAGTGGAACGCATCCTCATAAGCGTAGGTGCTGATGATCTTGAACAGATGGCAGAGGAGCAACCAGTTACTGAAGTTAATTGTCATTTCTGCCCGAAAGTATACCGCTTTAGTCCGGATGAACTACGCAGTTTGGCGGAGCAAGCAAAATGAGTTGTAGGGACAAACTGCATTCGTCCGCATACGGCAAGTAAGATAGTTGATAGAAACAATGGAAATTGATTAGCAGAGTGAAAAATAGGTGAAAAATTGATTGACAAAGTTCAAAAATATATTGACAAGAGCTTGTGAATACATTATAATCATTTGATGTGTGCAGGAGGTCGTTTTTATGATGCTCGATCTTCGAGAGATAATTGGTGTTCCCGGTGGGAAAGTATCCTTTGACTTTGAACCTGACATGTCGGAAGCGGCAAGTGGTTCAATTAGCCGGATAAATGAACCGGCGAGAGCGGCGGGAAACGTTATAAATACAGCTGGAATGTTAACGTTTTCGGCGAATGTAGATGCAGTATGCATATGTATCTGCGCAAGATGTCTCAAAGAGTTTGAACATCCTGTACATAGACGTATATCGGCGAATCTCACTGAAGGGGGAGAGGGTGAAGACCCAGACGGTTACTTCCTTCAGGGAGACAAGATCGACGCAAACGAGATAGTAGTTACAGAATTCATTCTGGATATGGAAGATACGCTACTATGCAACGAAGATTGTGTCGGACTATGCCAAAGTTGCGGTTCTGATTTAAATATCGAACCATGCAAATGCAAAAAAGAAGTAGATCCCAGACTTGCTGTTCTTAGCCAGTTGTTGGATACAGAATAGTAAGCGAAGATAAATTGTTAATTCATATAAAAATTACCGGGAGGTGTTATTATGGCAGTACCAAAGAGTAAGGTATCAAAAGCGAGAAGAGACAAGAGGCGTTCCTCTCACTGGAAGTTAAAAACTCCCGGTCTTACTAAATGTGTAAAATGCGGCGAGTTTCGTTTACCACATAGAATTTGTAAGGCATGTGGGACATATAACGGACGTGAAGTCAGCTAGCACGACAGACAATTTTGTCAAAGCCTAAAGCGGGGAGAGTCCCCGATTTTTCACGATTAGAGGAAGATAGTTGTTTTGTGTACAAGGTATAGTGAAAGAGATGGTAATAATATAAATGAATGCAGTTGTTAAATCATTAATGCCAAATTCTCCTGCGTCTAAGACTAATATCAATGTAGGCGACATACTGCGCAGAATTAACGGTGCAGATATAAATGATTATCTAGATTATGAGTATCATTCATATGATGAAGAAGTACTGCTTGAATTATTATCTCCGGATAAAAAGGTAAAGCTTATTCAGATAAATAGGATTGAGGGTACTGACATAGGGATTGAGTTTGAATCTTTTCTTATGGATAGAGAGCGTAGTTGTAAAAATAAATGTATCTTCTGTTTTATTGACCAACTGCCAACTGGAATGCGTGATACGTTATACTATAAAGATGATGATTTCAGGCTATCATTTCTACAAGGTAATTATATTACTTTGACGAACTTATCGCACGAGGATGTAGAGCGAATTATTAGCTTGCGCATTAGCCCAATTAACGTGTCATTACATACTCTTGACTCCAAATTGCGTTCATATATGCTTGGTGGAGAAATGGGCGGCAATAGCCTTAGTGCATTTATGAAGCTTGTAAAAGCAGGTATAACCCTCAATTGTCAAATTGTTTGCTGCCCTGGTATAAATCATGGGAAAGAGCTATCTAAAACAATAATGCGATTAATGAAAATGGGCAGACATATCAATAGTGTTTCAATAGTGCCAGTCGGATTGACAAAGCATCGACAAGGGCTTACAAAACTTCGTGCATTTGATAAAAAACTCGCATTGCAAACAATAAAGCTAGTTGAGCATTATGGAGATGTTTGCTTGAAATTGCGTGGTTCACGAGTATTTTATTGTGCTGATGAGCTATATATGATGGCAGGTTTAGAACTTCCGAATAATGAATTTTATGAAGATTATCCACAACTAGAAAACGGTGTTGGCATGATGCGTCTGTTTATAACAGAATTTGAAAAAGCTTTGTCGAGTAATACAAAAAAACCACTAAGCTTTTCTGAAGTGTCAATTGCAACAGGAGTTCTGGCTCATCCACATTTAACAAATATTTCAAACATGATAACGGCTAAGTATGATAAAATCTTATGTAATGTCTACGCAATAAGAAATGAGTTTTTTGGTGAGAGTGTAGTTGTGTCTGGACTTATAACCGGAACTGATTTAATAAACCAATTGAAAGATGAGCAGTTAGGGTCAAGGTTGCTTATTCCGCAGAACATGTTAAGAAACAAGGGTACATCAGATTCATCAGGTGGCTCAACCGATGATGTGTTTCTTGATGATGTAACAGTATTGGATGTATCAAATGAATTAGGTGTGCCAATTCGTATAGTAAAGCAAGATGGCGCAGACTTGCTCAGAGCGTTTGTTGAACGATGAATTGCCGCCCATAACAGGCAGTAGTTTTAGTTTATGAAAAACTAACGTCATTCTGCGACTTCGCGCAGAATGGCGAAGTGGGAGGGGTTATAACAATATGCCAAAGAATTTAGTTGCGATAGTTGGACGTCCGAATGTAGGAAAATCTACATTGTTTAACCGACTCGTTGGAAAGCGTTTATCCATTGTTGAAGATACACCGGGAGTCACCCGGGATAGACTTCATGCTACGACTGATTGGAACGGGCGTGAGTTTGATTTGATTGATACTGGCGGTATAGAGCCAACAGCAGATTCAGAGATGCTGATTTTTATGCGTGAACAAGCTATGTTAGCCATCGAAATGGCTGATGTTATCGTATTTGTTACTGATTTTACAACAGGTGTTACTGCAGCAGATGAAGATGTTGCACGTATGCTATTGAAATCTGGAAAGCCTATCATACTTATAGTAAATAAAATGGATACACCCGGTCCTGAACATCCGGATATTTATGAGTTTTATTCACTTGGACTTGGCGATCCTATCTCGATTTCAGCTACGCACGGTCATGGCACTGGTGATTTATTAGATGAGTGTGTGCGCTTGTTACCGCCGAAGTCAGATGATGAGGAAGAAGATGACGTAATTCGTGTTGCTGTTATTGGTAAACCAAATGCAGGGAAATCATCACTTATTAATAAAATACTTGACGAAGTGCGTGTAATCGTGAGTGACCAGGCAGGCACAACACGTGATGCTGTTGATACATCATTTGAGAATAAGCATGGCAAGTATATCTTCATTGATACTGCCGGACTTAGACGTAAATCTAAAATTGACAACAGAATCGAGCACTATAGTGTATTGCGTGCTAAGATGGCGATTGAGCGCGCCGATGTGTGTGTAATAATGATTGATGCTCGTGAGGGTGTAACAGAGCAGGATACGAAAGTGGCTGGTCTTGCACATGAAGCAGGCAAGGCGAGTATTATTGCAGTAAACAAATGGGATTTAATTGAAAAAGAAACAAACACGATGGAAGATATGCGTAAGGAAGTTATGCGTGATCTCAGTTATATGACATATGCACCTGTGTTGTTCATTTCCGCGTTGACTGGACAGCGTGTTGAGAAACTGTTTGGTTTAATAAACTTTGTGAATGAGCAAACAGTTACAAGAATATCAACAGGCACGCTAAATGGCATACTTGCAGACGCAACAGGGCGTGTCCAACCGCCTACCGATAGAGGACGCAGGCTAAAAATATACTATATAACTCAAACAGGTGTTCGTCCACCGACATTTGTATGTTTCTGTAATGATGCAAAATTATTTCATTTTTCATATTTGCGATATTTGGAAAATCAAATTAGAGCAGTATTCAGCCTAGAAGGCACACCAATACGAATGATAGTAAGAGAACGCGGTGATTAGAACGGGTGCAGATGGCTAGCCCCTAATCCCTAAATTTTTTGTTGACACTAAGCGCGTAAAAGTATAAAATTTACAGCAACTATGACTTAAAGTTTAAAGATAAGAAGGTAGCGTAATGTTTATTTTACTAATGCTTATAGCCGCATTGCCCGCATACATTCTTGGCAGCCTAAACGGAGCGATAATTGCATCAAAAACATTTTTTCGAAAGGATATCCGCGATTACGGAAGCGGAAATCCCGGACTTACGAATTTCTACAGAACTTTCGGCAAGGTCGGGGTACTTCTTGTTATTTTTATTGATGTTCTAAAGACAGTTGCGCCTGTCTTGTTTGGTGGTTGGCTGTTTGCTACATTTACCGATATGCATGTTTCTGAGATATGGACGGTCAGACCACTGGAATTTTTCCTAAACGAAGCATTCTTTGGACAAGCTCTTGCAGGATTTTTTGTAATGCTGGGACATTGCTTCCCATTGTTTTATAAATTTAAAGGTGGCAAAGGTGTAACAGCTATCGGTGCGATTGTTATAGTTATTGATTGGCGACTTGCTCTCATAGCGTGGGGTGTATTTATTCTTGTTGTTATAATAACAAGATTTGTTTCATTAGGTGCAATGCTCGGTAGCATAGCGTTCCCGATATCAATGGTAATTTTAAGTAATGTTGGATTTGCAGAGTTTGGCGGAATTGCGGAGCTGAATATAATTATAATGTGTGTATTACTCGTTATAGTGAGGCATATACCAAATATAAAGAGACTCGTAAAAGGTGAAGAATCGCGGTTCAGTTTTAAACGATCGAATAGTACATAGAGGGCAGAGAAAACTGCTCTCTATGCATATAATACTAAACAGGAGATGTATAACTTTGCACATTAAGCTAAATGATTATCTAAAAATGTATAAAAATAAGCGGGTAGCTGTGATTGGAGCAGGCATTAGCAATACCCCGCTTATTAATATTTTATTAGACGCAGGAATTGAAACAACTGTATGTGATCGACGTACAAAAGAAGAAATCGGGGAAATTGCGGAGTGCTTTGAAAAGGCCGGAGCAGTTCTCCGTCTTGGTGAGCACTATCTTAGCGATTTAACTGAGGATGTTATTTTTCGTACCCCCGGGCTAATGCCAACGACTCCTGCTCTTGTCGACGCTGTCGCACGCGGAGCAACGCTTACAAGTGAAATGGAAGCTTTTTTTGACATTTGTCCATGCAAAACCATTGCAGTCACAGGTAGTGATGGAAAAACCACAACAACTTCGATAATTGCGGAGCTGCTTAGAAATGAAGGGAAAACAATACATGTTGGCGGGAATATTGGCACACCTTTGTTATGCAGAGCTGATGAAATAAAGCCTGATGATATAGCTGTTATCGAGCTATCATCTTTTCAGTTGGTGACAATGAAAACAAGCCCCAATATCGCTGTAGTTACAAATCTTTCACCTAATCATCTTGACGTGCATAACGACATGGAAGAGTATATTGAAGCGAAGAGCAATATATTTATGCACCAAAACAAGTCAGATATAGCTGTATTTAACCTTGACAATGAAGTGACCCGCAACTATGCAAAGTCAGCACCGGCAGATGAAGTATTGTTTTTTAGTAGGCATGACAAGGTTACAAATGGTGTGTATCTAAAGAATGGAATAATATACGAATCCAGAAATGACGCGCGAGAGGAAATAATGAATGCGGATGACATCGTTTTACCTGGTGTCCACAATATTGAAAATTATCTTGCAGCATTTGCAGCAGTATTGGGAATTGTAAGTTATGAGACAATGCGAAAAACTGCAATGAGTTTTTGCGGTGTTAAGCATCGTCTTGAGTTTGTGCGTGAGTTTCGTGGTGTAAAATACTTTAATGATTCTGTTGCCTCCAGTCCGAGTAGGACAATTGCAGGACTAAAAGCGTTTACTGATAAAAAGAATAGTCTGCTACCGGAAAATGATGAAAAGAATTTGATTCTTATTGCTGGTGGCAAAGATAAGGGTATTCCTTTTGATGAACTAGGTAATGAAGTTGCCGGTAGAGTGAAGAAGTTAGTGCTTGTCGGTGCCACGGCAAGTGATATATGTACTGCAGTTGAGTGTGCAATGAGTGCAGACGCAGAGCCTAATGATTCATACGAGTTGGAAATAATAAAGTGTGATAGTTTTGAAGATGCCGTAGACACTGCTTCAAAAGTTGCAGATGTTGGTGATGTTGTTCTTTTGTCTCCTGCCTGTACTTCCTTTGATATGTTTAAGAATTTTGAAGAACGTGGCGATCGATTTAAAGATTTAGTGAATAAATTAATGTAAAGGGATAATTTTATATGAAATTAGACATTATTAGTAGTTTAACAGAACTTTGTAGTGTGCCGGGACCTGCGGGGTTTGAGGAGCAGGTTGCCGAGTGTGCTAAATCTATGCTTGAGCCTTTTATGGATGAGGTGTGGACTGATGTGTTAGGTAATGTCATTGGTGTTCGTCGTTGTGGCAAAGAGAATGCACCTAAATTATTGTTTGATGCTCATATTGATGAAATTGGTTTTGTGGTGACTGGTGTTGAGGAAGGTTTTTTGAGATTTTCCAGACTTGGTGGTTTTGATGAGAGAGTCATTCCGGCAACAGGTGTGATGGTGTGCACAGATCCACCACTTTACGGTGTTATCTCCGTGTTGCCTCCGCATATTATTAAGAAAAAAGATGCAGAGAAGAATTTTGAAATTGAAAATTTATACATAGATGTTGGACTTTCTCAAGAGGAAGCTTCTCGACTCGTCGTTCCCGGGACCCACGGTGTTTTTGCTAATGAAGCAAAGCGTTTTGGCGAGAGTATGTTTTATGGCAAGGCGATTGATGATAGGGCAGGATTTGTTGCTATTCTACGCGCTCTTGAACTGTTGAAAGATGCGACCCTTGATGTTGATATTTACGTAATGGGAAGCGTTCAGGAGGAAGTTGGTGTACGAGGTGCGACAACCGGAGCATATTCAATCGCACCTGATTACTGTGTTGTTGTAGATGTGGATCATGCCAAAACTCCTGATACAAAACCGACAGAAACAAATATAGGATTAGGTGATGGTGCAATTATTTCACGTGGTCCGAACATGAATCCTAAGCTAGTTGAAAAAATAATCGATTTGGCAAAAGAGAAGGATATTAAACATCAAATAAATGTTGTAGCGACCGGCAGTAGTGGAACAAATGCACGTGCTATTCAGGTTTCAAGAGGTGGCGTTGCAACAGCGCTACTTGGTCTACCTATGAAGTATATGCACAGTGCATATGAAGTCATTTCATTAGACGATATTGAATATATAGCACAGTTACTCTGTGAAACCGCAAAAGCAATGAAAGGAGAAACAGCATAATGTTAGAAACATTAAAGAACCTTTGTATGCTTGATGGCGTATCCGGAAGTGAAGATGAGGTAAGAGACTATATTATTGAACGCGCAAAAAAGCACTCTGATGATGTTATTGTAGATACTATGGGTAATGTCATTGTTTTCAAAAAAGGTGATGTTGTACCTAAAGAGAAGCTAGTTCTCTGTGCTCATATGGATGAAATTGGTTTAATTGTTACAAGCTTTACCGATGATGGATACCTAAAAGTCGCATATGTTGGCGGCATAGATGGGCGTGTTATTTTAGGCAAGGCTGTGAGAGTTGGGGAAAATAAGATTCAAGGCGTAATAGGCTGCAAGGCAATTCATCTCGTAAAACCTAAAGATCGAGCAGTTCCTGTGGGAATCGAAGATATGTATATCGATATCGGTGTGAAAAGTCGTAGTGAGGCAGAGAAGCTCGTATCTCTTGGCGATGCTATTGCCTTTGATGAAGATGTGCGGGAATTTGGTGATGGATTTATTAAGGCGAAGGCAATTGATGATAGATTTGGTTGTGCAGTTTTGTTGGAGTTGATAGAGTCAAAGTTGCCTGTTGATTGTACGTTTGTGTTTACAGTTCAAGAGGAAGTTGGACTAAGAGGTGCATTTACTGCGGCTTATACGACTGCACCGGATATTGCAATTGCTGTTGAGGGTACGACAGCTGCTGATCTTCCTTCTGTTTCAGCAAACAAGAAGGTATGTAAACTCGGAGCTGGTCCTGTAATTCCGTTTATGGATGCCGGTACTATTTATAATAAAGAGGTGCAAAAGGTTTTGCAAGGCATTGCTGATAGGAATGATATCCCCTGGCAAACTAAAACATACATTTCAGGTGGTACTGATGGCGCCGCGTTCCAAAGGTCACGAGGCGGTGTAAAGTCTGTTGGTGTAGCCGCACCTATTCGTAATTTGCACTCTCCGGCATGTGTGGGCAAGATTTCAGACATGGAAGATGTGCAGAGGCTTATTTGGTTGTTTCTTGAGGAAATGAGTAGTAGATAATTGGTTGTTCTATTAGAGCTAGTGTTCTGTAAAGTCTAAACTTGCGTATAGTGCTGAGTATATTTTTTGCTCGGCGAGGCGAGAGGAGGGCGAATACCCATTGGTATTTAACCGACGATTAACGAGGCAGAGTGAAAAATATACCAGCGATATATGCAAAATTTAGGCTTTACAGACCACTAGTAGGTATTTAAGCGGGTATTACCATCATCGCCACTTTTCATTCAGGCAAAGAATTCCTGCATGCAGTTGAAAACAATGCGACATTTCATATTGTGTTTATGGATATTGAAATGGAGACAATGAACGGAATTGCAGTAGGACATCAGTTCAGAAAATGTGTTAACCATGATGAAGTTACGTTGATTTATATATCAAGTCATGAATCATACTCAAACACGGCGACTAATGCTCTGATTACAAAATCTGATGAGATTAATGAATGTCAGAGAGAAGAGTACTACGGTACTTGTGCTTTTCGATGGGGGACATATGTCAAAAAAAATAATCATATTGCTGTTTGTGTTGGTTAATATACTGTTATTTTTCAATATTAGGGAAGTATATATGGAAAACGACTACACCGATATGCTTCAAATTTATATAGTTCAACCAGATGTTGTACATGCATCATTAATAATAAATAATCCAAATAACGAGTCCATTTCTGATGCCTCAAGTGAAGCTATTTTTGATATGTTCAGGCATTTGGCTCAAACCTATGATGTGGTGATTTCGTATAGCGAAGCTAATCATGGAAGAAGCGAGTATGTTTATTATGTTATAACAAATACCCCCATTGATGAGCGCTTTAATTTGCTTGCTGATGTTTCCCTTAACTTTATTAATCACGTTGACTATTTTTATACGAATCAACGCAACATAGAAAATGGAATTACATTTTTCTTACTTAACGATCGCATTGATGTTCGTTTTTATCCGATAACTGCAATGGACACAATTATGGGTGGAGCATATTTTATTATTGCCCGTTCACAAGCGGAGCTTGACGAAATAATTGGGATTTTTATGGCTGAGTTTGATTCATATGTCGATGAAATCATTAATTTCGGTGCAGATCCATTTGATATAGAAGAAGCAATCTCTTCATTCTTATCGCCAATTATCGTAGTGACTATGGCATTAATTGCCTTAGTCATCATTATGTATTTTCATACTAATTCAAAAAAAATCGCAATTCTTAAGACTATGGGGATGTCATTATTTCAAGTTGCAAATAAACTATTTTTGCCTTTACTACTCTCTATTGCATTAGCCATTATTGTCCTCAACATTTTGCTCTTCATGTTCTTTGTCGGTGCAATAAATGTGCGCACTGTTCCGATAATTTGGACACTTGCGCATTCCGTAGGACTACAACTCTTAGGAGTAACAATCACTCTTATACTGAGTAGTTTATTACTATTGTGCATTCCTACATACTCTCTTTTAAAAAACAGCAATATTAACCGTTTTCTAATGGGTGCAAATTACATTTTGAAGATTATTGTACTTATCGTGATGTTACCTTTTTTGTCCGGTAGGATTGACTTGCTTCAAGATGACTTCAATATGATTGGTCACGTGCGTTATTATGAGCGAAATGCTTCAATAACGGATTACCAATTTTCGCCAATGCTAATGTCAAGGTATCATAGAGATGGGCATACTTCTCTAATGATGCATATATTCGTAGAAGTTGGCATAGGAAATGTAGAGCCAAATATTGTTTATGAACACCAAGTTTTGTATGAATACCACCGAGCGTTCCGAATCTTGAATGAAGCAGGAGCAATTTTGTGCCAATACTTACCCGGATTTAATGAAATACCATCTGGGCTGCTGGTTAACGAAAATTATTTAGCAAAACATCCGGTGCGAGATTTGCATGGTAATTTAGTGAACTTGAGCCAGATAGACTCAGATGTAGTGCATTTAGTGCCGGAGATTCATTTTAGCTATGCCGAAAGTTTACTTACACAAGGGTATGAGGTTGTGATTATTGATAATGAGCAAGATTTATTTGACTATTCACTTAGTTGGTCCTTTTTAGGGGTTTCATCGCAACCATATTACATAATGGTATACAAGGATTCTGCATTTAGACTGGACGCTTCACCTTTCCGCGATGTTTTTATTGATGATGATATCAACGAGCTTTTGAGAGAGACTTCATTTTACAACCGCATTTTAGTATCTACAGTAGGAGACGAGTTAAATAGCATTCGTGAGTGGCGCTTACAAGAGATAGTAAACCATATGTTGGTAATGATTCCGACATTCGCCTTGATTTTAGTCATTATTATTCAATACTCATATTTGTACTCAAAAGTTTATCGAAAGCGCATTTATGCGAGAAAAATAATGGGACACAGTCAATTGCGGATATTCTCACAGTTACTAATTGAATCAAGTTTGGCAGTTTTCGTTGTGGCATCGATTGCTTGGTATCTTGAACTCGACATCCGACTTTTAGCTGTAGTTATGTTACTTGATATTTTGGTTTATTTAACAGTAGTTGCAATATCACAATGGAAGCATTCATTAGTGTATGACTATTATGAATGATAGAGAGGAAATGTAATGAAGGTAATTGAACTAAGTAATGTTGACAAGAAATTTGGTGAAAAGACTGTAATAAATCAGTTTTCTCTTAAAATTGAAAAAGGGAAAAAATATGCAATTGTTGGTCGCTCCGGATGTGGAAAATCAACGTTACTTAATATAATGGGTGGCATTGAAAAGCCAACAAGCGGAAATGTGGTTATTTTAGGAAATAACAATGTTTTGCCCCATAGCTTCAAAGTAAGAAAGTTGCTACGAAATCACATTTCGTTCTTATTTCAAAACTATGCACTTTCTGATAATGATACGGTGTACAAGAATTTGGAGATGGCACTAACATATAATAAAGATATCAAGAATAAGAAGAAAGCAATTTCATCAGCACTTATAAAAGTGGGGTTGGAAGGCTTTGAACAACAGAAAATCTACACACTAAGTGGTGGTGAGCAGCAGCGCGTTGCTATTGCGAGGTTGCTATTAAAACCCACAGAAATTATTTTAGCTGATGAACCGACCGGTAATTTAGATATAGAAAACCGTGATATTATCTTTGAGCTTTTGATGGAACTCAATAGAGCAGGAAAAACAATTGTTCTTGTTACACACGACTTGGAATTAGCGCAGAAATGTGATGTTGTTGTTGATTTGTAGTTATGTACTAATTATGAATTATGTAGAAAGATGGTATTGTAACGACGAATTGTAATCAATTACTCTCATGATTATAGCTGCTACACTCGCATTAGTTCTTCACATGCTGCTTCGCGAAGCTTCTTTTGCCAGTAGTAAAATTGATTCTCGCGGATTCCCATATTTACGCAATATGCTTTAGCGCTCAAGCCGCTTGATTTATTTCTCGTTGATGGCTCACAAAACTAATATGGAATACCCTCCTTTATTCATTGCCGATTCTATCTGTTTGGTGTTACGATGCACTAAAGTGGTGAGAGGATAAATAGCGACATGACTGGATACCATGTCATTAACCAACGAACATATAGTAACAGGAAACAGTGACTATGAAAAAATTCTATAAAACGTTTTATATTCTACTTTGCTTCTGTATCGTGCTGCTTTCTATCGGCTGCAGTGATGATGTAGATTATGATTCTTACGCAAATTATGAACAAGAAAACACTGTAGGACTCAGTGCTGAACGGAATGAGCAAATCCCTTCACGTGCAGATACGCTCTTCGGTGAGCTACTGCATTATCGTGAACTTGTGCCATTCGGCAACGGTTTTTTTGTTTTCGGCACTACTGTTGAAAATCCTGAAACATTGCAGTTCTATTTTTGTAACATAGATGACGAAAGCGTTACTTTAATAGACCAGACACTAACCGAAAAATTTTGGGTACAAACGTTTTACGCAATGCCTGATGAGTCTCTTTTAATTGCTGGATGGCCTATAGAAGGGGAAGATGAAGAGAATTTACGAGTTAATGATGACGTACTGATGGTATATCGCATATCCGATGTTACGTATGAACGTCTACTTCAATTCCCAGATAGCATAATTTATAGTTTTGCATTGAATGAACAAGATAGCGTGATTTATGTACTGACATCTAACGAGGATGCAGTACATACACTTTTCGCATACTCTTTTTCAGGTGAACATCTATACGAAGTCATACTTGCAAGCTCAATGCAACAAATAATGTTTTCAGAGAGATACCGAACTCTATATGTTCTTGAAATTGTAGGTACGGATAAAATTGTACATTATCTAAATAGTGAAAGCGGTCAACTCAATAAACTCAGCTCTTTCGCACATGGAGCAGGTGCACGATTTTTCCCAAGTATTACTTCTGGTTTTTATGTGGTGGACGGGACAAGTTTTTTTGGTTTTAAGCACGAGACCGATTCATTCGTTGAAATCACAGACCTATCAAGACATGGAATAGTCGGCAATGTCTTGAATATATTTGAGCATTTTGGACAATATGTACTGCACGTAGTTGATTGGTCTACCGGAATGGATAGAATCATTGCAATTACACCATCGCCGGAACATGACGGTCCTGTGCAAATAATTCGACTCGGTAGGTTTGAAGCACGACATGATTTCCTGTTAGAAGTGTTAGTTGCAAACTTCAATTTCTATAATCCACAATACTTTATTGAGATAGTAAATTACTCTGTATATGGCAATGAAGCTCCGCTACGTCTTCACTTAGACATCATGACGGGGGCATCTCCGGATATATTCTTAATGTCAGGTATAGTATTCGATGGTGAATTTGCGCATACCCATCACTTCCTGCCGGTGCAACAATATATTGAAAGAGGTTTGCTTTTAGATTTATCTCCATATATGGAGCGTGATTTGGATATGGACACACTATTCGAGAGTGCAATGCAAGCAACCTCAATAAATGATGCACACTATATTGTTGTACCGTCCTTTTCTCTTAATGCATTTATTGGCAGAAGTGAAACTGTAAGTAGTATCAATAATCAGAGTTTCTCCGGTCTGTTAAACTTCTTATCAAATGACTTTGATAGAGACGCGCCCTCGTTTACAACATACTTATCACAAGAGGAGTTTGTAATTGAGATAGTTTTAACAAGTTTAGATTATTTTATTGATTACTATAATGCTGAAGCCTTCTTCGATACTGCATACTTCATAGAACTACTTGAGTTAGCATACAGATTACCACAGTCTGAGTTTGGCACAGGAGTGTCTATAGCGAGAGGACTTGCGGACATCACTTTCGAGCCATTGAGAGGATTCTTCGATTTGGAATTTTTTTCAATGGTGTTGAATAATAAACTACAGACGGCAGGTTTTCCCGGCTCACAAGCAGGCATTGCAATGATACCTTCTCATATTTTTGGAATATCTTCTGCATCACAAAATGTTGAAGGAGCGTGGGCTTTCCTACGTGGAATGTATGAATATGAGAACATACACAATGTTATTGGTGTCCATTTTCCAATGAACAGGGCGTCATTTTTTTCAGCGTATAATTTATATATTGAAAATTCTACATCCATAGCAGCAAACCACAATAGACTTGGACAACCTGGCATGATAATCGAAGATGTGGATAGATTCGGAGATACTGTCCTAGTTGAAATTTCGCCTGTGCCGGTTGAAAATGTGCAAATAATTGCGAACGAGATATACTCACTTGTTCAGCAAATCGACCGTGTATACTCGAGAAACTACGACATTATCAATATTATTCTTGAAGAAATCTCTCTTTTCTTTCACGGTGGTCGTTCTGCCGAAGACACCGCTCGTGTCGTGCAAAGCAGGCTGCAGAGATATTTATCGGAACAATTTGATTGATACAACAGAAAAATGGTAATTAACAACATTCATGAACGAGAAGTGGCATATGAAAACATAAAAGCAAGTACTTTAATAAAAAGTTTTACTATACTGATGATAGGCATGTTATTCATTCTTGCGTTCAATTTTTATTCAAATGAGATAGACTCATCTCCATTCGTTCCCTCTATGTTTCCATTCGTAGCAAACGTGCAGAAAACCTCTTTTCATACATAAATAAAATAGTAGGACCGATGACATGGGGTCGATACTTTACTCTTCGTGGTGCAAATACACCAGCTCGCTTAGCGTTTTAAGTAGTAATGATATTCCCATATTAATTTGACAGTTTATACGCTATTAGTAGTCAAATTTTTGAGGAAACCTACTATTTGAATACAGTACACTGGACTTTGAAAAGGAGTGTCAGATAACTGGCACTCCTACTCCATATATATCAAACAAACCAATGAGACAATCTGTTCTTAAGTACAGTAAATTATGCGTGAGGTGGCAGAAAATGAAAGAGAGAAGAAACAATACAATAGAAAGAAGGAGCTATCCATATGAAAACAAAGCATTCTAGATACCCCCCCAACATACAAAAATTATTTCTTGTGCTGTTGGTTGCTGCTGTGGCTATTATAGTGCTTTTCGTTGGACGAAGCTGTAGACAAGATGACGAAGGAACTTATTATGTACATACCGGAAGTATTGAGGTTTTACAAGAAGGTCCAATTAATGAATACGTGTGGCTTACTCAAGGAGGGCTCATACAATTATATCTAGGGGACGCGGAATATATATATGGTCTCGTCATGTATGACGAGTTAATCTATTATCTCTACGTTGAATTTTCAATAGTTCCTGCGACATTTGAAGTTTACTCTGCTTCAATTCAATTAAAAGGAATCAATGAGCTTGGCATAATAGAAAATGCTATTACCATCCCCATGGAGCAATGGGACTCGCATATTATTGGTTTTGATATAAGAAATTCCAACGAGATTTCCATCGTAATGCAGGTGATTGATTGGGAAACCGGACAGGGAGTACTTTATTATAGAAAGTATGATTTTGCTGGGAACTTACTAAGAGATGTTGAATTGTTACAGTCAGGTACGGATTGGATTGCTTTAGAAGTGCATTTTGATGGAAACAATGCAATAGCAATATTTGGGATTAACCCACAATTTGAAACCTCCTTTATTTTTTGGGATGAAAACTTAATAAAAATAAAAGAGGCATCCGATGTCTCAAATGTGTTTACATTTACAGGAAATAACACATTTTTGCATTTAAACGACTACCCCTTTACATTACAAGAAATAAATTTATCTACCGGAGAGCTAATACAGGAACACTCGCTTCCATTGTTAGATATTATAAACATACATTTAGCAGAGGCTAGTAGCAACTATGATTATTACATTGTTACAACTGAGTATATTTATGGATATATACTAGAAACAGAGGTGCTAGAACCAATAATTAATTTCTTTGAATCTAGTATAAACTTGTCACCATCTTCCTATCTTGTATTCACTACTGATGGAAGAATAGTGATAAGTCGAGAAAGAGCAGGTTTAGATTTTCTCTCATTTACCACGGAACTTGCAATTTTAAGCCCTGTCCAAAGGACTAGGCTTGAGGATAGAGATTACATCATATTAGGCGGCTTTCGCTTGTCTCCGCTCATACATGATTATGTTATGGATTTTAATCGAGATAATCCAGACTTGCAGATTGTCATACATGATTATTGGGATGTCTACGATGTGTCTGGATATGGTCAAGCGGTAGATAGATTTCATCTTGAAATAATCGCAGGCAATTTACCGGATATTATTGTGTTTGAAGGGATTGAAGCACCAAATCTATCAAGAGCACGTGAATCGTTAGTCAGACAAGGTGCATTGATGGACTTGTATCAATTTATAGATGCTGATCCAGAGCTTAATCGGGAAGATTTTTTCGAAAATATACTTAGTGGTGTTGAAGATTCGGATGGAGGGCTTCCCATGATCGGCAATTGGCTCGCTATTACAACAATGATTACTACCAACCCCTCAATACAAGCTGATAATTGGACATTTGACGAATTTCTTACACATATGGAACAAAGCATAGAAGGTGGTAACTTTGAGCCATTAGGTAGAGGCGTAACAAGAGTTCGCTTTCTTGACACAATCCTAGAGTATATGGGACACATATTTGTTGACGGGGATGCTGGAATCAGCCATTTTGAAAGTGATAATTTTATTAGACTCTTAGAGCTATTTATTGCTATTCCAGCCATTGAAGATAAGCATTTTTTTGATTTATCTCCTAATTTTCACGCTTTATCAAGTGGAGGACAGATAGTAGATTTAATAGCTAATGCTGGTTATCAGGACTTGCTTAATATGGATGGGAGTGCGCCACCGCCTTTTTCGTACATAGGTCTCCCTGGCGAATCAGATGGAACTCATAGCATTGAGTTTTTAAATACTTACAGCATTTTTAATAATAGCCAACATGCAGAAGCCGCATGGCGGTTCATACGTACAACTCTTTTCTCAGATACAACGCAGAGTCACGCTCTAACTTTACGCATTGATGACTTTGAGAATAGACTCTCGAACTCTAACATGACTGTTGAAAGACAAAACATAAGACGTGAACTGGTGAATAGTGCAGTTGTACAAAGTCGACTAAGCGGAACGATTCGAATGATAATTATGGAAGAGGTTGCACAGCTCTACAGTGGTCTAAGGTCACCAGAGGATACGGCTCGAATCATCCAAAATCGTGTACAGAGGTATATTGACGAACGAAGATAGAATTTAAAGTGCCGTGATTATTCTAGCGACTACTTTAGACTTCACCAGTTGATTCATCCGCTTCTGACTTAAGGACTTTAAAGTCCTTAGGGCTGTTGGTTGTCATTTCAATCCGCAAATTGTTTCCTTTGTCATACATCTTGATTTGATTGCTGTTGATTTTAAATTTTATTCGGTAACCTTGATGTCTGTGTCTTAAATCGGAAATAACTTATCCCTTGGTAAAAATTACTAATCTTCTCAATCTTCCTGCCAAAAAAGGAATACACGTCCTGACTGCTAAAAGTAAAGTATGCCGTTTCTAATTGTACATCTCTTCATTGCTTTAACAATCTTCTCGTTTTGGTTGCGGCTCAAGGCTGCCGTATGATATAATCGGGCAAGAAAAAAGAGCCGCTGTCTTTCAACACAGCTCTTGTAGGTGTGGGATTCCACTTAGTTCTGAGGCGAGATTATACAGAAATGAGTTATATAATTTTATGAGCTATTTTCAAATTACAGATAAAATACGTGAACTGTCAGAGCAAGCTATGTCTGATATAGAGCAGCAGTTTAAATTAATAGATAAAACAGCGCAGACAAATACTGAAAAGGTTTTGGCTGCGTTTCAGCGTCATAATGTTTCTGATACTTGCTTTGCACCTACTTCTGGATATGGGTATAATGACAAAGGTCGTGAAGTCATGGACTTAGTTTTTGCGGACACTATGAGTTCGCAATATGCCTTGGTTCGGACAGGATTTGTCAATGGTACACATGCCATTACAAATGCTCTTTTTGCGGCATTGCGTCCCGGCCAGACACTTTTGGCTGCAACCGGGCTACCGTATGACACATTGCATGGTGTAATTGGTTTGACAGGGAACTATAGAGGCTCATTAAAGGACTATGATATGTCGTATTCGCAAGTTGATTTGTTGGAGTGTGGAACTCCCGATATTGATGCTATAGTTGAGACGGTGCGTGAGGGTGGAATAGGTGCTGTGCTTATACAGCGTTCCCGTGGTTATTCGTCGCGTCGTGCTGTTACAGTTAAGGAAATTGGTGAGATTTGCAAGGCTGTTAAAGCGGTTGATAGCTCTGTAAATATCTTTGTAGATAACTGTTATGGCGAGTTCGTTGAAGCGATTGAACCGGGCGATGTTGGAGTCGATATTTTCGCTGGTTCACTAATTAAAGGTCCAGGTGGCGGATTGGCACCGAGAGGTGGATATATTTGTGGCAGGGAAGACCTCGTTGATGCTGCTGCGTATAGATTGACTTCACCCGGTATCGGTGGTGATTCTGGCGCCAGCCCTGAGGGGTACAGGCTCTATTTCCAAGGATTATTCATGGCGCCACATACAGTCGCGCAAGCACTAAAAACAGCCGTGTTTTGTGCACGACTGTTAGAGTTATTGGGATATAAAACATTTCCGAAATTTGATGAATTTCGTTCTGATATTGTTCAAGTTGTTCAATTTGGTGAACCGTCAGCTTTGGAACGTTTTTGCAGAGGCATTCAAAAAGGAGCGCCTGTTGATTCATATGTCACACCAATACCGTCAGATATGCCGGGATATGACTATCCTGTTATAATGGCCGCAGGAGCATTCGTACAAGGGGCAACCATAGAGCTGTCAGCGGATGGTCCAATGCGCGAGCCATATAATGCATACTTACAAGGCGGATTAACCTTCGAATCAGGTAAGCTTGGCATAATGCTTGCTGCAGGGTTGCTGGATTCTAGGTAACTGCTGATTAAGTTACACAAAAGATTCATCGGATGTTTTATGTCATTAAATCAAACCAAGACACAGCACCATTTGAGCAAAACCTCAACTATAGTGATAAGCCACTAACATATCAAACCAATGACACACCGAGATGCTTACTGAGTTTGTCAAATAGCTCATTGGCATCAATTGGTTTTCCGGTGTGATCATTCATACCTGCATCAAGACATTTATCAATATCTTCTTTAAATACATTTGCGGTCATTGCTATTATTGGTACTGAATGAGATTCAGGCAGACCGTTAGCACGAATTTGACGAGTTGCCTCATATCCATCCATCTCCGGCATATTGATATCCATTAAAATTAAGGAGTACTTTTCAGGGTGCTCACAGAACATCGAAACGGCAAGCTTGCCGTTTTCTGCATATTCAATACAAACACCTGTATCTTCAAGGACTGCAGACATAATCTCTCTGTTAATTTCAATATCTTCGGCAACTAATATTGTATGCCCTAAAAATGCATTGTGATAATTATTAACATCGCTATTACTTTCATGCTCAAAATTTTCTTCTTCACCCATACATGTATTTATTGCATAAATGAGTGTAGATGTGAAGAGAGGCTTTGATATGATTAAATCGACACCTACGGCGAGTGCATCCTTTTCAATGTCAATACTATCATAAGCAGAAGCTATAATGACATTTGCATTATTTCCGTATAATTTCTTTACATGCTTGGTAAGTTCAATTCCGTCCATCTCCGGCATTTTCCAGTCAATGAAAAAGAAGTTGTATGGGTCTTTTGTAGAATCACTAATCATTTCTAACGCTTCGCGCCCGCTTGATGCTACATCGCAATGCAAATTAAGCACTTCCATAGCATGCAAAAAATACTCTCTTGTAGCAGAGCAGTCATCAACGGCTAAAACTCGTATATCTTTTGGGTCTATATTTTTACTTAACTTTGGTCGTGATGGCATATCAACTTCTTTTACTTTGATTGTAAAGATAAATTTTGCGCCTGCACCCAATTCGGACTCAATCCATATTTCACCGCCAAGCATTTCAACAATCCGTTTACATATGGCTAAACCAAGTCCAGAACCTCCGTATTTTTGCGCAATGCTTGCATCGGCTTGATTGAATGACTTAAATAGTCGTTTTTGTTGTTCTTCTGAAATCCCTATTCCGGTGTCTGAAACTGCAATTTTCAAAATGCAGTCATCACCAATTTCTTCAACTTTATTGATATCAAGTATTATAGTTCCATTCTCCGGTGTGAATTTTATTGAGTTTGAAAGCAGATTTGTGATTACTTGAGATATTCTAAGTTCATCACTAAGAACAAACTCAGGAACACTTGGCTCTAAATTAACAACAAAATGCAAATGCTTTTTCACAGCACGAACATTTGTTATAGTTGTGATGTTCTTTAGCATTTTTTCAAAATCAAACTTACTACATGCCAACTCAAGTCTATCTGCTTCAATTTTTGACATGTCGAGAATATCATTTATGAGTTCAAGCAAGTGCTTTGCTGCAGTATCAGCTTTTGCAAAACAATAATTTTTTCTATAAATATCATCAGCATCAAGACCAATATTAATCATGCCTATAATTGCATTCATTGGAGTACGAATTTCATGACTCATTCGTGAAAGAAACTCACTTTTTGCTAAGTTTGCAGTTTCTGCAACTTTTCGTGCTTTTTCCAACTTTTCTTCATGCTCGATGAAAACAGTAATGTCTCTTATTACTGTAGCAACGAGAATTACTTCGTCATTTTCATTACTTATATTGAACATCGTATGCTCGATTGGTATTAGTGTACCATTACGATGAATAAGCTCTCCTCGTGCAATCCAAAATCCGCTTTCTTCCAAAGCTCTATAGCCTTCAGAGCGGACTGCAGCAAGGTGAGTAGGGGAGTAGAGCTGGTCTGACGTTGGTGGTTCGGAGTTAGGATCGTAACCTGTCATACTATAGACACCGAAGTTTGAGTATAATATTTTTCCATTCATATCGAAAATTCTAACAAAATCACGGCCTTCTTCTAATACTGCGTGCTGCCAGTTAAGCGTGATTTCCTTCAATGTATGGTCTGTAACGTCAATACCAACGCCATGGCAGCCGGAATATACTCCATCGCTATAGTATGGAACTAATGTCCAGCGGTAATATTTATTAAACTTGGATAGAGATTGAAAACGTAAATAGGAGACAGCGCCGGATTTAAGTTGCTCCAGGTTATTTTCAACTAAATTCCTGTCTTTTTCAATAGCAATATCAAGAAATGACTTACCTGCGATATCTGTCAATGTAAAACTACTATCAGCTTTTCGACGGATAAAAACGACATTATGTCGTGCATCCAGTTCAATAAGACAATCAGTAAATGACTCCCAGAAAGGAAGCATCCATGACAAATCAACATCTTTATTGTCTTTTATTGATTCCTCAATAGTAGGACCCCACATACCTTCCATTTTCTTACCTCAGCAATCATGTTTTGTCATTCTGTTATGTAGTGCCATTTTGTCAATAGGTACTATTGACAAAATACCTTGTGAAAAATGATGATTTTTCCTATATACTCTAGCAAGTTGCAGAGGATGCTTTTTAAGAGCCAAAGAC
>WQWL01000038.1 GCA_009785345.1 Oscillospiraceae bacterium
GACAAAGTGCATATTTTTACCTATCGTCATTGCGGCCTCCGAGCCGCAATCTGATAGAATCAAGCTTTGTAATAGATCCCGGGTCAAGCCCGGGATGACAAATGGGATTTTTTCAGCAGCCTCCTTGGAGTCCGCAATGACGGCGGTAGATGTTGTGATTAATTTGTTTGAATATTAGAGTTAGCTCTTCAAATCATCATCTTCGTCATCATCGCCTTGCTCATCAAGTAATAATAACTCATGCATATCAGCAATTTCGTGCTTTAGCTCGGCCAGTTCTATGTTATCACCAAAAACTCTTCTGGTGACTTCAAGTACATGTTCAAAACCTTCGAGAGCAACTTTATAATCACCATCAGCTCTTGCTGCAGCTGCGTCAGCTAGAATATTATCAACAGCAGCGAGTTCGCCGAGACTACTAAGGTCACTATTACGAATCTTATCATTGCTCATAGAGTGTCGCTCCTTTCAAACATTTAGAAGTGCACATGCACAGCTAGTGGTCTGTAAAGTCAAAAATTGTGTATAGTGCTGAGTATATTTTTTACTCGGCGAGACGATATATTACCACTATACTGCAAAAACAAAAAAAAAGCAAATTCAAAAAATTGAAATTGCTTCAAAAAAAGCTTGACAACACTTGTATTTGTGTTAGAATTAGAAGTTGTGTGCAAAAACGAATTTAATGCATACATCTCTCATCGAGTACATGTTAACATTTTGATTAAAATTTGTCAATACGAGACAAAACGATAACACGCAACAACAAACAACGCACCCTGGTGAGTCGAGCAAAATATTCAAAAAAATTACAGAGGTGAAGTAGATGCCAAAAGACGTTCTTTACGGAAAAACCCTACGAAAGAGTTACGCAAAGACTGATGAAGTTCAGGACATGCCGAATCTTTTGGAAATCCAAAAGCATTCGTACAACTGGTTTCTGGAAACAGGACTGCGTGAGGTTTTTCGTGATGTAGCCGCAATTACTGACCACAGCGGAAGCCTTGAGTTATCATTCATTAACTACAACATGAACGATAATCCGAAGTATTCGATCGAAGAGTGCAAAGCTCGGGATACTACATATGCCGCGCCAATTAAGGTTAGTGTGCGTCTGCGAAACAAAGAAACTGAAGAAATTAAAGAACAAGAAATATTTATGGGTGACTTCCCGATAATGACAAATGCCGGCACATTTATTATTAATGGTGCTGAACGTGTTGTTGTTTCTCAAATAATCCGCTCACCAAGTGTCTATTTTGAAAAGAAAACAGACTTAAAAACAGCAATTACCATTTTTGCTGCAACTTTGATTCCGTACAGAGGTGCTTGGCTAGAATATGAAACTGATGCATCAGATGGCTTTTATGTTCGAATCGATAAGAATAGAAAACTACATGTCACATGGCTTTTAAGAGCGATTGGCAGAGCTTCCGAAAGTGAATATACACGACTCTCTATGCAAGGTGCAGAAGGTGGTGCAGAAACTAACGAACAACTAAAAGCGATATTCGGTAATGATGAACGCATTTTAGCTACACTGGAAAAAGATACATGTACTTCATATGAAGACGCGTTAATAGAACTGTACAAAAGACTTCGTCCCGGTGACCCACCAACTGTAGAGAGTGCGCAAACACTTTTAAACAACTTGTTTTTCGATGCAAGACGTTATGATATCTCTACTGTAGGGCGTTATAAGTTTAATAAAAAACTTGCAATATGGTCAAGATTGGTGAATCAAGTTCTTGCTCAACCAATTGCCGACCCAATGACAGGCGAGATAATCGCCGAAGCAGGTGAGCGCTTGACACGTGCACGTGCCGAAGAAATTGATGCTCGTGGTGTCAATGATGCTTATGTAGTAGCTGATGGTAGAGAAGTAAAAGTGTTCTCAAACGGCATGGTTAGATTGAACGAGTTTGTTGATTTTGATCCGATGGAAGAACTCGGTATTAAAGAAAGAGTACGTTTTATTGTTCTTCGTGACCTTCTTGAACAGTTTGAAGGTGACGAACTTATAGAGGCAATCCGTAATAACAGAGATTCATTAATACCAAAGCACTTAATACCGGATGACATTTTTGCATCTGTTAACTACCTAAACTGTATTGCACACGGTGTCGGGGAAGATGATGATATTGATCACTTAGGTAATCGTCGCCTGAGAAGTGTTGGTGAATTGCTTCAAAATCAATTCCGTGTAGGATTTTCACGTATGGAGCGTGTAATTCGCGAAAGAATGACATTACAAGATTTGGATATAATTACACCACAATCTCTTATTAATATCAGACCCGTAACAGCTGCGATAAAAGAGTTCTTCGGTTCATCTCCACTATCACAGTTTATGGATCAAACCAACCCCCTTGCAGAACTCACACATAAGAGACGTCTATCAGCACTCGGTCCTGGTGGTCTTTCCAGAGAACGTGCAAGCTTTGATGTACGTGACGTCCACTATAGCCACTATGGCAGAATGTGTCCGATTGAAACTCCGGAAGGTCCAAACATTGGACTAATTTCATACCTTGCATCTTATGCACGTGTTAATGAATACGGATTTATGATTGCTCCATTTAGAAAAGTTGACAAAGAAGCAATGCGAGTTACCGATGAAATAGTTTATCTAACTGCAGATATGGAAGACCAATATATTGTTGCACAAGCAACTGAACCGATGGATGAAAGCGGATTCCTTTTAAATGAACGTATAACTTGCCGTCATCGCGATGAAATTATGGAAGTTAATCGTGACATGATTGATTTCATTGACGTTTCACCAAGTATGATGGTATCTATCGCAACAGCTATGATTCCATTCCTGGAAAACGACGATGCTAACCGTGCATTAATGGGCGCGAACATGCAACGTCAAGCTGTTCCGCTATTGATTCCGGAGGCACCAATTGTTGCAACAGGTATTGAGCACAAATGTGCTGTTGACTCAACAGTTGTCCTTGCAGCAAAAGATGATGGTGAAGTAACTTATGTTTCTTCGACAAACATCAAAGTCAAATATGATGATTCTAAAATTGGAACAGTTGACCATGCGTTGACAAAATTCTCACGCAGTAACCAAGGTACTTGTACAACACAGCGTCCAATCGTTTCAGTTGGTGACCGTGTTACAAAAGATGAAATTATTGCTGACGGTCCATCCACAAGTAATGGTGAAATTTCACTTGGAAAGAACATTCTCGTTGGCTTCATGACATGGGAAGGCTATAACTACGAAGATGCTATTCTTATAAATGAGCGACTTGCAATGGATGACGTGTTTACATCAATTCATATTGAAGAACATGAAATTGATGCCCGTGATACGAAGCTGGGACCTGAAGAAATAACACGGGATATTCCGGGTGTGGGTGATGATGCGCTTAAATACCTCGATCCTAACGGTATTATAAGTGTTGGTGCTGAAGTCCATGCTGGCGATATTCTTGTTGGTAAGGTTACACCAAAGGGTGAAACCGATCTAACTCCGGAAGAACGACTCTTACGTGCAATCTTTGGCGAAAAAGCCAGAGAAGTACGTGACACATCACTCAAAGTACCACACGGCGAAAGCGGTATTGTTGTTGATGTTAAAGTGTTTACACGTAAAAATGGCGACGAACTTAATCCGGGTGTTAACATGGTAGTTCGTGTTTATATTGCGCATAAAAGAAAAATCAGTGTTGGTGACAAAATGGCGGGTCGTCACGGAAACAAAGGTGTTGTTTCTCGTATACTTCCACAAGAAGATATGCCGTACATGCCTGATGGTACACCACTTGATATTATCCTCAATCCACTGGGCGTACCGTCAAGGATGAACATTGGACAAGTTTTGGAAGTACATCTCGGTTATGCTGCTAAAACACTTGGTTGGAAAGTGGCAACACCAATATTCAATGGTGCAAACGAACAGGATATTTGGGACACACTAAAACATGCCGGTCTTAGCGAAGATGGAAAGAGTATGCTATATGACGGACGGACGGGTGAGCCATTCGATAACCCGGTAACTGTCGGGTATGTATACTTCCTTAAGCTGCATCACCTTGTCGATGATAAGATTCACGCTCGTTCAACAGGACCATACAGTCTTGTAACACAGCAACCTTTGGGTGGTAAAGCTCAATTCGGTGGTCAACGCTTTGGTGAGATGGAAGTTTGGGCACTTGAAGCTTATGGTGCAGCGTATACACTGCAAGAAATTTTGACCGTCAAGTCTGATGATGTAACAGGTCGTGTTAGAACCTATGAGGCCATTGTTAAAGGTCATAATATACCAAAACCCGGTGTACCTGAATCCTTTAAGGTTCTTGTCAAAGAATTACAATCACTTTGTCTTGATGTTCGTGTTCTTGATGAAAATGGAATGAAAATCGACCTCAAGAATGATGACGGCGAGGATAATTTTAATGCGATACGTGATGATAGTACGTATAGTGGTAGCGAAGAAAGTTTTGTTGCACACGGCTACTCGGTTCACGATGCAGATGAACAAGATGGATATGCAGAGAGCAATGAAGAAAATGAGTCTGAAGATGAATCCGACCAGGATTTAGAAGAAATCTTCAGTAGTATTGAGGCACAAGATGAGTTTGGGAACTTATCACCGGATGATGAAGCAAAGGAGGAGACAGAATAATGGGATTCGTACCTTTCGATGCAATGCAAATAGGTTTGGCATCACCCGACATGATACGCAGTTGGTCACATGGTGAGGTCAAAAAACCTGAAACAATTAACTACAGAACACTTAAGCCGGAACGTGATGGGCTATTTTGTGAGAAAATCTTTGGTCCGGCAAAGGACTGGGAGTGTCATTGCGGTAAGTTCAAGAAAATTCGCTATAAAGGAAAAATCTGTGACCGTTGTGGTGTTGAAGTTACAAAGTCTAACGTTCGCCGTGAACGAATGGGGCATATCGAGCTAGCTGCTCCCGTGTCTCATATATGGTACTTCAAAGGTATTCCCTCAAGAATGGGTTTGTTGCTCGACTTGACACCAAGAATTCTTGAGAAAGTGCTATATTTTGCAACATATATAGTTATTGATCCAGGCGACACGCCACTCAAGAAAAACGAGATTCTAACTGAAAAACAATATCGCGATATGCGTGAGAAGTACGAAGATGACTTCAAAGCAGGCATGGGTGCCGAGGCTGTCCGTGACCTGTTGGATAGCATCGATATTGAAGCATTTTCTGAAAAACTAAAAGCAGAAGCACGTGATGCGACTGGTCAGAAAAAGGCAAAGCTTGTTAAAAGACTTGAAGTTGTTGAAGCGTTTCGCATGTCAGGCAATGATCCGACATGGATGATTATTGATACACTACCTGTAATTCCGCCGGATATTCGTCCGATGGTTCAGCTAGACGGTGGTAGATTTGCTACATCAGATTTGAACGACCTCTATAGACGTGTTATTAATCGTAACAATCGTTTGAAGCGTCTTATCATGCTTCAAGCACCTGATATTATTGTCAGAAACGAAAAAAGAATGCTGCAGGAAGCTGTTGATGCACTAATCGACAACGGCAGACGTGGCAGAGCTGTAACCGGCGCGAATTCCAGAGCGCTAAAATCACTCTCAGATATGCTTAAAGGTAAGCAAGGTCGCTTTAGACAAAACCTACTTGGTAAACGTGTTGACTACTCAGGTCGAAGCGTTATTGTTGTAGGGCCGGAACTCAAGTTATACCAATGCGGTGTTCCAAAAGAAATGGCTATCGAACTATTTAGACCGTTTGTAATGAAAAAGCTGGTTGAAGACGGCATTTCTACGAATATAAAATCTGCCAAGAAAATGGTAGACAAAGGTGAAACTGCTGTTTGGGACGCACTTGAAGTTGTTATTAAAGAGCACCCTGTGCTTCTTAACAGAGCACCGACATTGCATAGACTTGGCATTCAAGCATTTGAACCAATACTTGTTGAAGGACGTGCACTGAAACTTCATCCACTCGTTTGTACGGCATATAATGCTGACTTCGATGGTGACCAAATGGCTATTCACGTACCACTATCTGCAGAAGCACAAGCAGAAGCACGTGTACTCATGCTATCAGCAAATAACTTATTACATCCTAAAGATGGACATCCTGTTACTGTACCAACACATGATATGATTCTTGGCGCATATTATCTAACATTCCAACGTGATGATGAGCCGGGCGCAGGCAAGCATTTCGTTTCACCAAATGAAGCTTTGATGGCATATCAATGCGATGAAATTGGTATTCACGCTCCGATTCATGTAAGAATTACGAGAGAAGTTGATGGTGTCGAAATGCAGAAGACGATTCCAACAACTGTCGGTAGAATTATTTTCAACGAACCACTCCCGCAAGATTTAGGATTTGTTGATAGAAATGATCCGGAACAACTATTTGATTATGAGGTTGGTTTTAGAACCGGCAAGAAAGAGCTTGAGAAAATCATTGAACGTTGCATTTCAAGACATGGTTTCACGAGATCAGCTTCAGTACTTGATAAAATTAAAACTCTCGGATTCAAATACTCAACACAAGGTGCAATAACAATTTCAATATCTGATATGACTGTTCCGGAGTCTAAGTGGACACTAATCAGACAAGCTGAAAAGAAGGTTGTCGCAATTGAACAACAATACAAGCGTGGATTTATCACAGATGAAGAGCGATATCGTTTAGTTGTTAAAGAATGGGAAATTACAACAAAAGAAGTTACAGACGCTCTTGCAGAAACACTAAATGAATTTAATCCGGTTTATATGATGGCTCACTCCGGAGCAAGAGGTAGCATGAATCAAACCAGACAGCTTGCAGGTATGCGTGGACTAATGGCTAATACTGCAGGTCGTACAATTGAGATTCCAATTAAATCGAACTTCCGTGAAGGTCTTACTGTTCTTGAGTATTTCGTATCATCCAGGGGTGCGAGAAAAGGTCTTGCGGACACAGCACTTAGAACTGCGGACTCGGGTTATCTTACACGTAGACTCGTTGATGTTTCCCAAGATGTCATCGTTCGTGACTTGGATTGCGGAACAAGCGATGGTATAGTTGCCAGAGAATTAAGTGAAAGTGGAAGTATAATAGCAACATTCGGTGAAGTCATTCATGGCAGGTATCCTGCTGAAGAAATAATTGACAGTAAAACAGGTGAAGTATTGTTTGAAAAAACTCAAATGTTGATTAATAATGATTCTAAGAAGTTATTAGAACATGGTATTGATTCAGTAAAAGTTAGAACTGCAATGGATTGTGAATCTCGTAGCGGAATTTGCGCAATGTGCTATGGAATTAATCTCGCCACAGGTGGACCTGTATCAATAGGTGAGGCTGTTGGTGTTATCGCAGCTCAATCAATTGGTGAACCGGGTACACAGCTAACAATGAGAACATTCCACACAGGTGGTATCGCCGGAGATGATATAACACAAGGTCTACCTCGTGTTGAAGAATTGTTTGAAGCTCGCAAACCTAAGAAAATGGCGATACTTTCTGAAATAGACGGCATTGTTGAGATTGAAGAAACTCGCAAAAATGCTATGATCTCAATAACAGTAACAAATCAAGATGATGGCGATGTTAGAATGTATCAAACACCGTACTTTGCAGGAATTCGAATTAAGGATCGCGAACATGTAACTGCCGGCGACAGATTAACCGATGGTGCATTAAATCCACACGATATTATGCGTATTCTAGGCAAACATGAAACTCAAACATACTTAATTTCTGAAGTACAAAAGATTTATAGACAGCAAGGCATTGATATCAACGACAAACACATAGAAGTTATTGTTCGTCAAATGATGAAAAAAGTACGAGTTGAAGATGGTGGAGACACCGAATTACTCTCCGGCACAACAGTCGATGCCAATGACTTGAAAGCAGCTAATGCAGCGATTATCAGCAGAATTGAGGCAGGCGAAACAGAATTACAAGTTGCTGATTCATCTCCACTTTTGATGGGGATCACAAAAGCATCACTTGCTACAGAGTCATTCTTGTCGGCAGCATCATTCCAAGAAACAACAAAAGTTTTGACAGAAGCTGCAATAAAGGGTAAAGTAGATAAGTTGGTCGGTCTTAAAGAAAATGTTATTATCGGCAAACTAGTACCCGCTGGTAGTGGACTAGCTATGTATAGAAAATTTGATAGTAGTGTCGAACAAGACGATGGAACATACTATTCGACAAAGAGTTACGAGAATGAAGAGTCTTATAATGATTCGGATGAAGATGTGGATCTTTCAATTCTTATCGGTTCCGGAAACGCATTATAAAGGAACAGCCAATTATAATGCATCCGGTTAAGATATAATTTTAAAAGAAAGGAGAAAAAAATGCCTACGTTTAATCAACTTGTTAGAAAGGGTAGAAAGACACATAAGATGAAGTCAAATTCACCTGCAATGCAAAAAGGTCTTAATACTCTGAAAAACATCGAAACTGACTTAGCATCATCACAAAAACGCGGAGTTTGCACGGCAGTCAGAACTGCTACTCCTAAGAAGCCTAACTCTGCACTAAGAAAAATCGCTCGTGTCAGACTAACGAACGGTCATGAAGTATCAGCCTATATTCCAGGTGCTGGCCATAATCTTCAGGAACACTCAGTTGTTATGATTCGCGGCGGACGTGTTAAAGACTTGCCTGGTGTACGTTATCATATCGTACGCGGCACGCTTGACACACAAGGTGTAGAAGGTCGTCAACAATCAAGATCAAAATATGGCGCGAAAAAACCAAAAACCGCAAAATAATTTTCGCTAATTTTGAAAAGTTGTTGAACACAACGAAAAATCGCTTTATGCTTGCATGAAGATTCATATAAGGGTAACTCATTAAGAGACACCCAACTCTTCATAGCTGGCATATGCCGACTAGTTTGAGATATCTCAAACCAACTCGGAGTACCGATGAAATCATTTATTAATGAAGGAGGGAAGTATAATGCCCAGAAGAGGCAGTGTACCCAAAAGAGAAGTATTGCCAGATCCAATGTACAAATCAATAATAGTTACAAGACTGGTAAACAGCATAATGCTGGACGGAAAGAAAGGTGTCGCACAAAAAGTTGTGTACGGCGCATTCGATATCGTCAAAGAAAAATCAGGAAAAGATCCACTTGAGGTATTTGTTGCAGCATTAGAAAACATAATGCCAACACTTGAAGTTAAAGCTCGCCGTGTTGGTGGTGCGACATATCAAGTACCGATTGAAGTAAGAGCTGACAGACGCCAAACACTTGGTTTGCGTTGGCTCACAAGCTATGCTAGAGGACGCAATGAAAAAACTATGAGAGAACGCCTCGCAGGTGAAATTCTCGATGCATCCAACAGCATAGGCGCAGCGGTGAAAAAGCGTGAGGATACACATAAAATGGCAGATTCTAATAAAGCTTTTGCACATTACCGCTGGTAACGTCCACTTGTGTCTAGAAAGGAAATGAGTTAGATGTCAGGAGACTACAATTTAGAGAAAACGCGCAATATTGGCATTATGGCTCACATTGACGCGGGTAAGACAACAACAAGCGAGCGAATACTGTTTTATACAGGTCGCACATATAAGTTAGGTGAAGTCCATGAAGGCGCTGCCACAATGGACTGGAGACCACAAGAACAAGAGAGAGGTATAACAATAACATCAGCAGCTACAACATGTTATTGGAAAGAGCATCGCATAAACGTTATCGACACACCTGGTCATGTTGACTTTACGGTAGAAGTTGAAAGATCGTTGCGAATTCTCGACGGTGCTGTTGCAGTTATGTGTGCAAAAGGTGGAGTTGAGCCTCAATCCGAGACTGTTTGGAGACAAGCAAATCACTATGATGTTCCACGTATCATCTATATTAATAAGATGGATATCGTTGGTGCTGACTTCCATAATGTTGTTACCATGGTCCATGACAGATTGAAAGCTAATGCTGTACCAATACAATTACCAATTGGTGCTGAATCAGAATTCAAAGGCATGCTTGATCTGGTGGAAATGAAGGCTGATGTCTACTATGATGATCTTGGCATGGATTTGCGTGTCGAAGAAATTCCTGAAGACATGATTGACATTGCTAACGAGTATCGTTTAAAACTCATTGAAGCTGTATCAGATTTCGATGATGAGATTATGGAGCGCTATATTGATGGTGCAGAGATACCTGTCGAAATGCTTAATACAGCCATTCGTAAAGCAACTCTTGCTCTTGAAATGATTCCGGTTATCTGTGGAACATCGTACAAAAACAAAGGTATTCAAAAGTTACTTGATGCAATTGTAAGTTACTTACCTTCCCCGGTTGATGTTGCGGATGTAGTTGGTATAAACAACCATACCGGCAACGAAGAATCAAGACCACCGTCGAAAGATGCACCGTTTGCTGCTTTGGCGTTTAAGATTGAAACAGATCCTTTCGTTGGGAGATTATCTTTCTTTAGAGTTTATTCCGGTTCTGCAAAAACAGGAACAATGGTATATAACTCCACAAAAGGACAAAAAGAACGTCTTGGACGCATACTTCAAATGCACTCAAACCACCGTGAAGACATCGATGCAGTTTATGCGGGAGATATTGCAGCGGCTGTTGGTCTGAAGAATACAACCACCGGTGATACACTATGCGATGAGAAAAAGCAGATTATACTTGAATCAATGGAATTTCCGGAACCTGTAATTCAAATTGCAATTGAGCCAAAAACAAAAGCCGGTCAAGAGAAAATGAGCGTTGCTCTTTCAAAACTTGCCGAAGAAGATCCAACTTTTAAAGCTTATACCGATGAAGAAACGGGTCAAACAATAATCGCCGGAATGGGTGAGTTACATCTAGAGATAATCGTAGACAGATTACTCAGAGAATTCAAAGTCGAAGCGAATATTGGTAAGCCACAAGTCTCATACAAAGAAACAGTACGTTCAACAGCAAATGTTGACGTAAGGAATGTAAGACAAACTGGCGGCAAAGGTCAATTTGCCCATGTTAAGCTCATTCTTGAGCCAGGCGAACCTGGTTCCGGTTATGAGTTTGTCAGTAAAATAGTTGGTGGTGCAATTCCAAAAGAATACATCCCGGCTGTTGATCAAGGTATACAAGGCGCAATGACTGCAGGTGTACTTGCCGGCTATCAGGTAGTTGATGTCAAAGCAACACTATATGATGGTTCAGCACATGATGTAGACTCATCGGAGCTTGCATTTAAAATTGCAGGAAGCATGGCTTTTAAAGAAGCAATGACAAAAGCAAGTCCTGTGTTATTAGAACCGATCATGCTTGTAGTGGTCACTGTACCTGATGAGTATATGGGAGATGTAATGGGTTATCTTAACTCAAAACGAGGTCAGATAACCGGCATGGATTCAAGAAAGGGTGCAGCACAAATAAATGCTCTTGTACCACTTTCAGAGATGTTTGGATATGCAACTGTTTTGCGCTCACACACTCAAGGTAGAGGCAACTTTACAATGGAACCGAGTCACTATGTTGAGCTACCAAAGTCACGTCAAGATGAACTCATAGGCAAATATCGCTAAAATGATTTAATTGCAAAAGTGAAAGTACGAATTTGATGAAAATAACTATTGCAAAAAACATTTAAATACTGTACAATACCCAGACGTAGGGCTTTAAAAAGTCCGTGAGAATCACAAAGAAATCTTAACTGATTTCTTTGAAAGCTCAAAAATAAGTAATTTAAGATACATTTTAATAACCATAAGGAGGATATCCAAAAAATGGCTAAGCAAAAGTTCGAAAGAAATAAACCCCACGTAAATATCGGGACAATCGGTCACGTTGACCACGGCAAAACAACTCTAACAGCTGCTATTACAAGATACCTAAGTTTAAGCGGCGGCGCAAAATTCGAAGCTTATGATGCAATTGACAAAGCGCCGGAAGAGCGCGAGCGTGGTATTACTATCAACACATCACATGTTGAGTATGAAACAGCAACACGTCACTATGCACATGTTGACTGCCCGGGACATGCTGACTACATCAAGAACATGATTACCGGTGCTGCACAAATGGACGGCGCAATTCTAGTTATTTCTGCAGCTGACGGTCCAATGGCACAAACTCGTGAGCACATTCTTCTTGCACGTCAAGTTGGTGTTCCTGCGATTGTTGTATTTCTAAACAAAGCTGACCAGGTTGATGACGAAGAACTACTAGAAATTGTTGAAATGGAAGTTCGTGATCTTCTATCAGCATATGATTTCCCAGGTGACGATGTACCGGTTATAACAGGTAGTGCCCGTAATGCTTTGGAATCAGCATCAGATGATCCAGCTGCTCCTGAATACGAATGTATTAAGAAGCTTATGGATGCAGTTGATGAATACATCCCAACTCCGGAACGTAAAGCTGACCTACCATTCCTAATGCCTGTAGAAGATACAATGACAATCACAGGTCGTGGAACAGTTGCTACAGGACGTGTTGAGCGTGGACAAATTAACAAAAACGACAAAATCGAAATCGTTGGCTTAATGGATGAAGCACGTGAAACAACAATCACAGACATCGAAATGTTCCGTAAACTTCTTGACTATGCAGAAGCAGGCGACAATATTGGCGCACTTCTTCGCGGTGTTTCAAGAGATGAAATTTGGAGAGGTCAAGTTCTTGCAAAGCCGGGAAGTATTAAACCTCTAACAAAATTCAGAGGACAAGTTTATGTTCTTTCGAAAGAAGAAGGTGGACGTCATACTCCATTCTTTAACAACTATCGCCCACAGTTTTACTTCAGAACAACTGACGTTACCGGTGTTATCACTCTACCCGAAGGCGTAGAAATGTGTATGCCTGGTGACAACGTTGAAATCGATGTCGAACTCATCACGCCAATAGCAATCGAAAACGGTCTCCGTTTTGCTATTCGTGAAGGCGGACGCACAGTAGGTTCCGGTGTTGTTATTTCTACCTAGTACATCACATTCCAAATAACTGTTTTAATCAAAGGTCGGATTTTTATCCGACCTTTAATTAATTGCAAAATAATTACAGAAAGTTACGAAATGCTATTGTAATATAGAGTTAATTAGTGTATAATGCACATTGTGTATGCGCAATTTATGGGCATAATGACAAAAAATAGTCGAATGTATATAACATTTGAGGAGGCGAGATTAGGTGTCGAGCAGAATATTTCAAAGCGTTATAGTACAAATGAAAGATGCAAGTGTTCGTCCTGTCGGGGTTATTGACCCGGAAGGCATAATCATTGCAAGTAGTGATCTTTCTATGATTGGTACCAATCCTGGCAAAATGCATACTTTGTTTGACGAAGTAGATGATTCAACAGTAATAAATGCGGGTATGACTTACAAAATGCTTGGAGCCGGCACAGTAGATGACTACATAATATTTGCGTTAGGCGAAGATGAGCTGGCTAGAGCACTTTGTATTATGGCATCAATTGCGATTAATGAAGCGGGTATTTACTTTGAAGAGAATCATGACAAACGTGCGTTTGTTAAGAGCATAATAACAGAAAACATCTTACCCGGAGATATATATATTCGTGCAAAAGAGCTTCGTTTTGCACCGGACATAACAAGAGGTGTTATTGTTATTCGTCTTGAATCGACAGCAAATTTGTCTGCAGTTGAGCTAATTCAAGATGCATTTCTGGACAGACAACATGATTATGTGATTTCAACTAGTGATACTGACATTATATTAATTAAAGAAATGCCTCCAGCCGGAGATATTAGCTATCTAAATCAGCTTGCTGAAAAGATTCAAGAGAAAATAACAAATGATTTTTCAATCAAGTGCGTTATTGGCATAGGAACTCTTTCGAAGCATTTGAGAGAATTAGCTGATAAGTACAAAGAAGCACTTATATCCATTGATGTTGGTCGTGTTTTTGATTCAGAAAAAGTAATTATTAACTATGAAGCACTCGGTATTGGGAGATTAATATATCAATTACCAACAACACTTTGTGAAATGTTTTTATCTGAAGTTTTTATAAGAAATCCGATTGAAGCTTTGGATCAGGAAACACTCTTTACTATTGATAAGTTCTTTGAAAATAGTCTTAATGTTTCTGAAACTGCACGAAAATTGTTTGTTCATCGAAACACGCTTGTTTACAGACTTGAAAAAATCAGAAGAATAACCGGTCTTGATTTGCGTGAATTTGACCATGCGATTATATTTAAAGTAGCATTGATGGTCAAAAAATATTTAATTTCTCAAGAATCTAAGTATTAGTAAATATTATAAGCACAGTTGCTATATATACTTTGACATTTAGAAGGAATACTTTTTTATATGATTAGAATGACTGACGTTTTTAAGGAATATGCAAATGGCACTAAAGCCTTAAAAGGTGTCACTTTTGAATTAAATGCCGGCGAATTCGCTTTTTTAATTGGACCTTCCGGTTCCGGCAAATCTACAATAATAAGACTACTTATTGGAGAAATTGCTCCATCTGATGGAGAAGTTATTGTAAATGGTCAAGATATGGACAATATAAAAATGCGTAAGATGCCATATCTTAGAAGAACAATTGGAGTTATATTCCAAGATTTTAGACTCATTGAGAACAAAACAGTATTCGAAAATGTAGCGTTCGCAATGCGTGTAATTGGCGCGTCTAACAAGGAAATACGCCAACGAGTACCATATGTTTTAGAGCTTGTTGGTTTGGAATTCAAAGCAAAGTCAAGACCTGATGAACTTTCCGGTGGTGAACAGCAACGTGTTGCAATTGCCAGAGCTCTGGTAAATAACCCAAGACTTATAATTGCTGATGAGCCTACAGGAAATCTTGACCCTGCTCGTAGTTTAGAAATATTATTATTACTTAAGAAAATAAATGATTTAGGAACAACAGTTCTGATAGTTACTCATGAAAAGCCACTTGTTGATCAGTTCTCCCAACGTGTTATTGCGATAGATGGTGGAAGAATTGTAAACGATGGGATGGATGGATACTACGATTATGAAGATGAATAGAAACAGAACTTTTTACTATATAAAAGAAGGCGTGTCCAGCATATTCAATCACAGCCTTATGTCATTTGCTTCAGTGTGCATAATAATTGCTTTTCTAGTTATTATGGGAAGTTTTATTTTACTTGCTGTCAATATCAATGCGCTAGTGGGCGAGTTGGAAAATGACAATATTATTCTTGCACATATTGATGAGACTGTCAGTGAGTCAGAAGCAAGAGCTCTTGAACATACCATACTAAGCATACCAAATGTTACAAATGTTGTATTCACCACTAATCGTGAAGCATATGAAAATTTTATAGGCAGACACGAAGATGAGGGACGCTTCGGAGATATTGATTATACAGTTTTCAGGCATAGATTTTCTATTTTCGTAGAAGATGTAGCTTTAATTGCAGAAACTCAACAGGAGTTACGACATATACCTGAAATTGCGCGAACCAGTGCTAATCTGACAGTTGCAAGAGCACTTGTAAATGTCAGAAATATTGTAAGCTGGGTATCGATTATTGTTGTTGGTGTTTTACTTGCTATATCATTGTTTATTATGTCAAATACCATTAAACTGGCAACTTTTGAGCGACGTGAAGAGATATCAATTATGAAAATGGTAGGAGCAACAAATTCGTTTATCAGATGGCCATTTATATTTGAGGGCTTCATTTTGGGATTAACCGGCGCATTAATTGCATTTGTGTCTATTATGGCTCTATATGGATTTGCTGCAGGTCGCGTTATTGAAATAGAAGCCGGGTTATTTCAATTAGTAGTGTTTTCAACCATTTCAGTACCACTGTTTTTACTATTTGCGGGCATAGGCTTTGGTGTTGGAGTTGGTGGTAGTGCTTTTGCACTAAATAGATATCTGAAAGTATAAAATCTGTTTTTTGTTTAATGAAAGGAATATCTATATTTATGAATAACAAGCGTTTCGTAAAAGTTGTAGCAATCGTACTTGCGTTTCTTATGTTGCTATCTGTAATAATGATTGCACTTACTGTTATTGCAGACACTAATGCAAGTGCTCGTGTTACACAAACGCAGATTGACAATCTTAGAAATGAACAAAGAGGTCTGCAAAGACGAAGAAATGAAATCGAATCTAGAATCAACACAATTGAATTTGAACGTACGACCGAGATTCTTAAAAAAGGAATACTTGATGAACGTATAATGGTAACAGGTCTTGAAATTGAAAATATCAACAACACAATCGAGTACTTTAATATACTAATTAGAGAAAAAGAGTACGAAGTGTTTTTAGCTCAAACGAGAGAAGATGAGCAACTTGCCAGATTCAGAGATCGTGTTCGAAACATGGAAGAAAATGGAATAATCACGTATCTTGAAATTATATTTGATTCAACCAGTTTTGCAGACATGCTTGCAAGAATCGACTTTGTCTCTGACATTATGCGTGCTGATCAAGAGGCACATGATGACCTAATGGTAGCAAGAGAAGAGACAGAAGGTGCAAAAGAAGTACTTGAAGAAACAAGACTTGAACTGGGTGAAGAAAAGCTAAGACTTGAAGAGAAAGAAGAAGAGCTTTATGCTCAAGTTGAAGAAGCATCAGCATTAATATTACAAATGGAAGCAAATATTGACACTGAGCGTCAATTGCGTGCGTCTGTTGTCGAAGATGAAACACGAGTATTAAGAGAAATTAATGCTGCTGTTGCTGAACTCGAGAGACAGCGTCAGGAAGCAGAAAGACAACGTCGCTTGAGAGAACAACAAGCTCGCCAACAAGCTAACAACAGTAGTAATAATAACGCGGGTGCCGGTGGTGCTCCGGCTGTTGGAACCGGAACATTTGTTTGGCCTGCGCAGGGTCGTATAACAAGTCCGTTTGGTGTAAGACAGCATCCTGTACACGGTGATATGAGACAGCATAATGGAATAGATATTGGTGCTGCAAATCGCTCACCGGTAGTTGCTGCAGACTCCGGCTCCGTTGTAACATCAAGATGGTGTAACTCATTTGGAAACTTCATTGTCATAAGTCATGGTAATGGTGTAAATACGCTGTACGCTCATTTAAGTGCGCGTCATGTGAGTGTAGGCGATAATGTTAGTAGAGGACAGCAAATTGGACTAGTCGGTTCGACTGGTGTTTCGACAGGACCACACCTTCATTTTGAGGTTCATCATAATGGAGCACGAGTTAATCCAGAGAACTGGCTGCCATAGAAAAGATAAAGTCATGAACGAACGATATTCATTTAAATTTATGTTAACGCTGGTGATTTCTGCATCAGCGTTAACGGCGTTAATATTATCCATAGTATTCTTTGCTGGTTTCAATACAAACAGGCATGTCACTATTGATAGCCCGGCTGTAGCAACAACAGTACGCGAACACGTAAGTACAGAATACGAACGCAGAGATACTGATGTAAGTGATTTCAGTGAACTACTGGACATTATTGAAAGTCAGTTTATAGGCACATATGACATCGATGATATTATCAATTATGCTATGCGAGCTGCTGTTGACTCACTTGACGATATTTGGTCACACTACATGTCACCTGAAGAATATACCGAGTTTCTTGCAACTGCGAACAATAGATATGCCGGCATTGGTGTTTCTGTTATGATTGATGAAGAAACAGAAGGCATGAAAGTTTTAGGTGTCTATGAAGGAGCTGGAGCTTATCAAGCAGGGATAGTTATTGGCGATATTGTTGTGGCTGTGGATGGTGAAAGTATAATTGGTTTAACTCTTAATGAAATTCGATATAAGTTGCGTCGCCCACTTGGTGAAACGGCTGATATTACGGTGTTGCGATATGATGGAGAATATCATATAATCACTGTTGAATTTAGTATTGTCTTTGTAAATCCGGTTTCATTTGAAATGCTTCCGGGAAACATAGGTTATGTCAGACTCAGAAACTTTGATCAAGACGCGGCTGAAAACTTTATTGACGCTGTGAATACTTTACTTGATATGGGTGCTGTTGCGTTTATATATGATGTACGAAATAATGGTGGCGGAAGAGTGAATGAAGTAACTCGAATTCTTGATTTTCTGCTGCCTGAGGGTGAGATTTTTATTTCTGTCGATAGAAGTGGTGTAGAAAACATCATAATGTCTGATGAAAATTGGATCGATATGCCTGCTGTCGTGCTTGTAAACAGTTATTCGTTTAGTGGTGCCGAATTCTTTGCGGCAATGTTATATGAATATGATTACGCTGCAACTGTTGGAGAGCAGACAACCGGAAAGAATCGTATGCAATCAACAATTCCTTTATCAAATGGTGGTGCTGTTCATATTTCAACCGGACATTATTTAACAAAAAATCGCGTAAGTTTGTTCGATATAGGTGGATTTACTCCGCAATATGTGGTAGAGTTTACAGAAGAAGACAGAACAGCTTTTTTACGTGGTGAATTAGATAGAGATTCTGATACACAATTTCAAAAAGCATTGTCTTTATTAGAAAATTATAGATGAGTATTTATAATACTGTTGAGAGAAAGGATTATGGCGAATAATGAATAATAAGCGATTTATTAAAGTTGTATCAACAGCTCTTACTTTTATCATGCTTCTGTCTGTTATGACATTTGCACTCGGTTCAATTACTGATAATGTTGCGAGTGCACGCGTAACACAGACTCAAATTGACAATCTCAGAGCACAAAGAAGGGGATTGGAGCGTCAGCGAAGTGAAGTCGATGCTCAGATTAACTCAATTGCGTTTGAACAAAAGACTGTATTATTACAAAAAGAAATACTCGATCGGCGTATAACGGTGACCAGCCTTGAAATTGAAAACACCAATGCAACTATTGAGTATATTAATCTATTAATGCGAGAAATGGAATATGAAGTATTCCTGGCTCAGACAAGGGAAGACGAACAGCTTGCCAGATTTAGAGAGCGCGTTCGCAATATGGAAGAAAATGGAATAATTACATATCTTGAGATTATATTTGATTCGACCAGCTTTGCAGATATGCTTGCCAGAATTGACTTTATTGCTGACATCATGCGTGCCGACCAAGATGCTCATGATGATTTAATAGTTGCGAGAGAAGAGACGGAAGGTGCAAGAGCAACACTTGAAGATACGAATATTGAATTAGATGGTGAAATGTCGAGACTGGAAGAACAAGAAGCTGAATTAAATGAACAAGTTGAAGAAGCAATTGCGTTGATTTTGGAAATGGAAAATGATCTTGACGGTGCTCGTGAGTTGTTGGCACAATACATTGCTGATGAAGAACGCATAACAAGAGAAATTAATGCAGCAGTAGCTGAACTGGAAAGACAACAAGAAGCCGAAAGACAACGTCGTTTAAGAGAACAAGAGCAAGCTCGTCGACAGGCAGCGGCTAATAATAATGCGGGTAGCGGCAATAACAATAATAATAATAATAATGCAGGAAATAATGCCGGTAATAATAACGCAGGTAACAACACAAGCGGCAATGACAGTGGAAATGCTGCCGGTAGTGGAAATAATAATAGTGGAAATGCTTCAGGCGGTGGAGGCGGCGGTGCTGTCGTTGGAACAGGGTCACTAACATGGCCTGTCCCGGCTCGTACTACTGTATCTAGTCCATTTGGAACGAGAAATGGACGACTACATGGTGGCATAGACATTCCGGCACCAACTGGTACATCAGTAGTAGCTGCTGATTCAGGAACTGTACTAACAGCTCGCTGGAGTAACTCCTTCGGAAATTACATAACAATCAGTCATGGTAATGGTGTCGTTACTCTGTATGCTCATTTAAGCACGATGAGCGTCAGGGCAGGGGATACAGTCAGTAGAGGACAGCATATCGGTGGTGTAGGCTCAACAGGCAATTCAACGGCTCCCCATCTTCATTTTGAAGTGCGTATAAATGGAGCAAGAGTAGACCCAATGACGAGACTGTAGTAATACTATATGACAATCTCAATTTTGAGAGTTATAATTTCTTAAAACTGAAGGGATGGTATTTTCAATTGGTAAAAGAAGCAAGATATAAAATGAGTGAAGAGCGACTTCAAGAGTTGAAGGATGAACTCCATTATCTTCAAACTGTTCGTGAAAAAGAAGTTGCACAACAAATTAAAGAAGCACGTTCATTTGGAGATTTAACAGAAAATAGTGAATATGATGATGCAAAAACAGAGCAAGGCAAGTTATATTCTAAAATAGCGGAAATCAAGAACCTTATCGAAAATGCTGAAATCGTCAAAGCAACAGAGAAAACTGATGTTGTTGGCATGGGAACCAAAGTGACTTTGTTGGATCTCGAAATGAATGAAAATATAACATACGAAATTGTTGGTTCACAAGAAGCTGATCCTGCAATGCATAGAATTTCTGATGATTCACCACTTGGGAAGAGTCTAATGGATTGCAAAGTAGGAGATACAATTAAAGTTGATGCTCCTGTAGGTGTAATTGAATTTGAACTACTAAAAATAGAATAAATATCATATACTTAAATAACTGCATAAAACGACCATTCACCTGAATGGTTGTTTTGTGACCGAACTATACGAAAGGAATACCCATTTTAATGGATAATGAATTGATAAACAGCTCACATAATAACGACGAGCAAATATTGTCAGAAATATTGCAAGTTCGTAGAGATAAGTTAAGTAAATTACAAAGTGAAAATCGTGACCCGTTTCATATAACAAAGTTCAAGAGAACTGTGTTTTCTTCTGACATTGTAAATCAATTTGATGAAATGGAAAATACTGAAGTATCAATGGCTGGTCGCATCATGGCAAAGCGTCAGATGGGAAAAGCGATATTCTTAGATATCCAGGATGATAAAGGTCGTATTCAATTATATATTAATAAAAAAGATGTCGGCGATGAGCTCTTTGAAGATATTGAAAAGGGTGATATTGGCGATATAATCGGTGTGGTCGGCAAGGTATTTAAAACAAAAATGGGAGAAATTTCTGTTCGCTGCTCCAGTGTTGAATTATTAGCAAAGTCTCTTAGACCTCTTCCGGAGAAATATCATGGCTTAACAAATCAGGAATTAAAATATCGTCAAAGGTATGTTGATCTTATAATGAGTCCGGAAACTCGCAGAACATTTGAAAAAAGAAGTGCTTTTATCAAATATGTTCGTATGTTTTTAGATGATCGTGGTTATTTTGAAGTAGAAACACCTGTTTTAAATACAATAACCGGGGGAACTACTGCAAGACCATTTATCACACATCATAATACGCTAGATCTTGATATGTATTTAAGAATTGCAACTGAGCTGCATTTAAAGCGTCTTATTGTTGGCGGTATAGAGAGAGTCTATGAGATTGGACGTATATTCCGCAACGAGGGAATGAGCACAAAACACAATCCTGAGTTTACAATGATTGAGTTATATGAAGCTTTTGCTGACTATAATGACATGATGGATTTATTTGAAGATTTGCTCTCAGGAGCCGCAAATGAAATTTGTGGTACATATGTTGTTGAGTGGCAAGGTGAAAGAATCGATCTAAGCCCCGGATGGCGCCGTGTGTCAATGATTGATATTGTTAAAGAGCATACCGGTGTTGATTTTTCTTCATTTAATGATACTGAAGATGCTGTGAAAGAATCTGCAAAAATTGGTGTTAAAATGCCGGATGGAAAGGAACCATCTTGGGGAGACTTATTATATGAATGTTTTGATCAGCGTGTGGAAGATAAATTAATTCAGCCCACATTCATTATTGACTACCCAGTCGAAGTCTCACCTCTTGCGAAAAGAAAGCCTTCCGATTCAAGACTAACTGAACGCTATGAACTATTCATTTGCCGCAGTGAAATGGGCAATGCATTTAGTGAGCTTAATGATCCGATAGATCAAAAGCAAAGGTTCATGCGTCAGGTTGAGCTACGCAATGCAGGTGACTTAGAAGCATCCATGATGGATGACGACTATATTAATGCATTAGAGTACGGAATGCCGCCCACAGGTGGGCTAGGTATAGGTATTGATAGATGCGTTATGCTGTTAACGGATAGCTCATCAATAAGGGATGTTATACTATTCCCAACGATGAAGCCCATTGAATAATAATAATAACTCATGAAGCCGCTTATGCGGCTTCTATGAATATATGAGACAAAATGTAGAAAATGACTGTTAAAACATGGAGTAAGTGATGAATAAATTAACAAGTACAAGTAGCGCGATAGCCAAACATATAAAGAAGCTTGGAAAAAGTAAAAGCTATAGGGAAGAACATAAACAGTTTATTTGTGTTGGTGATAAATTGTTCAGCGAAGCAATTACATGTGGTGTTCATATTGAAGTTGTTGTAACTTCGAAGATGTTGCAACATAAATTTCCTGAAAGTGTTAGCATCTATTCTGCTAAAGATAATATTATCGATTCAATTTCGCCAATGCAAAATTCACAAGGCTTACTATTCGTTTGTAGGATGCCGGAGGCTAGTAATTATAATTATACTGATGGTACACATGTTCTGGTAGATTGCGTGCAGGATCCCGGAAACATAGGTACAATCATAAGGAGCGCTCTTGCGTTTGGGGTGAGTACGGTAATTCTTACCAATGGTTGTGCAGACCTATACAACCCTAAAACCATTCGAGCCACCATGGGTGCGATGTTTAAGCAACGTATTATATATATGACATCAGATGAAATAAATGACTTAAAAATGTCAGGAATTAGGTTTTTTGGCGCATCAAATGAGGATAACTCGATAGATATTTGTAAGGTAAATCTTACAAATGCTGTAATTATATTAGGTAGTGAAGGGCAGGGAATTTCCAACTATCTAAAAGAATTTTGCAATGAAATGATAAGAATACCAATTTCTTCTGAAGTAGAATCAATAAATGTATCAACTGCAGCAGCAATAATAATGTGGGAAGCGTCAAAAGGAATGAGTTGATGAGCTGACAGAATGCAAATACGACAACACACCCTCAGCTCCTGAGTACATACTATAATGAAAGAAGTGAATTTTTATGTCAGCGTTGAAATATTGGTTGTGGCTTGCTACGCGTTCTCGTATTGGGGTTATGCGCGCAAAAGCTCTTATAGAATATTTTGGATCTCCTGAGAAGATTTATAAGGCTCAGTATGATGATTTTATTTCTATTGAAAATTTAAAGTCTACAGATGTAGCTGAGTTGATGGATAAAGATTTAACTGAAGCAGGTCGTATTCAGGGATCGTGTATTGAGATTGGATGCCGAGCAATTACTCTTCATGACTCTAATTATCCTGAGAGATTGCGCAATATATATGATCCGCCATTAGTGATATATGTGAAGGGCAATTTGCCCTATATAGATGACGAATGTGTTATTGGGGTTGTTGGATCCAGAACTTGTACACCATATGGAATTACAGCAGCAGAATCTCTTGGATATGAATTGTCAAAAAATAATATAATTGTTTCTACAGGCCTTGCTCGTGGGATTGACACGGCTGCTGCTCGTGGTGCTCTTAGAGGTGGCTATCACATTATTGGTGTAGTTGCTTCAGGTCTTGATATTGTATTTCCGTCGGAAAATAAAGCTTTATTTAACGATGTTATATCATCCGGTGCCATTGTTAGCGAGTATCCACCCGGAACTCCTGCACTTAAGCATCACTTTCCGTCACGCAATAGAATAATAAGCGGACTTTCTCTGGGCGTTGCAGTTATTGAAGCACCTAAAAGAAGTGGTGCATTAATTACCGCGTCCAGAGCAATAGAGCATAATAGAGATGTATTTGTTCTTCCGGGAAACGTTGATGCTATAGCATGTCAGGGGTCAAATGCTTTACTTCGCGAAGGAGCTATACCATTTATGTCAGCAGAAGATATAATCGAAGAGTATAAAGACTCTTATAATAGTAAAATAACAGATGTAAATAGTTCAAATCAAAAAAAATCATTTGACAACAAACCAAAGGTAGACTATATTGACTTAGGAGCCATACTCGAAAAGCTTGACGGAGATGAGAAGGTCATAGTAAAATCAATTGGTAATATTTCTGTGTCGATTGATGATATAATACTGAATACTAATATTCCTGCTCAAAAAGTATTGGCGTCACTAACAATGTTAGAACTGAGTAAATATGTTTGCCGCGATGATAGTGGAAATTGGAAAATAGCCATATAACATCGTGCAACATACTTAGGAACTGTCTGGAAATAACTTGCACATTTTCCCTTGTCTTTTTGCCGCCATGCGGCACATAAAAACCTTGAAAGGCATTAGCATTACTGCGGTTTTTCTGCACCACATGACAACAAAAATC
>WQWL01000039.1 GCA_009785345.1 Oscillospiraceae bacterium
ATATCGTTACTATTCTTTTGATCAAATTCACCACATATGGATGATTATGTTTTGCATTGAACTCGACATTCCACTTAAAGAGTTTGCCAAATTTACCGATACAAACGACACTATGGATTTTCGGACATTTCTAAATCATGGAAAAGAAATTGCAGAAGAAAAAATAAAAGCCCTCAAGAGAGGGCTGAAGCTCATTAGTTCAATAGAGGAGCAAATTGATTTGGCTGATTCATATAAAGCAGAACAAATATACACAAGGGATTTGCAAGAGAAGTATTTTTATGTTAAGCCTTGTGGCGGTCCGCTAAAAGGTATAGATTTGTTAAGTATATATGAGTCTTTTGATGATATGCCATACATAGAAGAGGACTATAATGACTTATCGCAGTATGGGTTTATTTGTGAGCGTACATCGTCGGTTACTTCGTACTACGCATTTATAGAAGTGCCAAGACGTTTTGCACGCAAGATAAAGAAAAATATAAAAACAATTCCTGCCGGGACATATGCTTGCAGACAAAGTGATGAAAGCCAGTTTGAGCAAGCTCCGGAAATATTCAAAGAATACCTTGCGGGGAAGGAGTCGTTTCTTGCGATTGAAACAGAGATATTCACCGGCAAGCACAAAATCAACAAGCCTCTGAATGAGTTGCGGGTGATTGGGTTGTAACTTCTTTGATATTTGGAGGGGATTACCATCAATACCCGTTTAAATAGTTAGCATCTTTTGCCAACAATTCAGCTACCATGGTTCGTAACGGCTTTGTATTCATCAATCTCGTGGTAGCATTTCCGAATTTACCCATTGATAGAATGCCTTCCTGTATTGCCTGTGGTTCTAGTTTACTAAATGTCTCCGAACCTAAATGAGCGCAATGTCTATGCTGTGGTGTGTACAATCGCTGCCCTGTGTGATTAATAATGTAAAAGTCTTCCGACTCTTTTTTTATTGTTCCAACTGCGCCGTCTCATTCCTCTATCCCGTGTATGAAAGTGTTGCGTGTAAAATTTACTCCGATAAGCAGGACTTGTGCATTACGTTCCCACAACTTATAATAAACACCACGCTCACCACATGGGGTGATCATAGCGTCTTCACCGGAGACGAAACTGCTTGCATCTTTCCCAAAAGCGCAAACAGAATGTGTGGGATGTAGTGAGCGGCACACGCCCTCTCTTTTGCGAAACATTTCAGTCATAACACCCACGCATGACGGTGTATATAGAATATCCATGACAGGATTTGTGCTACCAACATTACTCCATGTATGGCTAGGTAGTACAAGCAATCCATCCTGCATATATTCCATCAGGGCATCTAGCACTGTGTCAGCTCGTCCATCAACCTCACCAACTGCTTTATAAGAACTATGAACTTTAAGTGTGCCCCTAGGATCAACACCTATGGTTGCTAAATTGGCTAATAAATCTTGTTTTGTATACATATTTTACATCCTTGCATTTGTTGTTTATCCGCCGCCGAAGAGGTGTATGATTTCTACATTATCATTCACATTAATTACTGTAGAGTGCCAAGAGTCCTCGTCAACGAGGCTTCCATTTACTTTCACAATTAGGGACGGAAAATCATAGTTATTTTCCGCCATCAAGGATGCAATAGTCGCCCCATCCTTAAAAGGATAGGGGCGATTATTTAATTGAATTAATGGTTCGCTCATAAAAAATCTCCATGTTGCCATTTCGTCATTCTGCGGGTCGTCGCAGAATCTACGCCATCTGTTATTGCTGGATCCTGCGACTTCGCGCAGGATGACGGTAGTGGTGATATTCCTAAGTTGACGGCAACTAACCCCTAAACCCTACATGCTATCGTACTTAGCAAACTCTGTGCCTGATGGCCAGTAGCCTTCTGCTTTTAGATGCGGTCTGACAATTCTTACCAGTTCCGGTAAGTCCATCTCAAGTTCGATGAGTTTTTCAAGCTTTACAATACCATTGGGAGTCCAGCCGCGACGCTTATATACAGCGTCAACAAGCTGTCTGAACTGATCCTTGCGATAATCCATTATCACTTCAATCTTCTTCTCGGTTGACATATCAGCAGGATTAACACCAATTTTTTCTAACAGCTGCTCGTCATAACGCTCTTCTCGCGATAGATACTCTCTTGCAGAGATTGGACCCAATGAGCGAGTTGGAGGCATGTCGTGCTCGCGCATTCCGCTGCCCATACGCAGTATGAAAACACGTTGGAACGTGTACACACGTTCACTTTGACGTACCATGGAGGCCTCGTTATGCTTGAAGCCGGTTACACCCTCATATATGTCGAAATAATTCTGAACATGCTCCGGGAATTTGTGAGGTTCAGCTTCATTTTTGTTGTTAACAGGTGTAACATCATTCCAAGGAAGTTTACATAGTCCTAGTAGTCCGAACCATGTACGGAACATGGGGAAGTAGTGCAGAGCTTCGGCTTTATCTTCAAATGTAGGAATTTGATTATTAACCATATCCATGAAAATCAACCAAGCTTCATCATGTTGAGGACCTTTATTACAAAGAGCGTATCCACCTTGTTGTGCAAGAGATTCTTTCATCAAATATTCTGAATACTCAAGTCCTTTGTTTTCCATGCCGAATTCTTCCATTTCGGCAACTTGCTCCGGAGTCATTTTTACCCAAGGACGTCCATTTGTGTATGGGCACACAGGGTCATCACTATAATATGGTTTGCCTGCAGGCCAATCTGCAATTTCTTCACGGCTTATTGTTGGAATCCCAGGTATTTTCTCCCATCGTTTAGGATGAGCAATAAACGCAGAATCATTATTTGCACCGGCATTTTCTAGTGATGTACCTTTAATTTCGTTAAGCACTTTTTCATCATCATAGCCAAAATCTTTGAGAGCTTCACAGTCAACAAGATGCTTGTTGAAATGTGCAGTTGGAATTGGCTTGTCAATTATGGGTTCTTCAACGCTTTGCCATGCTTGACCTTCTAGCATGTGCTCATACTCAGGAGCAACCTTACCAAAACGCTCTGCGAATATTCGCTTCTGCTGACGAACACCCTTGCCAACAATCACGCCGAATCCATCACCTGCAACCATTTGATGCATTAGTTCGTTGAGTGCATAGCCATTACCCCAACGCATATCCAAGCCTTCGGTATCATCCAGATTGTATAGACCACGCTGATAACACTCTTGAGCAAAAGCAGTCATTGTGCCATGGGAAATCGTGTCAACGCCATAGGTGTCACAGTAGAAATTTGCTTCTAAAATCCAATGTGGGTCGAAACAACCAACATTTGAGCCTAGACCACCGGCGTTTTCATATTCAGGACCATCAACACAAACCTTGCTACCTTTATATGCTCCTGTGCGAAGTTCAAAATTATCCGCAGCTTTAGCGCAACTCATTGAGCAGCCGTACCAACAGCCATCGGGAACATTTTGTGTTACATATTTTTCAATATAAACCTTTGAAGAAATCTTCGGAGTCTCCGGATGTGCACCATATTGGAAATTATGTGTAGGCAACAAATCATATCTGTCCATAACTTCGATGATATTTGCAGTACCGATTTTACGCATGTTGTTTTGCTTAGTATCCAGTTGTGCCATTTGTTTGTGGAAACGAACACCTGCATCGTTAATAAGCTTCTTATTGACAGGATTATTAGAATCGCCGTGCACTCCACGATAACGGGCTACGACGGCTTTGATTTTCTTATGACGGAAAACAGCACCAATACCGCCGCGACCTGCTTGCTTAATGCGAACACAGTTGCGCCGTTTGTCAAAAAATGAGAAGTTAAGACAACCAATATATGAATGCTCGGCAGCTCTGCCGCTTGCTACGACAGAAATATTCATTTTGTCAGCTTCGTTTTCTGCATACATCTCTGTTAGTTGTTCACATAGAATGTGACTATCAATAGACTCATCAGGAGCAGTCTCTACGCTTATGGTATGAGCATTGCCATCGATGAAAATAATTAACTCTTCATCGGACTTACCTTGCAATTCCAAAGCATCAAAGCCGGAAAATTTCAAGAAAGGACCAAAGAAGCCACCGACATTACTATCAAAAGGCAGACCGGTCAGAGGAGATATTGAACAAACAATAGATTTACCTGTGCCGGCATATTGGGTTATGCCTGCGAGTGGACCGGGGGAGATGACCACATTATTTTCTGGAGCATTCCAATGTGTATCTTCCTTAACAGACTTCCACAAATGATAAAGATCAAATCCCTTACCACCTGTAAATTTATCTTTCATTAAATCGGTGACAGCCTTTTCACCAATAACAACGCCATTATCGCCTTTAGCCGATGATGTTAGCGGATCTTGCTCAGAGGTATCATAATCGCCACCAACACTGATATAAAGACTGCGGCTATTATAACCACGCTCTATCGTTGAAGGCTCATAACTATACGTAGCCAAAACCCGATGTTTAGCTTTCATAGCCGCAATTTCCTCGCGGCTGGGAATATGATCACTATATTCAGTCTCAACTTTTAAAACATTTTCAGGCATAAAAATCTCCCTTAATTTTATTCACTAATAGATAACGCATCTGCAGGACAAGCCTTTGCGCAGATGCCACAAGCAGAACACTTGAATGGCGTTGGCAAATCATTGTTGTAGAAGAAAAAATTGCGCAAACATTCGCCGACGCAAATGAGGCAGCCAACACAAGATTTCTTATTCAAACGAACAACACCATTTGGTGCTTGAGATAAAGCAACAGCAGAACACATCCATATGCAGTCACCGCATTGGTCGCAGACAGAAATATTGTACCCACCATCATTTGCAGTTACACGTATAGCGCTTTTTTCACGATTTTCTTCTTTATAGAAAGCCTTTGAACAAGCGATTTCACAAGCTCCGCAACCTGTACACTTGCTGGAATTAGCAACTAACTTTTTCAAACTATAATCATTCCTTTCAAAATTAATTTAGACACGGAAAAGTGTTGACACACACATTATGCACTATATAATAATACTGTATGTTTGAACATTGGTCAAGAAGGTTTAGTGATGAATATTAAGGAAAATAGGATGAAATTAACAAAAAAACAACAAGAAATATATTCACGGCAGATAATGATGCAAGAAATAGGGGAAGAGGGGCAAAAAAAACTTGCAGCGGCATCTGTATTAGTTGTTGGATGCGGTGGGCTTGGGGCACCGGTTATATACTATTTAACTGCAATGGGAATAGGGCATCTAGGATTGTGTGACAAAGATACTGTATCCCTATCAAATCTTAATCGACAAGTTCTTTTTACGATGGACGACATTGGAAGCTCAAAGGCGATTAAGGCAAAAGAACGAGCAATTGCATTGAATCCTATGTTAACCGTGACAGTATATGACATGCTCATGGATGAAAAACTGGCAGGGGAGATAATACCGGAGTATGATATTGTTGTAGATTGTCTAGACAATTTTGCAACAAGGTTTATCTTAAACGATGCATGCATAAAGGCGAACAAACCACTGGTGCACGCCGGGGTAGGGGAGTTCTACGGACAACTAATGACTATCGTACCCGGAAAAGGATCATGTCTGCGTTGCTTGTTTCCAAATGGCATAAAAGATAAGAAAAATGCAAGACCACCGGCTGTAATTGGTCCAACGCCGGGAGTCGTAGGCACAATGCAGGCTGTGGAAGTTGCAAAATATATTTTGGGATTACAAGTGTGTAACGATGGTCTAATGACATATAATGGATTGGACTTGAGCATAGAAAAAGTGAAAATATCAGCATCACCCAGTTGCATGTGTAGGGGATATTAATACTAAAGGGGAGCATATCAAAACCCGTCATCCCGGGCTTGACCCGGGATCTATGACACAGCTTGATTCTATTAGATTGCGGCTCGGAGGCCGCAATGACGAATGCTCGGTTCTGCACGTTTTAGGGGCTATTGCATCATTTTGCAACAGCCCCTTTAGTATTAATATGAAGAAAGCGCACCACATTGTCTGTAGTGCGCTTCTGTTATGGTGATATTAGGGAGCGAGGGTAGTCATATGCAGCATTTTAGCCGTTAGGGACCACCCCTATTGGCGTTATCATTAGTAGCTACCTGTTTATTTTTTCCTATCTTATTCATCATTGTAGCGAGGGACTCTTTATCTCTTGCTACTTTCAGGTTTTTCCAAACATACAAACCTAGTGACAAACCAATGACACCGTAGACCAAGAATGTACGCATATATTCCCCGGCATTTCCATCATCGAACAGGAACAGTCCCACATGGGGAGAAACAATGAACATAGCGTGGAACAAAAACAGACCAACTATTGCATTTTTTACACTCGCTCTGGCAGCAGTTGCACCACCTACGAGAATCGCAGCTACAGAGAAGAATCCGATGTTTCTGTGAATCGTATACGTGGCAACATGACCGATATCGTGCAGATATATAATCATACCCCAAGCTGCAAGAACTGTTGAAAAAATAGTTGCAATTATTCTTGTACGGTCTACATTGATGCCGGACACATTAGCTATAGGCTGGCTTTGACCGACACTGCGGCAGTCTTGACCGAGCTTTGTTTTAGAAAAATAAACTATGAACAATGCAATCGCACCTATTACAAGACTGGTGACAACAGGAACTTGATTGATTCTGCTGATTTCAACTGCAAAGGTGGATATGCCGGGCAAAAGATCAAGTCTATCTATATCAGGTGTATTGTGCAAAACATTATACCAATAATAGATAACTCCTGAACTGTAAAATGCAAAGGCAACTACAGCACCACACAGAACGCTTTTTACAATAAACGCCCATAAAGGTTCATTAACCGTAAGTGCCAGTGCGCTATTTCTTCTCATGATCAGACGTCGTATGATAAGAAACAGAAACATAGCAACAGCGATTACTGCAAGTGCGTATACAAATTCTATACGCCATAGAAGATTAAGTGTTCTCGCCATTCCGGGATACTCATCGGCAGCAGCGCCGCGTACGGCTTGAGTCAACTCCTCTGCCGGCAAACCAAGTTCAAATGCACCACGCACCCCTATATCAGTGCCTGGATTCATCATTCTGTGTCCGGGTCTTACAGGTATGAGCCCACCTATTCCGAAGAGGACAAACAGACCATAAACACCCTCAGCAAAGAAACTGACGATAAGGCTTGCTATCATTTCCTGACCCTTTGTCTTATTATAGAGCTTACCTGTAAGAAAACCGAAGAGAATTGCTATCGGGGTCGCTACCAGAAAAGCGAGCATAAGTGCAGGGAAGCCGTGTAATACCGCATAGTGATAACGGATGAATATGAGTGCAAGCATTCCTGCAAGAGCTCCGACCACGATTCCGAAGTTTAGCCCTAGTCCCGCCATGACAGGAATTATAAGAGCAAGCACCAAAAGACCGTTACGGAAAAATCGGGTCATGATATCATTTGTAAATGAACTGGCTGTGAATGTTTCTGCTACGGCAAATCCGAAAATTACAAACCCCAGAAAAACAAGCATTACCATATTATTAAAAAGGAAACTGCGAGCTTTACCTGCTAAACTTGTTTTTTCAATCATTGTTTTGCCCCCCTTGCCATCAACGCTAGTGCATAGAGAATTATTCCATTTTGTACAATCATTCTAATTTGATTGACGACACCGCCAACATCTGTGTCAGCAAGTACTCTTGTAAATACGGGCAACGCCAATGCAAGTAACCCTTGGAAAAGAAATGCACCTACAATGACATTCATAACCCTTGCACGCTGACCTGAAGCACCACCTACCAATATACCTGCGATAGCTGGAAACGCAAAAAACATTGGGAAATCATACAACTGAACGAAACCAAAGCCTTGAGCATAAACAACTATGCCCACGGCAGCTACAGCAGTGGATATCATGTTAGCGATGATTCTACTTCTATTTACATTTATACCTGCGGCTTTTGCAAACATCGGACTTCTGCCGACAGCAGATATGGCAATTCCTGTCTTTGTTCGGAAGAACAGCCACATAAGTGCACATGCTACAAATACAACGATTAACTCCCCTGTGCGAACCGTGACGCCGGCAATCTCAAACTGTAATAAATTTGCCAGAATAAAGTTTGCATTAAAGTAATCAAGGGGTATTTGATGCCTTAACCCATCTCCAAGGAAGAAAAGCATGTTGGGATGGTCGATTGGAAGTGTCAACCAGACGAGTCCAAATATGGCAGTTATGGCAAATCCTGTGTATGGAGCAATTGCCATTTCAGAGCCTTTGACTGCATTCATCAATCTGCCATAAAAGAAACCAGCTATGCTTCCTAAGATGATTGCCAGAATTGTCGAAAGAAGCATGAACATCCAGCCCATCACATTCATTGCTAGAATCAGTACCATTGCCAAGAGCCCGCTGACTATACCTATGGGTAGTGCAAAGTTCGGTCCTGTTCCAGACTGAATGGAGGGAACATTTGCCAGGGTTAATATTGCCCACACTCCAAATAAATGTAAACTAGAGGAGATTAACATTCCAAAAGGCCAACCAACGACAACTCCGGTGATAACTACTGCGATATAGAATAGACCTACCGCTCTGGTAGAGAATGGTATTTTTCTGATAAGACTGAGAAAACTCACATTTTCCGTTACTTTTTCACTCATCTTATGATGCCACCTCACCTTCTGCTTCTTTTATTCCTGACATCATCAAACCAAACTTGGAGAGTGATGCATCAGGTGGTAATATTCCCACCATTTCGCCCTCACAAACTATTGCTACTCTGTCGCTGATGCTGCAAAGCTCGGCGAGTTCTGAGGAAGTCATGATTATTGTCATCCCTTGCTCACGGCTGAGTTTCAGTAAGAGATCAAGAATAAGCTTTTTCGCACCGATGTCGATGCCTCTGGTTGGCTCGGAAACAAATAATATAGAAGGTTTTTGTGTTAACGCTCTGGCTAGACATACTTTTTGCTGATTACCACCGCTGAGCCTGCCTGTATGTTGCTTTTCTGAGGTACAGCGTATATCAAGTTCTTTAATCATTTTCCTTGCGTGTTCCCGAATGGTATGCTTATTCGCTAACCCGAGTGCATTCAAAAACTCAGAATGGATATTCATTGCAGTGAATACTATGTTGTCTTCAATGGATTCTTCTATCAGCAGACCGACGCCTTTTCTGTCCTCACTAACAAATGCAGCACCCATTCCTAGCATTTGTCTTGTTTTGCCGAGTGCTACTTTTTGTCCGTTTATTAAAATATCACCTTTTGCTTCATATATACCCATAAGACCATTGGCAATGCCCAATTTACCTTGTCCTGCAAGACCACCGATTCCAAATATCTCACCCTTGCGCACGTCGAAGCTAATCCCTTTAACCTGTTCGTTCGGCATTGCAACATATAAATCCTTAACCGATAAGGCTATGTCACTATTATCATCAAATTGACGCCCTTCACCCGAAGTTCTGTCAATGCTGACTTTTCTGCCAACCATATACTCTGCAATTTCGAGTACATTAGTGTCTTTCGTATCTTTGGTTATTACATGCTCACCGTCACGGAGTATCGTAACTCTATCTGATACTGCTGTTATCTCATTTAATCTGTGGCTGATGAAAACGATAGCTATTCCCAGAGCAGCAATGTTACGCATAGCGCTGAGCAGATGCTCTGCCTCGCTCTCTGTAAGGACAGCTGTCGGTTCGTCTAAGACCAGCACTTTTAGCCCTTTCTTATCTATCTCACGGGCAATTTCAACAAACTGCATATACCCTATCGGCAAACCTTGAACCAAGGTAAACTCCTCAATACTCATATCAAGCTTGTCAAGAGCTTTTCTGGCATCTCGGTTCATGGCTTTCCTATCAAGTGTTTTCATGCGTTTACCAAATAAACTGGATGTGATCGTATTAATGATATTGTTCTTTTCAATTTCTCTGTTGAGTTTTACATTTTCAGCAATTGTAAATCCGGGAATCAGCATAAATTCTTGATGCACCATACCGATTCCGAGAGCCATCGCATCAAAAGGTGAGTTTACATCTACCTTTTTTTCATCTATGTGTAGTTCACCTTCAAAACCGCCTGTTGAGTGAATTACAGGCATTCCGAAGAGAATATTCATGATTGTTGATTTTCCTGCACCATTTTCACCCAGCAATGCATGAATTTCGCCCTCCCTAATGTCAAAGCTTACATCTTTAAGGACTTGGTTGCCTGAATATGTTTTTGATATATTCTTAAATTCCAGTAAAGTCCGGCTCATACTCGCCTCCACTACTTCATAATTGTTAAGTCAATTGCGCGATTGGGAATGTTCATGTGATTTTTTCGAGCAAATTGCCGCAAAGCGATATTTTTCATCCGCTTTGCGGCAATATTCCGCTTAGTTAACCTTACTCATGGCTAATCAATATTAGTACACGAGGAACGGCATTAAGAATACTTGGATTGTTGAGAATGATTCATCGCCGATTGTAAGAGGGGTGAGATCCAAGTATATGCGTTCTCCGAGTATGTGTTCAGCATAGTCTGCAAAAAGTCTTTGTAGCACAGGAACGTCAATTTGACCAACTTCTCTGGTAACATTTCCGTTGAGCCATTCGACTGCATACAAGAAACCAACAGTTGTGTTTGCCATACTTGCAGGAAGATACCAGTTGGAAAGTCTTCCTTGCATATCTGCAGCAATAATTGCGTCTCTCGTCATATCGATAATTTCAACCGTTGAAAAACCTTCCATTGCTTCACGTTGTGTTGCCGCAAGACCTAAAGCTGCAGGGAATGCATGGAATGGTGATGGACAGCATGGCTGTACATACATCGCACCATATGCTAGAACTTGTTGTAGAAGTGGAATTTGTTGACCGCAGTTTGTTGTGAAGAATACAGTATCTACTCCAAACTCTTCAACTTGTCTACCAACATCTTGTGAGACGAACAGTTGGCTTGCAGCCATACCGCCTTCTTCCATTGGATCTGGTGTTGGAAGGTCATGGAATGCAAGACCTGCTGCTTCTGCTGCTTCTGCAATTCTGTCACGACGTGCTGCAAGTGCAGGAACTGCCATATGTCTCGGGAATGAATAGTGAACAATAGTTTCAGCTCCCATTGCAACAGCTTGAGCAACAAAACCTTCACCAAGGTCGGGGTTGTTGATGTCAAGACCAAGGTCTACTCTGGCGTAAGTGTCACGTGGGTCTTCTGCAGGGTTTGCAACTGCGATAAAGATATCGTCACCGCGAATTTCACGTACTGCGTCAATCGCTGCATTTGTGTTTACAACAGCTTGGTTAATGATTATTGCGCCAACATTAGGGTTGGATGCAAGTTCTGTGAGAATTGTAATCATCATTTCGCCTTCAGCTGCAAACAGTACAGGCCATGTTCTGTGAATGACTCTACTTGGTCCTAGTAGTTCAACTAATGCGTGAGCACTACGGAATTCTTCTTCATTTTGGTCAATGGTGTTTGTAACGATCGCAATAGCACCATCAAAGTCAGGAATGTTGAGACCTGGAAGTGCAACTTCAAGATCAGGTTCTACTACTTCATAGTCATCTGCATCATTATCGTCTTCTGGCTCAGGCTCTGGTTCTGGTGTAGGTTCAGGTGTTGCCTCAGGTGTTGCCTCAGGTGTTGCCTCAGGGTCGGGAGTTACTGGTGCTTCTGCGGCGCATGCTACAAGAGCAAACATGAGAAGCACGGCAAGGGCGATAGCTAATAATCTTTTCATTTTACGTCTCCATTTCATTTAAAATTTCTAAATTAACACTATATTTATAACAAAGTGTTAGGGAATTCTACACTTTTTTTCGCCTCAGGTCAAGACAAAGTTAATAAATATTCAATAAAATATTAATAAATATGAAATTGTTGCAATTATATTAAATAAAAAAGATTTATTTGTATAAATCGACAAGAAGTCTCGACACGATTACAACAGCTATTCATACGATAGACGCTAATATGGTGAGTGCTCTGTTCTGTTGATTATTTCATCCTGCAATGCACGGCTTAGATTACGGAAATGGTCGCTATACCCAGCTACGCGCACGATGAGGTCACGGTGTTCTTCCGGATTCTCCTGTGCATCACGCAGGGTTTGCCTATCCACAACATTGAATTGAATATGATGTCCGTTTAGTTCAAAGTAAGCTGCAACCAAGCATGCCATGCCATCAAGACCTTTTTCGCCTTCTACAACACTTGGTGTGAATTTCTGGTTGAGCAGCGTGCCGCCTGTTTTGAGTTGATCCATCTTTGATGCTGATAGTAATGCAGCAGTCGGGCCATTTATATCTGAGCCTTGCGTTGGAGATATGCCTTCAGATAATGGTTTGCCTGCAGGTCTCCCATTTGGTAATGCTCCCGTAACTTCTCCAAAATAGATATGACATGTTGTTGGAAGCATGTTGACGCGAAATTCTCCGCCACGTGTATTAGGTCTCCCTGTGACAATTTTATGATATGTATTGAACACATCTTGCATAATGTCATCAGCGCGATTATCATCGTTTCCATATTTTGGTGTTTTATTCATCACCACGCCCGATACATCCAGAAATCCTTCAAAATTATTTGCCAATGCATCCATTAAATGCTTCATTGAGAATAGTTTTTCATCATATATAGAATGTTTTATTGCTGACAGTGAATCTGTAACCGTTCCAATTCCAACACCTTGTATATAGCTCGTATTGTATCTTGCACCACCGGCATTATAATCTTTGCCTTTGCCAATACAATCATTGGTGATGATTGATAAAAACGGCACAGGTAGATAATTTGCGTAAAATGCTTCAATTGTATTTGAACCTGCAACCTTGATACTTACGAAATGCTCGATTTGCTTTGTATATGCATCAAACAGTTGCTGATAGCTCGCGAAACTTTCAGCATTACCTGTTTGTAAACCAAGCTGCTTACCGTTAGAAGGATCAACTCCATCATTTAATGTGATTTCGAGTATTTTAGGCAGATTAAAGTATCCAGTCAGTATGTAGGCCTCGTTACCAAAGGCACCTGTTTCTACGCAACCGCTGGAACCGCCCAGTCTTGCATCTTCTAATGATTTGCCGGCATTAAGCAATTCCTGTACAATTGCCTCAGTGTTGTAAAATGCGGGCTGTCCCCAGCCTTTTCGTGAGATTTCGCATGCACGTAATAAGAATTCTTTGGGGGTTGTGCTACTTATTTGAACATTTGAGCTAGGTTGCAAAAGACGCATTTCATCCATACAGTCCAGGATGAGATAGCTGCATTCATTAACTCCATCGCTTCCGTCCTCTGCGATACCACCAGTGTTAATGTTGGCAAAGTCAGTATATGTACTGCTTTCTTTTAAGGTTACACCGACTTTCGGTGGAGCAGGTTGGTTATTGAATTTGACCCATAGGCATTCAAGTAGTTCCAGAGCCTTATCGCTATCCAGAATGCCTGACTCACAGTCATGGCGATAAAATGGAATTAAATGTTGATCAAGTCTGCCGGGGCTATATGCATCCCACGGGTTGAGTTCGGTAGTTACACCAAGATGTACAAACCAATACATTTGAAGTGCTTGCCAATATGTCTGTGGCTTATGAGCCGGTACAACATCACAGTTTGCGGCAATATGTAGAAGCTCGGCACGACGCACTTCGTCAATCTCAGATTCAGCAAGTTCTCTGGCGTATGTGGCATAGCGCTTGCCTAATATCATAATTGCATCACAGCAGATACTCATGGCGCTTAGTTGTTCGCGCTTTTTAAGTGCTTCAGCATCATTTTGACGGTCAAGTGCAGAAATAGCATTTTTGATGTCTTGCTTATATTCGAGAAATCCTTTGTGATAAATATTTCTCGAACCGACAGTGTGACCTGGACCACGTTGCTCCATAAACTCTGTGAAGATTCCCGCTTTGTAACACTCTCTCCATTCGGGTGTCATTGCTGAGAGAAGTCTGTCTCTCAATGCGCGGTCTTTCCAATATGGAATAATGACATCTTCTTGTGCTTTGAAATCTTCATCAGCAACACGGAAGAAAATAAGGTCGCGTTCGTTCATGACATGTAGGTCGTTCATGGTGTGACAGCATATCTCAGGAAAGCTTGGGGCAGATTGCGGAGCAGAGCCTTTTTCGCCGACAATCAGTTCGCCATCACCAATCCAAAGCGTTTTATTTTCCATGATATGTTTAAATGCAAGTGCACGAAGTTCCGGCACGGAGACCTTGCCCTCATGCATTTTGTATGCTTCAGTTTCAAGCAACGCACGCTCCATGCAAATTCGTGGCTCAGTATTAAGGCTTTCATCTCTAAGTTTTTTAACTCTATTTGTCATAATGCTGCACCTGCCTGAATTGTAGTTTTGTATTTATGTTACTGTTCATGCTTGTTCGTCATTGCGGCCTCCGAGCCGCAATCCCCTGAATAATACGTACCATTCATCAATGGGATTCCGTGTCAAGCACGAAATGACGAAGTTTAATACGTTTTTTAGTCAACCGTGAACAGTAACGTATTTATTTTATGCACTACATATAATATATCACGATATTGAATAAATCAACAAATTATAATATAATATAGGCACAAATTCAGGGTTTAAGGTCTGAGGTTTATGGTTTAGTTGATTACTAACCCCTAACCCCTAGCCCCTAGCCCCTAAAATGGGGAGGATATATGAAGGTATTTGTTACGGGTGGAGCGGGTTATATTGGCAGTCATACAATACTTGAGTTGCTTAAACTAGAGTATGATGTTGTGGCAGTTGATAATTTTGTAAATAGTAAGCCGGAAGCAATCAAGCGTGTCAAAGAGCTGGCAGGGTGTGATTTTTCTTTTTATGAGATGAATGTTTGTGACGATTGGCAGTTAGATGAGTTGTTCACAAAACATAAGATAGATTGTGTTATTCATTTTGCTGGGCTTAAGGCTGTGGGCGAGTCGGTTACAAAACCACTTGAATATTATGAAAACAACTTAAACTCAACTATGGTATTATGTGAAACAATGAAAAAGCATAATGTGAAAAATATCATTTTTTCCTCAAGTGCAACTGTATATAGTACGGAAAATGAAATGCCTCTGACTGAGAGGTCACGAATAGGAGGATGTACCAACCCTTATGGTTGGACAAAATTTATGTGTGAGCAGATTTTGAGAGATACTGCTAATGCAAACGAAGGTTGGTCAGTCGCATTGCTCCGTTACTTCAATCCTATTGGTGCTCATGAGAGTGGCAAGATAGGTGAAGATCCGCAAAATATTCCAAACAATATTATGCCATATATAGCGCAAGTCGCAGTTGGAAGATTGCCATATCTAAGTGTCTTTGGTGATGATTATGACACGCCGGATGGTACAGGAGTGCGCGATTATATTCATGTAGTTGATTTAGCACGTGGACATGTTGCGGCGATTGAATATCTTAACTCGCATACAGGTGCGAATATATTTAATTTGGGTACAGGAAAAGGCACAAGTGTTCTTGAACTCGTATCAGCATTTGAAGATGCAACAGGTGTGGAAATATCAAGAAAAATTGCACCGCGCAGACCGGGTGATATTGCAGTCTGCTATACGTCAACAGAAAATACTAAAAAAGAGCTTGATTGGGAGACGGAAAAGACCGTATTTCAAGCCTGTGCTGACACATGGAAATGGCAGAAAAATAACCCGCATGGGTATGACTCAATATCACGATCTCATGAGGATATCCGAATCAACTCAAAATCAAGCTCGTAGGCCATAGCATCGATCTGCCTGGTTAGTGTATTTCACCAAGATGATCCGAGTTTGCCAATTGCAAAGAGAAAACGAAGCGTTGCTGCGCTTCGTTTTTTAGTACATGTTAGGCTATGTGCTAATACTAATACATAACAGTGTTTAGTATTAGCAGAGTGATTCCTGTTTCGTTTACATTGTATCTGCATCAGACAAATGATGCTGTTTTTGCAATATCTGCACAGTGTAGAATTAAATTTGATCTAAATTACTTAGTGCATATTAATGCATGCTGGCAAGGTGGTGCGGATGTTATGCAAACTCAGGCTGAGCCTGAAAACACAAGGATTTGCCTAGATTACATAGCAATCGGCTTGCGACAATGTGAAAAAATACGAAAAATACACAAAACATGCATTGATTATTCGCGTTGTGTAGTGTAGAATTGCAGCAAGTTTTTGAGGGTGGATACCCATTGACATTTAACCGAAAAACAAGTGAAACGGGTGGAAACATGTGATGTATTGATGATGACAGGACTTTTGTCCGATGCTTCTAGTGTAACTGAACTAAATTGGAATAGGGGAATAGTGATGATGAAAAGAGGTCAATTTTCAGTAGTACGGTATGTGCTTACGGTGGTTGTGAGCCTTATGGCAGGTTTAGGGAATGCAACGATTATTTTTATGATTAATGAGTCTCTGATAAGAGGCGCCGGACTACAAGTAAATTTGATGATTTTCTTTGGCTTGGGTATTATCATTTACGCGGGAGGATCTAAGATTGCACGCTCTACGCTAATAAAGATGACAAACTACAAAATTTACGAGTTGCGCACACAGTTAGTCAATAAGATATTAAATACTCCCTTTGAAAAGCTGGAAAGACTTGAGTCTGGGGTAATCCAATCTACGTTGAATAATGACACGGAAACAGTGTCTACTTTTGCAAATGTAATAGTGAATCTGATAACTGCCAGTGTTACGGCACTTGCGTGTTTTATATACCTTGGATTCATCAACATATTTACATTACTAACAAGTATTGCAACTATAATAGTGATTGCCAGCATTTATTTTGTAGTGGTTCGATCAGCAAATAAAATGCTGGAGGAAGCGCGAACCACGCAAAATCGTTTTTTTAAGTTCATGAGTGATATGACAAACGGATTTAAGGAATTACGCTTGAATATTGGAAGGCGCAAAGCCTTTGAGGACGACGTAGACCAAATAAGCGATCTCCACATCAAGAAGAGGGGAAAAGCTTTTTTGAGTTTTGCCAATGCGTTTGTGGTGGGAGAGCTGGTATTTACGCTTGCGATAGGATTTGTTGTATTTATATTTCCAGTTATTTTCAGCGATCTACAACTTGAGGAACTAATGAGTTATGTTTTTATACTGCTTTTTCTGACTGGTCCTGTAAATGGAATACTAAACAGTATACCGAACTTGGCTCAAATTAGGGTGAGTTGGGGTCGGATAAATAAGCTGATTGATGATGTTTCCGAACTATCTGATAAGGAGAGTCCTGCTGAAGAGGATTGTAGTGGGATTTCGAAAATGAACTTAACGTTAAAAAATGTAGAATATGAATACGCACTGGAAAATGCAGAACGGTTTAAAATAGGTCCAATAAATTATAGCTTTAATTCTGGAGAAATCGTTTTTATAACCGGAGGAAATGGCAGCGGCAAATCAACATTAGCGAAAATTGTAACTGGATTGTATGAGGCGCAGACTGGTGAAGTTTTACTGAATGGTCAAAGTATTGAAACTAGGGATTTAGAACAGAAATACGCTGCAATATTTGCGGATTTCCATTTATTTGACAAACTGTATGGGATAGATTATGCATCCAAAAAAGAGGTGTTTCAGAAGTATATAGAAATTATGCAACTGGATAGTAAAATTGAGGTCGAGAACGGGATTTTTAATACGACAAATCTCTCTACCGGACAAAAGAAGCGATTGGCCTTGGCGATCAGCTATTTGGAGGACAGACCGATGTATCTGTTTGACGAATGGGCAGCCGATCAAGATCCTGAGTTTAGAGAGTTTTTCTATAGGGAATTGCTTCCCGAATTAAAGAAAAAAGGGAAATGCATTGTAGCAATAACGCATGATGACAGGTATTTTGACGTTGCTGACAAATTGATCAAAATGGAGTGGGGGAAAATTCTTGATCATGCATAAGTTGGTATAGGAGGTAGCGTCATGCGAACAAAACTAAACAGAAGCAATGTTGAAGATATCCTGTCGTTAACAAGTATGCAGGAAGGGATGCTATTTCATTACGAAATGAATCCAGACAGTTCGGAATATCATGAGCAAGTCAGTATTGATTTTGTGGGCGATATAGACCTCAATTTATTGCAGAAAGCTTGGGATTTTGTAATAGAACAAAACGAAATGCTAAGAACAGTTTTCAGATGGAAGGGCATTGATAAGCCTGTGCAGGCGATTCTAAAAAGTCGCAGAGTTGTCGTGCGAAGCTATGATTTGTCTGGAAAGAAAGGCGCAGAAAAAGAAAGCGCATTAGAAGACATAAAACAGGCTGACTTGAGGAATCGGATAGACATAGAAACAGAGACATTACGACTCACGCTGTGTAAACACAAAATGCATGAATATACGATGATAATCAGTAACCATCATATTCTCTATGATGGTTGGAGTAGTGCAATTATTATCAAAGAGCTTATGAGTGCCTATCGTTTATTGTATGAAGGTTTGGAGTTGAAGGTATTATCCAAAAATAAATTCAGAGAGTATATCAAATGGATACAGTCCCAGGACAAAATCAAACAAAAAGCCTATTGGGAGAGCTATTTGGATGGTGCTGAACAAAGTGATAATCTATTCAGTAGTGTGGTTTTGCCCGAAACAAAAAACTACATATGCGCACTCTCCCACGACCTTAGCGATAAAATAGAGGAGTCTGCGAGAGAGAATGGCGTTTCTGTTGCGTCTTTATTATATTGCGTCTGGGGCATACTTGTGCAGAAGTTGAATAATAGCAGAGATGTTATGTTTGGCACAACCGTATCCGGAAGAAGCCACTCTATAAAAGATGTAGAGAATATGGTTGGTCTTTTTATTAATACGCTTCCTTTGCGAGTTCAAACGGATGAGAAAGAAACTTTAATACAGCTCATGAAGAAGATAGATAAAGCGGCAAAGGAGCGAGATGAATTCGAAAGTACGTCTTTGGTCGATATCATTGAGTATGGAAAAATGCATAGCAAGTCACAACTCTTTCATTCTTTGGTCGTGATTGAAAATTATCCGTTGAATGTGAAGGACTACCAACATGAAATACTGTCGATAAGTGAGTATTCTGCCATAGAGCGTACGAATTATAATTTGACGTTGGGTATAACGATTCTGGATTCAGTAGAACTTAATTTTCGGTATAATTGTTTTGCAGATGATGGAATGATGAAACGAATTGGGCAATACTTTGAGGTTATTGCATCTGCGATTGTAGACGATAAAAATAGAAAAGTGACGGACATTGATATTCTATCTGAGGCAGAACGTAATCAACTGTTATACGAATTCAATGACACATATGTGAAATATCCGAGAGAGAAAACTATACATCAGCTATTTGAGGAGCAGGTAGAGAGAACACCGAAAAATATTGCTTTAATCTTCAATAATGAGAGTATGACATATGATGAGTTGAATGCAAAATCAAACCAACTGGCACGCATCCTAAGAGACAAAGGTGTAAGATCGGATAGTATAGTTGGTCTAATGGTGGAACGTTCGTTTGAGATGATTATAGGAATACTAGGCATTCTCAAGGCAGGCGGAGCGTATTTGCCCGTTGACCCCGAATATCCAGTTGAAAGAATAGAGTTTATGCTCAAAGATAGTAGGGCAGATATTCTATTAACACAATCTTGTTTATTCGAAAAAGTTTATCATAAAAGCGAAACAATTAACCTGGATGAATTATTGAATTTTGGAAGCAAGTTAGAAAGCCTTGAGAACTTAAAGTCACTCAATAGTTCTGATGATTTGGCCTATGTAATATTTACGTCGGGATCTACTGGTAAGCCTAAGGGGGTTATGGTAGAACATAAGAGTATAGTGAATACACTACTATGGAGAATGAAGTATTATAGATTCAATGATAGAGATATCGTTCTGCAAATTCCAGCATTTACATTTGACAGTTCTGTAGAAGATATTTTCACAACACTAATATCAGGCTCGAGTTTAGTGCTAATTAATCAAGGCAGAAGATTCGATTTGAATTATTTGAAAAATACAATTTACGAAAATAAAGTGACGAATTTCTTAATCACACCTGCATTGTACAGCGGGTTGCTTGATAATGGAGTGTGTGATGTAGAATCCTTGAGAATAGTGACTGTGGCAGGTGAAAGCCTTCATGTAAGCGTTTTGGAAAAGCATTTTAAGTCATTTAAAAATGTTAAAATTGTCAATGAATATGGTCCGACAGAATGCAGTGTATGTTCGACGGTCTACGAAATAATAAATAAGAATAGCAAAGTGTTGATTGGTAAGCCAATTGACAATATTTCGGTATATATTTTAGGAAAAAACGACTCTCTTTCCCCCATAGGAATCCTAGGCGAGCTATGCATAAGTGGTGAAGGTTTGACGCGGGGGTATTTGAAACGCCCGGAGCTGACGGCAGAGAAATTTGTTCCTAATCCGTTCATTCCCGGAACACTGATGTATCGCACAGGGGATCTAGCACAATGGTTGCCTGATGGGAACATAGAGTTTCTGGGAAGAGTAGACAATCAGGTGAAAATTAGAGGTTTTAGAATAGAACTTGGTGAAATTGAGAAATGTTTGCTTGAAGTTGTCAAAGAAACGGTAGTAACGGTATGGGAAGATGATTCATGTGATAAGCACCTATGCGCATATGTCGTCTTAGACGAAGATGTTCAACCGAATGAATTGCGCAAACACTTATCTGCAAGTCTACCAAATTACATGATACCGCCATACTTTTTGCAGTTGGATAAATTACCTTTGACACCCAACGGAAAGGTGGATAGAAAAGCGTTACCAAGACCGGAAGGTGGAATACAAAACGAATATGTGGCACCGAGAAATGCGACGGAAGAAGTTTTGGCGCAGATATGGAGCGAGGTGCTGGATTGTGAGAAGGTAGGGATACACAACAATTTTTTTGATTTGGGTGGACATTCTTTAAAAGGAACAATATTAGTAGCAAAGATGCATAAAGCACTAAATGTTGAAGTGCCACTCAGGAAGCTGTTTGCGACACCCACTATATCCGAGATAGGTGAGTATATATCAGGGGCAAAAGAAAACGTATATGTAGAAATGGAGTCGATTGAACCAAAGGATTACTATGAGACTTCTTATACACAAAAGAGAATGTGGATACTCAATCAATTGCATCCTGAAAGTCCTGCATTTAATATGTCTGGTCGAATAACATTTTTTGAAGAAGTAGATATTGCTTCGATGCAGAAAGTATTTGATAAATTAGCCGAAAGGCATGAAGCGTTCAGAACTCGGTTTGAAGAGCGAGACGGCGTGCTGGTTCAGATTATAGATAATGAGGTTGCGCTTAAGATAGATGTTATAGATCTAACAGAGCTTCCTAGTGAAATGAAGGCAAAAGAAAGAGACAGAAGCTTTCAGGAACAATCTTCTAATATATTCAACTTAAAAAATGGGCAGCTCATTGCCGTTAAATTGGTGAAGATAGAAGATAATGAACATGATCTTATTCTTTGCATACATCACATTATCTCCGATGGATGGTCGTTGGAGGTAATAAGTGATGAGTTTTTTGCTTTGTATGAGACTTATAAGAGTGGTGCGGTGAGTAAGCTTGTTCCGCTAAAAGTGCAGTACAAAGACTTTGCAGTTTGGCAAAATAAATTGATTGAAGATAAAACATTTTCGCAGGAGGCCAAAGCTTTCTGGAAGGAGCAGCTCAGCGGTGAAATTGCTACTATAACCCTGCCACGTGATTATCAAGGGGATGATCCTAACGATAAGATGGGCAGCAGCTACAGGGTTTTTGTGGGCGAAGGCACAAAAAACATCCTTAAAGGGTTTGCGAAACATCATCGTACTAGTTTATTTGTCGTTTTTCTGACTACATTTATGTCATTTATGTCAAATTTGACAAAGCAAAATGACATATTGATAGGAGCAGCAGTATCCGGACGTGAGCATGTTGACTTACAAAATGTAGTTGGATGTTTTATAAACACAATTATTTTCAGAAGCGAAATTAATGAAAATGTTGGCTTTATCAATTTACTGAAAGAAATGAATGAAAAAGCTTTGGCATCACTAAAATATCAAAGATATCCACTAGAGTTGGTGACAGAGGAACTAGGAATCAAGTATCCAAAAATTTCTGTTTTTCTTAATATGCTAAATTTTAAAGAAGTTTCGGAACATACTGGAGTCACGGACTCTAAACATTTCGAGAATGTGCAAGACGTTAAGTTTGATTTTGAATGGTATGTCATTGAACACACAAATGACTTACAGATTGATTGCGTCTATAACAGAAAACTATTTGAGCCATCGACAATTGAATATATCATGAAAAAGTACATTCAGTTCGTCGGCAAAATATCGGAAAATCCTGATAAGTTGCTAAAGGATTATTTTGAGACAGAAAAGAAAAGACGGCTATGAAATGTACATTTATCATGATTGCAAAAAATGGAGGAAGACATGTTAGTCAAAAAGTTTCAAGAGCAGGTAAAAAAATGCCCGGATCATATAGCTGTCAAGACCATTAATGCCGAGCTTTCTTACCGGGAACTCGATGAATTGGCACATATCCTAGCTTATGAAATAACGAGCAAATATAATTCGGCAGATTGTAAAGTCGCATTATTGTTTGACCATGGTATGGATATGATTATTGGAACCATAGGTGCTCTTAAAGCAGGGAGTATATATGTGCCCATGGACTTAAACTATCCTCGCAAACTGTTGGGACATATGCTTGAGGATTCTGAAGTAAATCTCATTGTGACCAATAATAAAAATATAGATTTAGCCTCAGATTTGGTTAATGAGATTAATTCTGAGATTGTGATAGTAAATATTAATGAAATTAAATCTACAGAAGTTAAAAAAGAATTAAGCTTAGAATGTGATGGTAGTGGTATTGTTTATATCTTGTATACATCAGGTTCAACAGGGCGACCCAAAGGGATTTTGCAATCTCACAGAAATGTGTTGCATTTTGTAGAGAGTTATGGAAAAGCGATATCCATAGCATCTACAGACAAAATGACGTTACTGTCGTCTTTTAGTCATGATGCAGCTATTGTAGATATTTATAGTGCGTTATTGAATGGTGCAACATTGTATCCATTTGATGTTAAGTCGCAAGTATGCATGAGAGATGTTGTCAAATGGCTAAAGGACGAAGAGATTACCATTTGGCATTCAGTTCCGACATTATATCGCTATTTAGTGAATGAGATAAAAGAACGTGATGAGTTTTCGGCACTTAGACTTATTGTTCTGGGTGGAGAAAGTGTTTTGCTGAATGATATTAAGTTATTTCAAAAAAGATTTAGAGGTTCGGAGTTTGCGATTATATACGGGCAGACAGAATCGTCTATAAACAGTATGCAGTTTTTTTTAACCGATGATGAAGTTAAGAGGATTACATTGGGAAAACCCGTAAAAGAAACCGAACTTGTGGTGGTAGACAAAAACAGAGAGGAAGTTTCACCTCTTAATTCGGGTGAGATTATCGTTTTGAGCAATTATGTTGCGTTGGGATATTGGAAAGATGAAAATAGATCAAGAGAAGTTTTTAGAGACATCCCCGGTATAGGCAGGTCGTATAGTACTGGAGATTTAGGAAAGCTACTATTAGATGGCAGTATAGAGTTTTTGGGTAGGTTGGATAATCAGGTAAAAGTGCGTGGTTTTAGAATAGAACTGGGTGAGATAGAGAGCTGTCTGCTTGAGGATGAAAGAATACGAGAAGCGGTTGTAACGGCATTTGAAGAGGAAACTGGCGATAAGTACATATGTGCATATATCGTCTCAGATAAAGAAATAGAAGTAAGCGATCAACGCA
>WQWL01000040.1 GCA_009785345.1 Oscillospiraceae bacterium
CTTTTCTAAAGAGGGCAAGGGTTGGATGTATCGTTCCTTGCCTTCTTTAGCAAAGAAGGTGGTCCCGCGGACCGGATGATTTGAGCCTTTATGCTACGGATAACCTTAAGTTGCTCGCATTGGGCGATCGTCTCGATCGCCCCTACAAGAGAACGCGATAAGATGCATAGAAAACAATTAATGTTGGAGGTTAAATTATGTCATCATTTAAAGAAATAAACTACGAATCATTGAACTTAAATCCTTTTGTTATGTTAAAGGATGAGTGGGGGCTTCTGAGCGCAGGAGGTCCGGAAAAGCATAATACCATGACAATTGCATGGGGAAGCTTTGGCGTAATGTGGAACAAGCCTGTTATGACAGTTGTTGTGCGTCCGCAAAGATACACTTATGAATTTGTTGAGAATAATGACTTATTTACAATAAGCTTTTTCCCAGACGGTCATAAAAAGGCTCTCGGGATTTTAGGCACAAAGTCTGGAAGAGATTGTGACAAAATTGCCGAAAGCGGTTTAACTCCAACCTTTGTCGACGATACTCTTGCATTTGAAGAAGCCAATTTAATTTTCGTTTGCAGAAAGCTGCATGGCGGTCAACAGTTGGATGCGTCGAAGTTTATCGATAAAAGTCTGGACAAAGAAAACTATCCGGAAAATGACCATCACTATTTCTACATTGGCGAAATTGTAAAGGTGCTACAGAAGTAATACTCGTCATCCCGGGCTTGATCCGGGATCCCATTGATAGAGCGTGATAATGTATTTGTATGAGATTGCGGATCAAGTCGAGGTCGCGGACAAAGTGCATATTTTTACCTATCGTCATTGCTGGCCGGAGCCTGTCCTGAACTTGATTCAGGAAGCCGCAATCTGATAGAATCAAGCTTTGTAATATATCCCGGGCCAAGCCCGGGATGACAAATGGGACTTTTTCAGCAGCCTCGATCAAGTCCGCAATGACGGGGCTGTAACCTCATGCATGCATTAGAATCAAAGCAACGCTTTCTTCAATCCTTCAAAGTCAAGATAATCTTCTACAAACTGCTTTCTCAGCAGTTGCTCAGGGATGAACTCGTTGTATTTGCCCCTTACTTGCACTTTTTCCGGTAACGGCAAATCATATAAGTTTATATCTGAGTGGAGAATATCATAGATTATTTCTTCCAGTGATTCGGGAGTCCCCTTGTATGTGACTTCGAGGAACACACATGTCATCCATGGTAATTTGTTGTGAATACCCCTATCCATTAGTGCATAATGTAATGTGAAAAGTTGCCGTGTTCCCACCCATGGGAATATGGCATATTTTTTATCAGATAGAGGTGTTACGAGGTTTTCTAAAATACCGCTGTTTTTAGCGATATAACGTATTTCTTCTAATCGTGGGGCACATCTTTCACTCAAATATGGATATGGGTCATCTGACATTAGTACGTCTCTTATTTTTCGCACCAATACCGTGTGAAGCTCAACATCAAAATCGACATCCCAATCGACAAGAGAAATGCCGGGTACATGCTTTACGAATATAACCTTACTCTTTTCGTTTAGCTCAACCGTTTCCCATGCTTGCCCTGCGAGTGCAAAGCGTGTTCCAATTGGATATGCTTTATCTACCGTTCCTATCGTACGGTTTTCATCTTTCACCAACAGATACTCGGGGGTTATAAAGACCGTGAGGAACTTGTGACTGTTTACAATCTTTTCGCCCTCTCTGCCTATGATAATTCCACCACGCTCTGTACGCTCCAGTTGATCCGTATTTATGAGATGTTCGAGGAGTTGACGATAATCATCTTGTGATATCTTGTCAAAACAACCTAGTGTTAATATTGCTTGTGCTAGTGCTGCAGCAGACATTTCACCGTTGCTTTTTAGATGACTCATAGTTTGATGATAAAGCAGATTATATGCATGATAGTGTGGGTATATCGGCTCAATCCATTGTTCTTTTGTATATGTCTCGATAATTGCAATAGTGCGGATGAATTCCCAGTTTATTGGTCCCAATATATCTGCTGAATTAATTTGAATACTTTCAACTATAGTAAATAGTAATTGTGGCACTTGTCCACGTCGTCCACAACGCCCGAGTCTTTGAGCAAATGACGATACATTAAGAGGTGCTCCGACTTGCACGGCTTGGTCAAGGGAGCCAATATCAATACCTAATTCCAGCGTCACTGTAGCTCCGGTGACGATTTTTTCATCATCGGCTTTCATTTCATCTTCGGTTGTTTCTCGCAGTAAGGCAGATACATTACCATGATGCACTCTGTAGATATCCGGCGCTTTATTTTTTAGCGCAATTTCACGTAAGTTGGCAAGGATAAACTCTGTTTCTTCACGGCTGTTTGTAAATATGATTGTTTTCTTATCTAAAGTCGCCTTAAAGAGATATTCATAATGCTCTCTGTCGCCAATATCTCCACCTGTGTCGATTTTGGTTACGTTTCCGCTGTCATCTCTTTCCTCAAAATCACGTTTGTCGGCATAGTTGACGAATCTCTCAACATGTAGTCGCACACGTTTTTTACCTTCATCAGTGATCGGTGCGGCACAGTTTCTTCCTGTGCCTGTATTTAGCCACGATTGCGCCATCTCGATATTTCCTATAGTCGCAGACAGACCGATTCTGCGTGGGATAACACCTGTCAATTTCTGTAGCCGTTGAAGTACACAAAGTAGCTGCACACCTCTTGCATCTCGCATGAAGTGGTGTACCTCATCTATCACTACAAAGCGCAGGTCAGAGAACATTTGGAGACATGCTCCTCGCTTGTTTGTAATCAAGCTCTCAAGGGATTCAGGTGTGATTTGAAGAAGTCCTTCAGGATTTTTGACGAGCTTATCTTTTTGGGTTTGTGATGCATCTCCGTGCCACTTCCAGACCGAGATATTTGAGTCTAAGAGCAGTTGTTCTAATCGCTTGAATTGATCGTTTATGAGGGCTTTGAGCGGAGAAATGTACAGCACGCCAACCGACTTGGAGGGGTTGTTATATAGCTCTGTAAGGACAGGCAAAAATGCCGCTTCGGTTTTTCCCGATGCGGTACCGGATGAGAGCAGGAGGTTGTCATCTGTGTCGAAGATGGCTTCACATGCTGCGACCTGAATACCGCGTAGCTCTTCCCACTTGTTTTGGTATATAAAATCTTGTATAAAGGGTGCTAGTCTACTAAATGCGTCCATTGTGTGCTCATCCTCATAATCAATTCTTATTAATGTGTCATGCGAATCTCGCTTCATGTAATTGTCTCTACTAATCCTTGTTAGAAATCGTTGATAGTTTTGCGAGGCTATTTTTCATTTGGCAAGGCGAAAATACGCAGAAATGCCTGTGGCCTTTCAAGGATTTTTAACGCAGGCAAAGGGAAAATAGACCACAAAGATACAATTATTTCTAATATGGATTAGTATAAATTACACTTCAAATTCAACAAAATCTGCATGGATATCTTCGTCTGTTATGCCATCTTTTGCCATTTCGAAACTGTTGCTTCCAAGAATTGTTTCTATACTCATTTGGGGGTTTTGATGTATGATTCCTATGAGTTCTATAAAGTCACGGATTATTTCACGTGGAGTAATATGCGTATCTGCCCCGACACGGTTATATTCTACAGTTAGGAAGTATAGTAAATCTTCATGTTTTAATGTAGGCGTATAGTTATATAGTTGGGCATGGATATCACGAAGTTTTTCTACAAGAATATACATTTCTTCTTGTGTGAGCATTTGCAGTTTGATGATCGGGGCTGATAAGTCTTTGAGGTCATCCGTTGCAAAATGCCCTTCCGCTAATCTTGAGCGCAGTGCTTCATAGCTATATACACCCTTATATCTATCTTCAATACATTGTGGTGTACCACCAATTAAGAAACCTATATGTTTCGCCTTTCCTTGCAATATATCATTGTATATTGTGAGGATTTTTTCATAGTTATTTTGTCTTGTTATTGAATTTGGTATCTTGAATATGTTGACAAGCTCGTCAACGAGTACAAGTAGCCCTTTGTATCCAGCGCTGACGAGAAACACAGCCATAATTTTTAAAAAGTCGTACCAGTTTTCATCCGTGACTATGAAGTTTATACCTAGATCGGCTTTTGCATCTCTGCGTGTTACATATTCGCCACGAAACCATCTTAATACATTGCTTTTTGTCGCAGAATCATCTTGTTTATATGCCTGCCAATATGTCGCAATTGCCTTGGCGAATTCAAAGCCGTTGACCATGCCTTCCAATGACGATGCAGCAGCGTATATTTGTTTTTCAACTTGACTGTCGAACTCTTCGCCCTCAAGATTTGTTTGTGCTTTTACATCAGCCTGTATGCCCGAAATCCATTTTTCAAGAATGAGGGTCAGTGCTCCGCCATCCGGTTTGGACTTTGTTGACAGGTTTTGAAGCAGCTCTTTATAGGTTGCGAGCCCTTGACCCTTTGTTCCAGCAAAGCGCCGTTCGGGTGACAGGTCTGCATCAACGACTGCGAAGCCCTTGGCTGTTGCATAATTACGGATTGTTTGGAGTAGAAAGCTCTTTCCGCTTCCGTATTTCCCCACGATAAAACGGAACGATGCTCCACCGTCCTCTATCATGTCAATATCATGTAGTATTGCTGCTATTTCTTGAGTACGTCCCACTGTGATGTATTCAAGACCCACTCGCGGCACAACGCCACCTTTAAGTGCGTTAACAAGTATATTTGCAATTCGTGTTGGTACACGGTTGGTCATATTTATGGTTCTCCTTGTGAGATTTTGTCAATATATAGTTGCTCCACACAAAGCCTACCACAATGACCGCCCTAAATCAACTGATTTGAGTGGTTTTGTTATTGATTATAATTATTTTTGCAAACGGTGCTACTCACATTTAATAGGCAACAATTGCATCCAAAAATTGCTTGCCGTACTTTTCAGCTTTTACCTTGCCGACGCCTGATACTTTTAAGAAATCTTCCATGGTTGTTGGGCGTTTGCGGCACATGTCGGCTAGTGTACTGTCGTGAAAAATGACAAAGGCGGGCATATTTTGTTTTTGGGCAATTTCTCGGCGAACACCACGCAAAACATCAAACAATGCATTATCAACAGGTTCATCGGTATTCGAAGCCCTTGAGTTCTTATCAGGTTTGGGTGCTGCTTTTTCTTTCTCTTTGGGAAGTTTCATGGAGATGCTGGATTCCCCACGTAAAATTTTGCCTGCAAGTGCTCCGAGTTTTATTATAGGGTATTCATCGTCGGTTTTTATTAGATATCCATTCAATATCAGATGTGAAATGATCGCTCGTAGATAGTGGGCAGACTTGTTGCTCACACCATAGGTTGATAGCTTATTTAGACCCTGACGAAGTGTTTTCTCGTTCTTGCTACCTCTAAGAGTGTCAATGATTGCATTTACTCCAAAACGTTCATTCATCCGTACAACACAAGAAAGTATTTGCTGTGTATCGATTGTTATATCCACAGTTTCAAAATTTGAATTGCAATTACTACAGTTTCCACAATAGACTTGTGGGGCTTCACCGAAGTATTTTAGAATATATCCACGCAGACAATCATTTGTTGCACAATAAAAAGTCATTTCACGCAACTTTGCTCGCTCTCGCTCCAGAGTTTGTTCTAGCATCTCGCTATCTTCGAACTCTTGTGGCTCTCGTGCGTTCTCTATCATCCACAAATTTGTCCGCACATCCTGACCGCTGTAAAACAATGAGCACTCAGCCGGATTGCCGTCGCGACCGGCACGACCTGCTTCTTGATAGTAGCTCTCGACATCTTTTGGCATATTGTAGTGCACAACAAAAGATACATTAGACTTGTCTATGCCCATGCCAAAAGCATTTGTCGCAACCATGATTTGTACGCGGTCAAAAATAAAATCATCCTGATTGTCATGACGCTCTTTATCGGAAAGTCCTGCGTGATAGCGTGAGGCATTGTATCCGTATGAGTTTAACTCATCTGTGATTTCTTCAACTGTTGCTCGGGTAGAACAGTATATTATTCCACTTTGCTCTTTTTTATCTTCTAAAAATCCTAACAATGCATCGAATTTGTTTTTTGGTTTTTGTACCTCAAAGGAAAGATTTGGGCGATCAAATCCTGTTGCAAGAATGGTGGGGTTTTCGAGCATTAGTAGATTTACAATATCATCTTTTACTTTTTGTGTTGCGGTCGCTGTGAAAGCGGTGATTATCGGGCGATCTGGCAGCTCGCTGATAAATTCTTGGATTCTTGCATAGCTTGGTCGAAAGTCGTGTCCCCATTGAGAAATACAGTGAGCCTCATCAACTGTCAGCATTGATATGTTGGCTGATTTTGCAAAGCTCAAAAAATCATCTGTCAGCAGTCTTTCTGGTGCGATATAAATTAATTTATATGCGTTATTACGGGCATTTTGCATTGCTTTGCTGATTTGCATTTCTGTAAGTGAGGAATTTATGTATGCGGCTGCAACTCCCGATTGGATTAAAGCGTTTACCTGATCTTTCATGAGAGAAATCAAGGGAGATACAACGAGTGTAACACCCTCCATAAGTATTGCCGGTACTTGAAAACATATTGATTTGCCTGCACCTGTCGGCATTATTCCTAATACATCATTGCCCGCCAGTATATCGTCTATTAGGGTTTCTTGTTTACCCCTATAAGTGTCATATCCGAAATATTGTTTTAATACCGCCTGTGTTGTTAAATTTGCTGTGTTTATCATATTGAACTCCATATTCACTATATGCTTTTAACTTTTTGCCACTATATTTTCGAGATACCCTATGTATTCATCATATAGAATCAACTCATCGTCAACTTGAAGGATGTTGTCGCCAATATAGTCGGCAGCTTTTTCGTTTATACTGTCTGCGAGAACTTCGAGCATAATGTTATTTTCATCTGCATATACTTTTGTACTTTCGCTACTATTTCCTCTGGAAACCTGCAGTGCAATTGAAAGAGCTTTTTGCTCAACATCAGAGAGGGCTTTCCTCAGAGCTTTCCAACCATCTGAAAAACTCATAGTGAGTTCGGCGTGGTCCGTTGAGAGGTAATCATCAGTTTGAATATGCGCGTTTTGACAGGCTGTAAGGTGAGCTGGTTCGTCGGCTTGTTGCTCTTTTTGAACATTATCTGCTTCTGGGACAATCAGTTGCTCTTGTGTTTCAAAGGCTTCCTCACGTATTCTCGCAAGGTTGCCATGATCTACGGTTACCACAGTACGAGTTAAGTTTCGATGAAACTCTGTAACTGCATTTTCTATGAGCTTATCAAGCTCTGCACGTTTTGCTGCAGGTCGTTGAAGCTCCCTGAAAGGCTTGCTACCTGATTTCATGTCTGCTATCAGCTTATATTTATAGCCAACAGCTTGACGTAGACATGCTTCAGTTTTCTTAATTATATAACCGACAAAATCCTTCTGACTTGAATAGTATATCGGTAGCCTCGCTGTCCATTGCCCATTTTTACAGAAATATTGTTCAAAATCGGAGACTATTATTTCGCGGTCACCTTGCTGCGTCTGATTTTGAAAGAGTGCTTGCTTAAATGGCTGCCATGGTGAACGTCTACTTACGCTGTATACAATGAGATCTTCAAAGCGTGTGTTTCGTTTAATACAGAAACTTTGGATTTCGCTCAGAACATCAGTAAAGCAATCACTCATTAATTGTTCGTTTCCGTCCTTGTAGAACTTTGAGTTCATTACATTATATGTGGACACATTGTTCCAAAGTTCCAGTTTGTTCTCTACGTTCTCATAAAATAGAAGTGTTAGGGAATAATATTTCTGCATTTTGCGCTCTTCAATAAAGTCTGAAAAACTATGAGGTAAATCATAAAATATATGGTAATCTTTCAACCATATTGCCAGATACTTTTCTAGATTTGGGTTTCCGGAAGCAAAAGCATCCCATAATACTAAGAGTTTGTTTAACCCATCAGCTGCATCACTTACTCCAATGCCTGATAATAATTCGTATATATATAAGAAAATATATGACAGTGATGTTGGAAGGACTTCTCCATTACGGATTTTCGTACGCCATGTAAAGTATGTGCGAAGATACTCATATCCCATATTTTGATAATATGGGTAATACATATTGAACTTCGCATTGCCCTCGAAGTTATCTGTGAATTCCTCCATGAATTGAGCTTGTTTATAAAAAAGCTCGGAATCGTTGCGAGAGAATGGTCTTTGAGATGCAAGTCTTCGCATTTCAAAGAATTTTTCTCTAATGGGATCCGGTGTTCGTGGCTTTATTGCCTGTGGAGGAGGGGAGACAGAGGAAAAAAACCGCAGCGCTGCTTCAGCAGATGTGCTGCGGTTTTGTGTTGATTTTATTTCAATTTCGGCAAATTTAGAGTCGTCCATTGTGTTCTCTTTTCAAGTCGCACAGAGCGGGCAATTTCCATAGATTTTCTATAATAACATATTAGTTGTCTTCTTGTCACAGTATCCGCATCTGTCAGGACCGCTTCTTGATACTAATTTTGGCAAATATCTGTCTGATTGAGTAATACACGCAGGGTTTACACATTCACCGGTAGCTGCTGCCGGATCATCGTGAACTACAGGGGGAATGATTCTTGGTAGGTGCATAAAGTCTAAAAGTAATGCCATACGGATGAACATACCATATCTCGCTTGGTCAAAGTATGCAGCACGTGGGTCGGTGTCAACTTCTGTTGAAATTTCATCGACCCTTGGTAGTGGATGCATGATTTGCATATCAGACTTTGCACTCTCCATCATCTTCTTTGTCAATATGTAGACATCTTTTAAACGTCTGTATTCGCCTGCATCACTAAATCTTTCGCGTTGTATACGTGTCATATATAGGATGTCTAGTTCAGGTATGCAATCGGCAAGGGTTTCAGATTCTTCAAATTCCTGTCCCTGTCTCTTCATACGATCGATGACATAATCGGGGAATCGGAGTTCTTTGGGTGAGATGAGATAAAAGCTAATTCCGGGGAACATTTCCATTGCTTCTACCAATGAATGGACTGTGCGCCCATGCTTAAGATCCCCACATAAACCAATACGGATATTGCCGATCTTACCTCGCTTTTGTGCGATTGTCGTCAAATCCGTAAGTGTTTGTGTTGGGTGAGAGTGACCTCCATCGCCGGCATTTATAACCGGAACTTCTGAATACATCGCTGAAGCTGTCGCAGAGCCTTCTTGTGGACTACGTATAACAATTGTGGACGAGTATGCTGCGGTCATTCTGATTGTATCTGCTAAGGTTTCACCTTTTGATGAAGACGTACCTACCGGATCAGAAAATCCAAATACACCAGCGCCAAGCCTTTGTGCAGCTGCTTGGAACGAAAAGTTTGTACGTGTACTTGGTTCATAAAACATGGAAGCAAGAATTTTTCCACTACAGGAGTTTGCATAAACATCGGGTCTGGCGATAATATCACAACATCTTGAATACATCGCGTCCCACCATTCTCTAGACAAATCAGCTACATTTACAAGCTTTCGTACCGGCACCATACTACAATGTCCCCCAATCAAATATTAAATTTTTATATGCTCTCTTTCGCATATCTGGATGATTTTACCACAACATGTTGTGTTCTGCAATGTTATTCTGCACAAAAATGGAACTATTTTTGTAAACTTATTTTTCATACTGAACACTGATAAAATAGTATAATACTGATTCATGGTAAGGAGAATTGCATTTTTACCATGGATCAGTATTACATATAACTTTATTCTAAATTATTGTTTACCCTTTATCGCTTTTACTAATACACTTCTATTGGCGTTTAGTATTATTTCATCAACAAATACATAATGCCTTTTTGTACATGTAGGCGGTTTTCTGCTTCGTCGAAGATTTCTTGTGCATGCTCTTCGAAAACTTTCTCAGAAATTTCTTCGCCTTTGTGTGCAGGGAGACAATGTTGCACCATGGCATCAGGTTTTGCAAGTGCCATTATTTCATCGTTGACCTGATAGCCTTCAAACGCTTTTTCGCGAGCTTTGGCTTCGCCTTCTTGCCCCATTGATGCCCAAACATCTGTGAAGATTACATCTGCATCTTTTGCAGCTACTTTAGGGTCAGTAACCAGTTCAAATTTGCAATCCTTGGCTGTTGCCGCAAAATCTAACACTTCTTGATCAGGCTCATATCCCTCAGGGCATGCAACAGAAATGTCCATTCCTGACTTTAAGCAACCAACAATTAGTGAATTAGCTACGTTGTTTCCATCACCCATCCAGCATACTTTCAATCCTTCAAGCTTGCCTTTGTGCTCACGAATTGTCATAAGGTCTGCCAGTATTTGGCATGGATGAGCAAAATCTGTAAGTCCATTAATAACTGGAATTGTTGAGTGTGCGGCAAGTTCTTCAACTTCGTCTTGGTCAAATGTGCGTATCATTATACAATCAACATAGCGACTGAGTGTACGCGCTGTATCGGCAATTGCTTCGCCGCGCTTCATTTGGCTATCTGATGTTGTCATAAATATTGCATGACCATCTAAATGAGTCATTCCAACTTCAAATGAAACACGTGTTCTGGTTGAATTTTTTGCGAAAATCATCGCAAGAGTTTTTCCGGCAGGGAAGTCGTGTTTCTTACCGGCTTTTTTCTCAGCCTTTAGTTTGTCTGAGGTGTCGAGAATTAATTTGATATCCTCGGGGGTTAGGTCAAGTAACTTCAGTAGATCTTTTTTCATTTGTGCTCTCCTTCTATTTTTAGCATTTACATAAATACTCAATTTATAAGTTGTCGAATACGGTTTTTAATATGTTCAGTCCTTTGTCGATTTCTTCGTATGAAATGGTTAGTGGTGGCAACATTCTGAGTGCGTCGGTTCCTGCTGTTAATACTAGCAATCCATTTTCTACACATGCTTGTGCAATGTCTCTTGGCACGGCATCTTTAACTGAAATGCCGAGCATGAGACCTTTGCCTCTGATTTCAACAATATATGGTATATTCCAACTTTTTATCTGCTCTTGAATATATTCGCTTTTCTTTATAACTTCATTTAAAGTTGAATCATCCAGTTGGTTCAGCACTTCGACTGCTCCTGCTGCGGCTACCGGATTTCCGCCAAAAGTTGTGGCATGTGTGCCTGCCGTCAGTACAGTCGAGCACTTCTCATTTGCCATAAAACCGCCCAATGGTAGTCCGCCTGCAATACCTTTGGCAAAGCTTATGACGTCGGGAGTGACGCCGAATTGTTGAAAAGCAAAGAGAGTTCCTGTGCGTCCGACTCCTGTTTGCACTTCGTCAGCGAGTAACAACAGGTCATTTGCTTTACATAGGTCAGATACTTCTTTCACATATTCCTGATCTAGTGGTATGACACCGCCTTCGCCTTGAACAAACTCAATAAGTACGGCGCAGACATCGTCAGAGAGTTCTTTTTTTAGAGCATCTATATCGTTTGCCTGTACATGCTTAAAGCCTTCAGTAAACGGGAAGAAATAGTTATGGAATGAATCCTGCCCTGTTGCAGCGAGAGTTGTTATTGTTCTTCCGTGAAAACTTTGGTTGAGTGTTATTATTGTGCTCTTCCCTTTGCCATGTTTGTCAAATGAGTATTTACGTGCAAGCTTTATCATACCCTCATTGGCGTCAGCTCCGGCATTTGCGAAAAATACGTTCTTCATTCCGGTACGTTTTGTCAACACATCAGCTAGCTTTGCATATGGCTCGCTGTAGTATAGGTTAGAAATATGCTGCAATTTCACTGCTTGAGCATATACAGCATCTGCCCATTTTTTGTTGGCGTAACCGATTGCATTGACACCGATTCCACTCGTGAAATCAATATATTCTTTACCTTCCGGACTATACAAAGTTGACCCAACACCATGCTCAATGGCGACATCAAAGCGACCATATGTCTGCATAACATTTTGTGAATCTAATTGTTTAATTTCATTACTTGTCATTTTGTCCTCCAAATCATTACATCATACGACTATAAGTTTTATAGAAGCTCAAGATAAGTAGCAGATTATTTGTCAGAAACTAACCCCTAGCCCCTAAACCCTAACCCCTAAATAAACATATCATCGTTCCGGCGCCTTCGTCGGTTAGCATTTCTACTAGTATCGAGTGTGCAATACGTCCGTCGAGAATGTGGGCTCGCTTTACCCCACCTGATATTGCTGTGGCACAACATTCGATTTTTGGAATCATGCCACCCTCAATTACTCCCTTTTCTCTCAAACTTTCAATTTCGTCAACATCTATTTTTTGAATTAGGGAGTTTTCGTTGTCTTTTTCGCGAAGAACTCCTCGTGTATTTGTTAGTATGATAAGCTTTTCTGCACCAAGTGCGACTGCAAGCTGCGCTGCTGCGGTATCAGCATTTGTATTGTATGCTGTGTCGCTGTCCACTCCATATGCAACTGTTGCAATGACCGGAATTTGTCCATCACCTATAGCTTGCAACACAACCTCAGGATTTACTTTCGTTACATCGCCTACATATCCGTAATCCTCGCCATCGCCTTTGTCCAGCTTCTTTGCTTCAAGAAGCTTGCCGTCAAGCCCGCACAGGCCAATCGCACTACCGCCTTTACGAACTATTGTTGACACCAAATCTTTGTTGACTTTACCACAAAGTATACTTTGCACAACATCCATTGTTTCTTTGTCAGTATAGCGCAGTCCGTTTACAAACTTGGATTCTATACTGAGCTTGTCAAGCATCTCGTTGATTTCCGGACCTCCACCATGAACGAGCACAGCGTGAATACCGACGAGTTGCAGTAGAATCATATCCTCTATTACTGCGTCAAATAGCTCCTCGTTTATCATTGCATTTCCGCCATATTTTATGACGACGACCTTACCCGTAAATTCTTGAATATAGGGAAGTGCTTCGACGAGGGTTTGTGCTCGCAATTGATTATTATTTATCATGTCCTATAGTCTCCATTGATTTTTATATAATCGTATGTGATATCGCATCCCCAGCATGTGCACTCGGCGTTGCCGTCGTTTAAATCGATATCTATGGTTATATCATGCTCTGTCAGTATGATTTTTGCGAGTTCTTCATCAAAAGGCAGCCCGCAACCATTTTCGCACACAGTGATTCTGCCTGCTGTTGACTCAAAGGAAATACTAACTTTTTCCGGGTTGAAATCTACACCGGAGTATCCCATTGCACACAGCACACGTCCCCAGTTTGCATCCGTTCCGAATATCGCAGCTTTGGTGAGCGTGGATGAAATGACAGACTTTGAGATAGTTTCGGCTTCTAATTCATTTTTAGAGCCAGCGACTCGGCATATTATGAGATGAGTTGCACCCTCGCCATCGGCTGCAATCATTTTTGCGAGCTCTATGCATAAATTATTGAGAGCTTCAGCGAATATATAATAATCTTCGCATTTCATTATAATTTCATCATTTTCGGCAAGTCCATTTGCCATGAGCGTTGCCATATCATTTGTAGAAGAATCACCATCAACTGAAACTCTGTTAAAACTCACGTTCGTTGCGCTTAGTAAAGCTTCTTGAAGCATCTCAGAGCTAATGGCACAGTCTGTTGTTAAAAAAGCAAGCATTGTACCCATGTTTGGGTGTATCATACCGCTACCTTTTGCGATGCCTCCGATTTTGCACACTTTTCCGCCCACTTTGAAGTCTACAGCGAGTTCTTTTTTTGCGAGATCGGTTGTCATTATTGCATCCGCAGCATCATTTGAGCCATCGTAAGATAGATTTGAAATGAGTTCATCAACGCCGCCTTCGATTGTTTCAATCGGTAGCGTTTGCCCGATTACACCGGTTGATGCTACAATAATATCATCTACTTGTATACCAAGTGCTTCTGCAACAGCACTACACATACGGTGTGCATATTCCTCGCCATGTGGAGCACAGGCATTTGCATTTCCGCTGTTTGCAAAGACAACTTTAGCTTTGCCGTCTTTGAGATTCTCTTTTGTGACGAGAAGCGGTGCGGCTTTTACAACATTTTTTGTATAAACAGCAGCTGTGCTACATTCTGCATCTGAAACTATTAGTGCAAGGTCTTTTTTGTCTTTATTCCTGGTCTTTACTCCGACATGTAGACCAGCAGCTTTATATCCTTTTGCGGCACAGACGCCACCTTCAATGAATTTCATAGTATGTATACTCCTTAATGCTTTGTCATTCTGCGCGAAGTCGCAGAATCTAGTAAGTACAGATTTCTTGGATTCTGCGACTTCGCGCAGAATGACAAAGCTTTCATGAACTATTTGACATTATCATGCATAAATCTTAATCCAACCCCAACATGATATTCATATTTTGTACGGCAGCTCCTGCTGCACCTTTGCCTAGATTGTCAAAACGTGCTGTTATGATTGTTTGCTCGTTGTTTCCGCTTACGGTGATTTCCATGTTGTCTGTATTTGCACCCCAGTTGCATTCCAGCGTTCCACTTCCTAGCTCCGGCGCAACAGTTACAAACTTTTGACCTTTATAATGCTCTACGAGGATTTGGCGTATGCTTTCTGCTGTTGGATTTCCGACGAGTGAGTTGTTGTGTAGTGTCACGGTTGTTGCTAGTCCATTGTAATAGTCATCAACAATTGGGCAAAATAGTGGTTTGACTGTGAGTCCTGTAACATGCATTATCTCGGGTAAGTGCTTGGTTTAAATCAAGAGCATACATTCTCGGTGCATACATTTCTTTTGTTTTCTCATTTTCATATGCATTAATCATCGATTTTCCGCCACCGGAGTAACCGGTAATTGAAATACATGTGACTGGATAATTATTCGGCATTATGTTTTGCGATATTAGCGGGTAGACAGATGCGATAATGCCTGTGGCGTGACAACCGGGATTGGCAACTCTCTTTGCATTTTTGATTTTGTCGTACTGCGTTTTTGAGAGTTCTGCGAGTCCATACGCCCAATCATCGCTAGTTCTATGTGCTGTTGATGCATCGATAACTCTGGTGCTGTCGTTTTCTATAAGCGACACAGACTCCCTAGCTGCAGTGTCCGGAAGACACAAAATGACGAGGTCTGCATGATTTATCAATCTTTCTCTCTCATTAACATCTTTACGGAGAGACTCGTCTATACTCAATATGTCAATATCATTTCGGTCAACAAGTCTACTATGTATTTGCAATCCTGTCGTTCCTTCTTGACCATCAATGAAGATTTTTGGTTTCATTTCTTTTGCTCCGTTCTTGGGTTGTTTTATTGTGTGAAACTGGATGAATATACTGTTTTTACGACAAATATGCATAAATATACCATAGCCGAATCGATTATGCAAGCTTTATTCGTGATTTTGTGAAAAAATATTCATTTTTGCGTCAATGTGTCTCTTTTGCAACGATCTTCAAGGGGACAGTTGCGGCATATAGTTTTTTTTCTGCAATGATGCTTGCCGTTAATTACAATTAAGGCATGAAAATTATTATACAAAAAAACATCACGAGGTAAATTGTCTTCGCAATATGCTTTGACCGTGTCGTAGTTTTTACCGATGTCGATGGAGTAACGTTCAAAGAGCCTGACCGTGTATGCGTCTACAACAAAGGTTGGAAATTCGAAAGCGTACAGAAGTATCGAGTCTGCAGTTTCTTTGCCTACACCTTTTACTGCAAGCAATTCCCTGCGCATTTTTTCCAATGAATGCTTTTGTACAGTTGGCACATCAAAATTATATTTGGCAAACCACTCTGTCATTGTTTTTAGATATACAGCTTTTTGATTGAAAAATCCCGCCGGGCGGATTATATCTACAAGCTCTGCAATGTCGGCACTTAGTACAAACTCTGGAGTGAGGTTATTGCAATCATCGGGATTTGCTGTGAAGTTGGCAAGAGCCTTTTCAACATTAGTCCATGCTGTATTCTGTGTCAAAACAGCACCAACCATGACTTCGTAGACGGTCTTTGCCGGCCACCATTGCAAATCGCCATAGCGAGCGTATAGGATTTCATATATTGATTGTAATGTGTTGTTCATATAGTTATCTCTCTACATTCGTCAACTCTGCTTCGGCATTATTTTCCATAAAGCGAATAATCGTATCAAGCGATTGCTCCGCGTGGGAGACATCGCCTGATGCTACAGCAATACCTATGGTTAGTGTTTGGTGCACATCCTGTGTATCCACCTCTGCAATCGATGCGTTAAAGCGGTGCTGTGCCTTATTGATGAGACTTCGGCTAACGTGGCGCTTGTCTTTCAGCGAGGTCGATTGCGGGATGTAGAATGTAAGTTTTGCAGATGTTGTATGCATGTTAGATCTCCGTGGTTGTTTCTTCAATAGAATCCCCAAACTTCTTGCGCTTAATGTGCCTTATAATTGCATCAAAAATGTCTTTCAAGACAGCTGCAATTGGGATAGCGATAATCATGCCGAAAATCCCTGATATAGCTCCGCCCACAGTTATGCTTATAATGACAAGCAAAGGACTGAGAGAAAAGGAGCCACTCATTAGTCTAGGCTGAATGATGTTGGCATCAATTTGTTGTATAACAAATAAAATCGCTGCGGCAATTAGCCCCCATGTAAAGTCTTGCGTAATCATTACCACAAGCACCGCAATAAGAGTGCCGAATATTGAGCCAAAATATGGTATGTAGTTTAAAACACCAAGCATAAGGCCAAGTATCAGCCAAAAAGGTGAGCCTAACAAAAGTAGTGCAATCGATGCCATTGTTCCAAGAATAAGACCATCGATAGATTGGGTGCGAATGTATTGTCTGCAGTTTTGGTTAAGCCTGCCAAAACTCTTAATTATTGCATCATTAACATTTTGTGGCGTACAAACATGAAGTAAATTAGCCAAGTACTTTTTGAATCGATCTTTTTCGATCAAAATATAAATTGACGAGATGAACGCAATAGCTCCGGTAAAGAGCGCAGACCCCAAGTCGATTAACCAACCAATCGGCTGCATAGCGGACTCCATATCTATGTCTGCGAACAAATCTCCCAGTAAAGCAAGCACATTTTCTGTGTTAAGCTCCCAATCAAATAGTTCAAGCTGATTAAAATTGTCAACAGCGCGCATTATATTTTCTAAATATGTAGGAGAGTTTTCAACAAGGAAAGATATGCTGTTACCAATTGCGGGAACGACAAAGCTCAAGATCAACACAATCAAACCTACAATAATAAGGAGCACAAGGAGTACACTAAGCAGTTTTTGTCTACGGATTATAAAGCGGAGTCCTGTTTTTACTAAAAGCTTTTGCATGCCGCTGATGGGCATGTTTATTATATATGCCAATATAAAGCCATAGAAGAACGGGGATAGGACACCCCATGCGGTTCCTAGAAAGCCTGCAAAATATCCTAATCCCTCTGAAAGCCGATATACTAATATAATCGCTACTGCAAATAGGAAATATGGTAATAGTTTTTTGAAAATCTTTGAAACAAATGTTTCTTTCATGATGTACTCCCTTGGCGTATCTTAATTCATGCGTTACAGTATACCACATTAATAATTCCAACGCACGCTCGCAAAGATTCAATGATTCCTGTTAGTGATTAGTGTCAGGTGGAAAGTAAAAGGAAAGGACTGAGCATAACGCCCAGTCCCGATCCCCAAGCCCATTAAAATGGTTAAGGCAACTCTATAATCTGATTATATCATACTTTAATATGACTTGGATTGCGTTTGGTTATTCCGATATGCTGTCAGAAACAAATATCTCTAATCATCAAATTCGATTATGATTGATCCTCCATCAGCATCAATTAAGAACGTCGTCGTGCCCATATCACAGTTCGGCAGAGCAATACGAAGCTCATCGATTTGTTCAGAGCTGAGTCTGTTATCATCAAGCTGCAAACTTCTCAGTCCAGTTAATCCTTTTAATGGTGAAACATCGCTAATTTGATTATCGTTCAACGCCAAAAAAGTCAAATTTGTAAGCTCGCTTAACGGCGTAATATCGGTGATTTGATTACTCCACAAGAACAGATCTGTCAGATTTGTCAGTCTACCAAAATTAATCTGCGAAATATCGTTTATCCGGTTTTGTTGTAAATCAAGGCGCGTCAAGTTAGTCAAATTGCTGATGGGTGAAAAGTCATTAACACTAGAGGCATGTATGGTTAAATGCCTTAAATTTTCAAGATTGTTAAAAATTGAAAGATCATCTAAGCTGATCGCCCCCCATAGTTGAAGTTCCTCTAAATTCACCAGCATTCCAATGGGAGAAAAATCCATTCGTGCCCCCCAGGTATCCCCCAAGCCGAGGCGGGTTAGCTTTGTGAAGTTTCTCAGAACCGAAAGATCTCCGTTGAAATTAAGATTGTCGCCAACAGCCAGGTCGACTAAATTTGTAAGGTTTGCGATAGGCGACAAATCATAAAACTGGTTACCCCATAAGTTGAGATGTGTTATATTTGTGAGATTGCTAAGTGGTGAAAGGTCAGTAATTTCGTTGCCCCAGAGGTTGAGATCAACTAAGTTTGTAAGGCTACTGAGCGGTGAAAGGTTGGTAATATAATTGGATGCCAAAACCAGATGTGTAACTTCTGCAGGTATTTCACCGCTTTCCACCATTTCCGCCAGACGCTCGTTTGTTATGTGATTGCTGTGCAAATATACTGTAACAACATCCGGAGTATATTGTATCTCGTCATTATAATTATCATTGTAATATATAGATGTTTCTTCTTCCTCATAACTTTGGTCATATTCAAGGTAATCATAATCTTCATATTCATCAGTGCCGTTCGGGTACGTTTCATCCGTCTCCCCGTAGTCAGCGGCATAATCCATAGCAGCAAACATTATATCGCAAGCAACGGTTGTCATTAGAATGAGCAACAATACAAGGGTAATACTAAGCATCTTTTTCATGAATTTAATTCCTTTCTCCCGAGTGTGAATGTGTGTGGATTCGTGTTCTGAATATTTAAGACGCTATGATAACCATAAAAGTTCCAGTTATGTGGGTTTTTTCAGCTGTCATAAATTCACGCAATACTTTAGTTGCCCACTGGCGAAAGCGCGTCGCTTTAAGTGAGTTTACACGATATCCAACGGAGATGATAGCGTCGAGGTTGTATAGTTTAGTTTTGTAATTTTTGTTATCATCTGCAGTTATTTCCAAAATGGAAACAACTGATTCTTCTCCTGACTCTTAATTTACTATGCATATCGTACCATGCCAGACAGAAGATTGTCTATACATTTAAAGCTATAAATTTACACATTTCTGAATGAATTGTGTTTGTAATTTTCGCATTATTTCTTGTCAAGTTGCGTTGCTTATATGCTTTTGCCAGAATCATCTAAATTCTCTCAGTTACAGTAACTCTTAGCGTCTCGCCTGCTTGTTTTCCAATTTTTACACGTATATCTTTGCGAACTCCGATTATGTAGCAGATCGAGCCATCAGTGTTCTTTATACCCATATTGACAATACTTCCATCATATGGCACTCCATCAAAAGTTGCGTGCACTTTGACACGCCCTTTTCCGAACTCAGTTTTGAGGTCATATGGAAACTCGACATACGCACCATCAATATCCGGCACTTTGCGGATAATTGCGTCAAATTCATATGTTTTCATGCTGCTTCCTCACACCGACACTTCTGCCTGCTTACCATAGGACAGTGATGTTTTAATATCTATTATTTCATTCCCTTGTTCCGTGAAGTAGATGTAGTCAAGTTGAATCTCATCATCCCCGACTTGCACTATTTCTCCGGCAAACGAGGTGTCTACATTTTCAATGTGAGGCATTGCGCATACCGCATGAATGGTCAGTTTTGCAGGAATAGAACCACCAAGACCGAAAAGCTTCCACCAATCGGCTCCTGCGTTGCTCCGGAGCAGTTCGCGTATAAATATAGCATATTTAAGTGCTTGCTCAATGGCGTGAGATGCCGGCTCTGATGGTTTGTTTTCATCCTTAAGCTCAATAACGCATAAATAGGTGGCTCTACCGCCTGTTCCTACTCGTGCAAGAATGTCAATGCCACCGCTGCCTTGCTTTGCGTATTTAGTTTTGCCGAATTTACTTGCACCAATTGGTGTTGGCATAGGAAAGCGTAGCCCTTCTATCATCACCGGCTTAATGTTTGGTAGCGTTTTCTCTTCGCTTTTTGAAAACTCCGACAGCAAAAGGCTTTCAACCCTGTGCTCTTCATTACTTTTGTTCGTTTCTGTATTGTTACGCATAGGGTTTCTGTTTTTGAAAAACGCCCTAAAAGCTGCAGCCTCTTTCCCAACCCATGGCGCATTCCTCAATTTTATATCGCAATCGAAGTCTCTAAGATTGGTGCTCTCGTAATCTTTTGTTGCTTTTGTTGATAAAGTAACACCATCAGTATTGCTTATTAGTTCAGCAACCGTTTGACCAAGATAACGCACATCAAATCGCACCGTACGCTTTGCCTTTTTTGCGTTTGTTATGTTCAAGTAGAACTTGAGCGGTGCCCATTCGCGCAAACGTCGGCGGTTCCCCTTGATAGAATCAAGGTTTGCTATTATTGCGTCTGCGTAGCCGCTGTAGCGGTTAACCCATTCGGGCTTATTTTCGTCTGACAGCAGCAGGCTCTGCACTTGATTGACCACTGATTGATGGTGTTGGTTCATGGGCGGTGTCCTTAATATACGTTTTGCTTCGAACTATTTCCAAAATGGAAATAGTTCGGCCATAGATTGACTTACAGGAAGAAGAACATCAAACCACTATGCAGCATTCTTATTTATCCCATCAATCACCGTCCGCAATCTCGCAAACATCGTTGTATCAACAAAGATTTCAGCAATACTTCCCTGATCAGAAAACGGGCTTTCTTGAAGAATTGCATAGTCTTTCATTACGCCATTTTTCACAATATAGTTTACAACTTGCTTGACGAAGTGCATTTGTCGGCTGTCTAGCTTTGCGTCATTGAGAAATGCTGAAAATGCATCGTTCGCTGCTTTTTGACTTAGCCCAACAATAGAACGCACCAGTACACCCATCGAAATTTCTCCGTATTGTGCATCATACTGCTCCTTTGTGCCAAGCTCATTCCAAAGAATATCCTCTAGCTCTTGAACATCTTCGTAGTTTAGCGGTATATTACTTTTTAATTTAGCGATTGATGGAATATCCTGATTTTGTGAAATATAGTAGTTGACTTTCTTCTTATAATTAGCGAGATCATCATTATCAAGTTGCGAATCATTCCACTCGATCGACAAAATATCATCTGTAAAATTAGTATTATATGGCTCGCGTTCATTAAGTGGAATAAACTTAATCAAATCACGCAGCTTTATGCGTATTTGTTCGTAATCTGCAACTCCTGCACGCTCTAGGGAGTCCGTATTGGCCAATAATTGCTTTATGAGCTCGCTTTGCTTTGCAATTGCAGGAACAGTTGCGCGTTTTGATAACTCTGAAGCTCTTTTTATAAGATCGTTTTTTGCTTTTGTATATGGCTTAATAGCCAATATGGCAAGCTGAATCTGATACATCAACATAAAAACGCACAGCAGAAATCTCGTCCTTTTCCGGCGATGTATATGGTGCGATATGTTCTGCAACTTGTTGTGTACACCCATAAGTCAGCCCTTGAAAATCTTCGGCACTTTGAAACTTGTCAATTACTTCAAGATGCTGCTTTATGGCAAAATTATCTCGATTGAGATTTCCAATCTTTGCAACTAAGTCTTGCACTATTTCGGCACGAAACTGTTTCAGTTCATCAGTTTGGTAGTCGAGTTCTTGCAATTTATATGCCATTTCCACTTTGGTGTTGAATATGCGTTCTTGCAATGTAACTACGATTCCTGCTTCTTTACCTTTTGCACTTAGTCTGAAAAATTCAAAGTTACCACAAAGGTCAAAAATATAAAATAGTTCCTTATCCTCGCCATCAATTAGGTCCGGGCAAAGTCTTGTGCCACGCCCTATCATTTGCCAGAATTTTGCACGACTAAATACTTTCTTAAAGAAAACCAGATTGAGAATTTCAGGCACATCAATTCCCGTGTCTAGCATATCGACAGAAACAGCGATTTGTGGATATTTTTGCGAGTCTGAAAAATCATCAATTAAACTTTGAGCGTATTCAACATAATTATCTATTACTCGGCAATAGTGACTTGGGTAATCGGGAAACTCCTGATTCCAAACCTCTCGGATTTTCTCGGCATGATTGTGATTTTTAGCAAATATTATCGTCTTTCCAATTTTTGAACCATATTCTATACGTTGACCGTGTTCCATCAAAATATGCAACGCTTTCTTGATGGTGTCGTGATTAAAGAGCCACTCATTGAGAGCTGTAGAATCTATAGCGATCGGCACATTACCGTCTTCGTCAGTAAATGTTTCCTCATAGGCGTCCTTTTCATCGGCAGTCAGCTCATCATATGTGATGCCCTCTGTCATGAATTTGAGTTTGCTTTCAACTGTTTTATAGTCCACTAAATATCCATCTTGAACAGCCTGTGAGAGCTCATAACCATATGTTGGCACACCGGGCTCAAGGTCAAATATGGCATAAGTATCTTTTCCGACTTCATCTTTCGGTGTTGCAGTCAGCC